>JABSRX010000220.1 GCA_013214695.1 Rhizobiaceae bacterium | reverse complement strand
GAAAGGCGCTTCACCTTCTTGCGCAACACAAGTGTTCCATTGGCATCAAAGCCAACAAGGTGAAAAACGTCCTTGCCAATATCAACGCCAATACTGGAAAGTTCAGAGATATGGTTCTCCGTCATGGGATGCTGCTCCTGTCTTCAAAAGGATCAGTCTAAACGACCAACCCTCACTAAGGGGGAGCAGTCGGTCCATCCCATTAGCAGACCTTCATGAGCCGAGCATTTAGCCTCACCAGCCAACGCAAATTTTGCATACAGATGATGATGCGCTCGAAGATTACCCCCCAAGAGGGCCATGGCTTTCAGCGGTGAAGGAAAAGAGCGAATATTAGCTTGACTCTTGCACGACAAAGCCCAAAGCATATGAAGCTTGGTTGCCAGAGGCCAAAGGCCGAGGCGTTAAAAGGGAACCCGGTAAGTCGTACCCATCAGGGCGGCAAGTCCGGGGCTGTACCCGCAACTGTGAGCGGTAGGGGTGCCAATTTCACCACTGGGGAAACCTGGGAAGGTGGGCACATCAACCCGATAACCGTGAGCCAGAAGACCTGCCAGGCATTGATAATAACTTCAGATTGGGGCGGGTGTCCCCGAGAGGAGAACAAAATGCCTTCAATCCGCATGGCGGACACTTCAACATTTGAAGTTGGTCCCGTCGAGTACATTTCTACTGGCATTCACTTCGCATCGGTTTGCGCGAGGTAAATCCAGGGGTGACCGACAAATTTCCCAAATTTCGGCTGCTCCTCGTCGGGGCAACGCCCCGCGTAGTGGTCGCGTTCGTCATAGTCGCAAGCCTATGGGCCGGGTTTTTGTGGGCGACCGCAACTCCAGGTGCTCTGCAATGAGTATCGCTGTCGCCTTCCAAGATCTAACGTTGGGCTATAATCGCCTTGCGGCGGTCCGTGGCTTAAGGGCTGAGATTGCCGAAGGCAGTTTGACGGCGGTGTTCGGTCCAAACGGATCGGGGAAGTCGACCCTCTTGAAGGGTGTCATGGGAACGTTGGATCCGATTGGGGGGCAAGTTGCCTTTGGCTCGCTAAAGCGAGAAGACATAGCATACCTTCCCCAGCAATCTGACATCGATCGGACCTTTCCACTTTCTGTGGTTGATCTCGTTGCAACGGGGCTATGGCGTGAAGTCGGTGCCTTTGCTGGAATAGACAAGGATCACCGAGAGCGCATCGACACTGCCATTGCCGCAGTGGGACTGACGGGGCTAGAGCAACGCCCAATTGGTTCTCTGTCGGGTGGACAGATGCAGCGAACACTGTTCGCGCGACTGATGTTGCAGGACGCGCAGATGTTTCTACTGGACGAACCCTTCACTGCGATCGACGCTCGAACAACGGCCGACCTCATCGGCATCGTGCAGCGCTGGCATGGTGAAGGGCGAACGATTGTTGCCGTGCTGCATGATCAAGAGACGGTGAAAGCCCACTTCCCTGAGACCCTTTTGCTTGCTCGAGAGCTTGTCGCCCACGGACCAACGGAGAAGGTGCTGACTGCTGAAAACCAGTTCCGAGCGCGTCAAATGTGCGAAGCCTGCGATGGCCCACCCCATGTTTGTGGACGAGGTGGGCCATGATCTGGGAGGCTCTTGTTCAACCCTTTACTGAATTTGGATTTATGCGGCGCGCATTGCTCGGTTGCATTGCGATTTCAATCGGTGCCACTCCTGTTGGGGTTTTTCTGATGCTGCGCCGTATGAGCCTAACTGGCGACGCTATGGCTCATGCCATATTGCCGGGGGCGGCTGTCGGGTATCTTGTAGCCGGACTTTCCCTGGGTGCAATGACCATTGGTGGCCTCATCGCCGGCATGGCAGTTGCCCTGTTGTCAGGCTTGGTGACACGCGTCACCGCACTTCGCGAAGATGCAAGTCTTGCGGCTTTCTACCTTATCTCGCTCGCGCTAGGCGTTCTCATTGTTTCCACGCGCGGCAGCAATGTCGATCTGATGCATGTTCTCTTTGGTACCGTTCTGGCGCTCAATGACGCTGCGCTAATCCTGCTGTGCACAATTGCAAGTTTGTCAGTCGTCATCCTCGCAGTCGTTTTCCGCCTCCTGGTTCTCGAATGTGCTGACCCTCAGTTCCTGCAATCGGTCAGTGGATTGAGCGCAATCACCCATTTCGTCTTTTTGAGTCTGGTGGTGATGAACCTTGTGGGAGGATTCCATGCGCTCGGTACCCTGATGGCCGTCGGTATCATGATCCTACCTGCTGCCGCTGCACGGTTTTGGTTTGAGTCAATCGGTGGTCTGATTTTAATGGCCGCTGCAATCGCGATCAGTTCAAGCCTGACAGGCTTGTTGCTTTCGTATCACTTCAGCCTTCCCTCAGGACCCGCGATCATCTTGGTCGCGGGCGCCTTCTACGTTCTGTCGCTGGTTATAGGACCCTCCGGTGGCGTTATTGCACGGGCCTATCTCCGCCCAAAATTTGAACCTTGAAAGGAAACCTTATGAAACTTCGAAGAACTTTTCTAAAGTCGGTCTTGGCCGCTTTCGCCATATCGGCGGTGATGCCCACAATTGGTCAGGCAAAAGACCCGCTTCCGGTGGTCGCGACATTCTCGATCTTGGGAGACATGGTCTCCCAGGTTGGTGGCGACCACATCGCCTTAACCACGCTGGTTGGTCACGATGGTGACGCGCATGTCTATCAACCAACTCCAGCCGATGCCCGTGCTGTTAGCAAAGCCAGCGTTCTCTTCGTCAACGGACTTGAGTTCGAAGGCTGGATCGACCGTTTGGTAGACGCATCAGGATTCAAAGGCACTCGTATTATTGCAACGAAGGGCATCGATCCTATTCCCTTTGAAGAGGAAGGTGATCACGATGAGCATGGTGAACATGCCGAGCATGGTTTTGAATGGGCAGGTGTGTTTGACCTGGCTGCAGGGACCTACAAGTGGTCTTTTGCAAAGGTTGATGGTGACTATGCAGACCCAGCAATGAAAATGGTTGTTCTGCAGTCTGGCGATATTGAGGCTGCTGAAGAGAAAGCAGAAGCTCTGCTTGAAGCCGACAGCTCAGATACCAGGCGTGACAATGATGTGCTGGTGGCGCAGGACACGGCATACACTTTGACCTTTGACAAATCGAAAGACATGACGGTGTTTTCCGTCGATATCAAGAAGAGCGGCAAGTATGCCTTCTTCACTGAACACATGCCTTTTGAATTCGAAGCCAATGAGCACTTCTTCAAAGATCTTGCCGGTAAGGATGTTGAGCCGATTGCTCAGGAACCAGATACTGGACATCACGGTCATGGGCACCATCATCACGGTACGTTCGACCCGCACGCTTGGCAAAGCGTCCAAAACGCTATTGTCTATATCAACAACATCACCTCAGCTCTGTCTGAAGCTGATCCAGCCAATGCCGATACCTACAAACAAAACAGCGAGGCCTACATCGCCAAATTGAAGGAGGTTGAGGCCGAGATCTCGGCAGCTGTCAAAGCTCTTCCAGAAAGCTCTCGTACCGTTGTCACGTCACATGACGCTTTCGGCTATTTCGAGAAATCATATGGATTGGCGTTCAAGGCACCAACCGGGATCAGTACAGAAAGCGAAGCGTCTGCTGCTGATGTTGCCAAGTTGATCAATCAGATCCGGGAAGAAGGCATAACTGCAGTTTTCGTCGAGAACATCGCTGATAACCGATTGCTGGAACAGATATCCAGCGAAACGGGCGCTCAAATCGGCGGAACTCTTTATTCGGATGCACTTTCCGCACCGGACGGCCCAGCTGCCACTTATCTTGAAATGATGCGCTATAACTCCCAAACGCTCTCTCAAGCATTGGGCTCATAAGGCGAAGCAAAATTCGGAGAGGGCTTAGACATCGTCGCGTCCTCTCCGGTGTTTGCCGTGGTTTAACCCGAGCACTTGCAACCTTGATGATCGCATCCATTCCCCGATGGATGACCGTTTGCGCAAGCCTCGCTACAGTAGTTTTGGCCGTTTTTCTTAAGAGCTTCGTCGATATTGACGATACATACGCAATCGGTGCATGCGCATTTTTGTTGGGTAACGTTTACCATTTTCTTTCTCCTGATTAGGTCTCGTCATTGTCACTGTGATCATGCACAAAGAGGTGGTTGATCATGATGTTCAAAACATCGCGTACGCAGTCGTCCGCCATCTCGTAAAAAACTTGCTTGCCACGCCGTTCTGACCTCACCATTCGCGCTGCGCGGAGATGTCTCAGGTGGTGGCTCACCAAAGAAGGCGAAACGTCCAGCTTCGCCGCGATATCACCCGCAGAACACTCGCGTTCAAGGCAGATTAGAACAATCGCTAGCCGGGTTGGATCTGAGAGCAAGCCAAAGGTTTCGGCCAACTCAATCGTCTGGTGTTGGTGCAGGTCAGTCATCAATACAAACAATTAAACAATTATTCAATTGTTGTCTAGAAGCATACTTCCCATGACAACCTGAACGAGGCCATTTGGTAGCTGCTCTCGGTGCATTGGGCTGTCGCCTATCATCACCTGGTGTCGTCAATTTAGTATCTTCTGAGCCGTGTCGATTTAATGTAGCGAACCGAGACGAAAATCCTTCAACATCATTTCAGGTGAGCAGACGCAATGAGCTACGTTCTTTATTCTTATCCTGATTGCGCAAGCCATGTTGTGCGCATGGTTCTCGAAGAGATAGGTGCGGAGTACCGAGATGAGATCGTACAATTGTCGGCGGGCTCATTCAGCGACAAAGACTTTTTACGGCTGAATCCACGCGGCATGGTTCCAGTGCTGGCAGATGTCAGCACGGGGGCAACTCTCTCTGAGACAGGTGCCATATTGAGTTTCCTTGCAGAACAAAGTGGGCGCTTGTCGCCTGACTCGTCCGACGCAATGGCAAGGGCCCTGTATTTGCAGAGAATTTACTTTCTGTCCAACACGCTTCATGCCGATGCACAAATCTAGTACTACACGAAGCGATATGTGGGGGAGCAATTTGCAGATAGCGTTCGACCGATGATACATGATCGCATGCGATCTCACTTTCAGATGCTGGATTCA
>JABSRX010000219.1 GCA_013214695.1 Rhizobiaceae bacterium | reverse complement strand
TGGAAACAAATGGCAGCTCGAATGCTTCGGTTTCAGGGAAACGGCCTGGTGTATAGGCAGGCAGCGCCCAACCACCGTCGATCACGCCGTCGCGGATCTGGTCGTACAATGCTGGTGGCTTACCGCCCAGCTGCATGCCGGGATAGAGCTCAATTTTGATGCGACCGCCGGAGTCCTTCATCACTTTTTCCGCCCAAGGCGTCATGAAAAGCGACGGCACAGCACCCTTTGGTGAAATGAAGTGCTGGAAGCGCAGTGTGACTTCCTGTGCGAAGGATGAAGCAGCCGTTACGGCCGACAGAAACCCTGCCAATGCGAGGGTCTTGATGGATTTGTTCATGTATTCCTCCCAGAATTTGCCTGTTGTGCGGCACATTAGACCATTTGGCGCAGGGCCCATGATCATGATGCGTAACGATTTTCTTGCACATCGCTTGGATGATGACAATCTGAAACTCATCGGCATTTGGTGGCAACGCCTCCCGGGCGATCAATCAACCGTTCGACGACGGCCGGAAATGAGCTAAGCCGCAGCCACCAGCCACCAGAGCCGGTTGAAGATCGGCGTCTCACAGTCTGCCATAAGCACATCCTTTGGTGGCCATCGGCTGCCATTCCGCCCCTGATGATGCCCCGTCTGCCTTGCCGAAACAGCATTGAGACTACCCAACCTCAGGCACGTAAGGTTCTAATTTTAATCAATTTTTATCTATTAACCTTAGCCAACACACCGGCCACCAAAGGTTAACAATTCCTTGACTCGGTTCGTTAACGAAAGTTTAATCGACCCAGGAGCGGTCCGTTTCCGCTCTCATTGCTTGGGCAAATTCTTGCAGTTTTGCGTTTGTTTTTGAGGCGAAAGCCTTGAGTGGGTTCGGTGGGTGTTTTGCGTACGAACTTTGTTTCCCGATTGAGGACCAGTGCGTCTGGATTCGTGGTGCCGCCGCGCGCCAAGAAACTGGTGAAACGGTTCGCCGCTTTGCTGGCCGCCTCTCAACTGACCGTCATTCCCGTCACCGTTGTCGCCGCTGAACTGCCAACCGGCGGAAATGTCGTGTCGGGGTCCGCCACGATCACGCAAAAGGGTGCCAACCAGTTGCTGATCAACCAGGCCTCGCAGAACGCAATCCTCGAGTTTGATACATTTTCCATCGGCACGGGCGGCCATGTGCACTTCTCTAATGGGTCGGGATCCACTCTGAACCGAGTGACCGGGGGCTATCAATCAAAGATCGATGGACGTTTGACGGCAACCGGTTCGCTGCTGCTGATCAACCCCAATGGCGTGATCGTTGGCAAAGACGGGGTCATTGAAACCGGGGGAAGCTTCCTGGCCTCAACCCGAGACATCACCAACGCTGACTTCCTCGATGGCGGCGACAACACATTCATCGGCGACAGCGACGCTGCCGTCATCAACCTCGGCAAGGTCTCCTCCCTGGGCGGCGACGTTACCCTGATCGCTCATAAAGTCGTCAATGAAGGCACGCTGGAAGCCAAGCAGGGCACGGTAGGTCTGGCGTCTGGTATCGAGATCCTGCTGCGCGACAACAGTCATGCCGACGGGCGCATTCTGGTCAAAGCCGGTAAGTCAGGCGGATCTGTGACCAATGCAGGCGCCATCCGGGCAGCCAATGCCGAATTGCGGGCCCATTCCGGCCATGTCTATGCGCTTGCGCAAAACCGCAAGGGCTCCATCCAGGTCACCGGTGTCAGGAAATCTGGCGGCCGGGTATTTCTGACCGCCAATGGCGGCAAGGTGGTGACCCGGCAGAAGATCACGGCCAAGCGGCGAATCGTCAAAAGAGCCGCACCAAGAGCAAAACCCAAATTCAACGGTGGTGACGTTTTCATCAATGCTGACATCGTCAACGTTTCCGGCCTGATCGATGTGTCGGGCGAAACGGGTGGCACCATCGATGTGGGCGCCAAGCAGTCGATCAAGGTTGATAACGCCCTCCTCAACGCATCCGGTATTGGCGATGCCGGTCGCATTCGCCTGGGTGGCGAGTTTCAGGGCGGCAGCGACCTTGAGATTGACGAGGTTCAAAACACCCAGGAACTCCTGGTCACCAAAACCGTTGCGCTGAACGCATCCTCCAAAAATGGCGATGGTGGCACGGTGATCGCCTGGTCCGATGGCAATACCTATTTTGGTGCCGATGTTGATGTCAGTGCCGGCAGCGGCGACGGGGGGCTGGTTGAGACTTCTGGCAAAATCGGACTGGCCATTTCTGGCGATGCTTCGGTCAACGCCCTGTCGGCGAACGGCCAGGTTGGCGATTGGCTCCTCGACCCTCGGCGGGTGCGGATTGTCGACGGTGGAGGCATCCCGACACCCGCCCAGCTTGCCAATGGCAATGACACAACGAGCAACCTAACCGTCGACGCCGATGCGCTGAACAATGCCATGGCCAATATCGACATCATTGCTTCGCAAAGGGTGATCTTCGATGAAGCCGTCAATATTGCGAACGCTGGTGTTGGCCTGAATGTCACCGCCAACGATCGCATCGAGGTGAACGCCGCGATCCAGACCAACAATGGCGACGTCTCGTTCACCTCAAACCGGATGTTCATCAATGCGGGCATCGATGTTGGCACGGGAACGGTCGCCCTGGCCCAAAGCACCGCTGGGCGCCAAATCGATCTGGGCACGGAGGTCAATTCAAGGCTGTCTCTGACGATGGCAGAGATTGACCGAATTACCGCTGACAATCTCAATATCGGCAATGCTGATTCAGGTGCGATCCGTGTCTCCGATGCCCTCAGACCGGCGAATGTAAAGGCGCTTTCGCTGACCTCTGGCGGCAACATCTCCTTCAACAGAAGGGTCAACGGCGCATTCGATCTGGCGGCGAATACGGCCTCAGGCGAAGTCACATTCCGTCGGGACGTGGGCAGCGTAGCTGCACTGAAGTCCGTGAATGTCGAGGCGCAGACCGTCAACCTGGATGGCAACATTACAACGACAGATGGCATCACCGGATCAGCGAAAACCGTCAATGTATTGAGCTCAAATGGCGGATTTGAGTTTGCCGACGCGCTCGACTTGCTGCCGGCTGCGCCTTCCACCAACGACGATGCGCAGATCAACTTGGCAGCTGGATCTTATGGCTCATTTGTCGTCGACAAGCAGAACGTGACGGTTACAGGACAGGGCAATGCGACGGTCATCAATGCTGCCAGCCCAGCTGTGACGATCTCAGCCAACGGCGTCACGATCAACAACATGCTGCTCCAGGGCACCGGTGCGATTGATGATGTCGGCGTTCTGTTGGACGGAACCGCCGCTCCAAATCTAACCGGCGCTTCGATTGTCAATGTGGATTTCGACGACCTGGATGACGGCGTGCGTTCTCAGGGCGACATCGGAGACGGCAATGCTGGGACCGTCGATGTGATCATCCGGGGGGCAAACGCGGGCAACAAGGCTCTTTTCCAGGACTTCCTGGGTTCAGCAATCGATGTGGGCGACGTTGATGGCGATGCTGTCTATGTGGTGCGCGATGTCATTATTCAGGACGGGAATGGCAACAACATCTCGACAAATGACGATGCCATCCGCTTTGGGTCCATTGGCGGTGCATCGATCCGGCGTGTCGAGATCAGCCAAACTCAAGACGGTGAAGACGGTATCGACTTTGCAGATCAGACCAATGCCACAATCCAGATCCGCGGCAGCAACATCGTGGCCCGAGCCGATGGGATCGACTTTTCCGATCTGACCGGAGGCAGAGTCACCATTGCCAACAACGCGGTGATCCGCGGGACGGAAAATCCAAACGGCGACGGCATTGAGTTTGGCACGATCAGCGGCGGCGCCTTGGTGAATATCGAGGGCAACACGCTGATTAGAGGGCGACGCAATGGCGTGCATGTCGGTGGGCAGGTGACCGGCGAAGCGACCGTGAACATCGTTGGAAACAGAACGATCGAGGGCAACAGCAATCACGGGATCAATTTTGACGGCCTGATCCGCGGCAGCTCCATCGCGATCAACAACAACCGTTCGATCCTTGGCCTGGGCAGAGATGGCATCCATTTCGATGGCCCAATGCTGAGTTCATTCGTGAATGTAAGAAACAATCGCCTCATTCGCGGCTTCCAGGACGGCATCGATGTTTCGCTGATCAACGACAGCACGCTCAGAATTCTCAACAATCGCCGCATCCGTGGCGTGACGCAAAACGGCATCGAATTTGATGGCGACGTTGAAGAGGCGCTTGATGACGTTTTGTCCAACGGCGCGCGGGTTGTCATCAACCGAAACCGCCGCATCAATGGTGGTGCGCAAGGCGACGGCATTCAGGTGCTCGGCAACATCGCCGATAACTCTTCGATGATCGTCAGACGCAACAGAGAAATCACCGGCGGCCTCAACGGCCTGGCCTTTCTTGGCAGGATCGAAGACGCCGCACGCCTGACAATCGACCGCAACGGTCGTGCCCGACAGGATGGTGCCAACTACAACGGATCCGATCCGGTCAACAGCACATTCAATGTCACCCAACGGGTTGCCGGCGGAACCGGTGCTGCCATTCTATTTGACGACACCATCATGGACCGGGCGTCAGTCTCGATCCGAAGAAACATGCTGACAGGTGGCAATGATGGCATCGTGTTCAACGCCGTTTCCACCGCACGGACCACCCAGGTCCATAACAACTTCATCGGGCTCGGCGATGGCATCGGTCTGCAATTCCTGGGCGACGTTGCTTCCCAGATTGACGTCTTTCAGAACTACATCTCCGGCAACACCGGCGGCGGTATTTTCATCGACCCTGCTGCCGGCATCGGCGCCAACAATATCGCGGTGAACCAAAACTTCATGCCTGGTGCTGGCTTTACGGGTGGCAATGGCGGCCTCGTGGTCAATCATCAAGGCAGCGGCACAATCAACGTTGAAGGCAATTGGTGGGGATCTCAATCGTCGGTCGACATCATGACCATGCTGGCAAATGTTGCCGTTCCCAACCAGATCCTGGCCACCGGCATCGATTCCAATATGGAAGTCGCTCTTGGCGCCACCAGGTTTGATCCGTTTGCTTTCCAGGGAGGCGCGCTCATTGAGCCGACTCCCC
>JABSRX010000218.1 GCA_013214695.1 Rhizobiaceae bacterium | reverse complement strand
TGAACAACGCGATGCCGACATTGCGCTCAGCCCCGGTGTCCGCTGGGGGCCGTCCTTGTTGCCTGGTCAGGATATCACACGCGAGGACATCTTCGGTGTCACCTCGATGACCTACGGCCAAGCCTACCGCACGGAAATGACCGGCGAGAACCTGAAACTCATTTTGGAAGATGTCGCCGACAATATCTTCAACCCGGATCCTTACTACCAACAGGGTGGCGACATGGTTCGAACCGGAGGCCTGGGATATCGCATCGATATCAACAAGCCGCAGGGGCAGCGCATTTCCGAGCTCACGCTTTTGAAAAACGGCGAGTCGGTTGTGCCATCAAAATCCTATGTGGTCGCCGGTTGGGCGTCCGTCAATCAACACACCGAAGGGCCGCAGATTTGGGACGTGGTGGAAACCCACGTTCGCGAACTGGGCACAGTAAAGCTCAATCCAAACAATTCTGTTCAGATTTTTGCGGGCTAGCAGCAGGGAAAAAAGATGGCCGAAAATAACACAACCAGACGTAGCTTTCTAAAGGCGGGCCTGACCGGCGCAGCGGCGACGATTGCAACCGGCGCCTATGCCGAGGGCGATCCCGCGATCACCGAAATTCAGCCATGGATGCAGGAATTGGGTGAAGGCGTGGATGCCAGACCCTATGGAACGCCTTCGCCGTTCGAAAAACACGTGAAGCGCCGCAACGTGGAATGGCTGACGGCTGATCCAGTCTCGTCGGTCAACTTTACGCCTCTGCATGAGCTGGACGGCATCATCACGCCAAACGGACTTTGCTTTGAACGCCACCACGCGGGAATTGCTGAGGTTGATCCTGCTGTGCACCGCTTGATGATCAACGGTTTGGTGGAAAAGGAGCTGGTCTTCACCATGCAGGACCTAATGCGTTTTCCACGCGAAAACCGCGTGTATTTCCTCGAATGCGCGGCCAATACCGGCATGGAATGGCGCGGCGCCCAGTTGAACGGCTGCCAGTTCACCCACGGCATGATCCACAACGTGATGTATACGGGTGTGCCGCTGCGCTACATTCTTGAGGCAGCAGGGGTGAAGCCCAACGGAAAATGGATCCTCCCAGAGGGCGCTGATGCGTCCGGCATGACTCGGTCCATACCGATTGAAAAGGCGTTGGACGACTGCATGGTCGCCTTCAAGATGAATGGCGAGGCACTGCGTCCTGAGCAGGGATATCCGGTGCGTCTGGTCGTGCCTGGTTGGGAAGGCAACATGTGGGTGAAATGGTTGCGCCGAATTGAGGTCGGCGATCAGCCGTGGCACCACCGCGAAGAGACATCGAAATATACCGACCTGTTCAAAGATGGCCGAGCCCGGCGGTTCACTTGGGAGATGGACGCCAAGTCGGTGATCACCAACCCAAGCCCGCAGGCGCCGATCACCCATGGTAAGGGCCACACTGTGATTACCGGTGTCGCCTGGTCGGGCAGGGGGACCATTCCTCGCGTAGATGTCACGATCGACGGGGGCAAGAATTGGCAAAAAGCCCGTATCTCGGGGCCGAGCTTCGACAAGTCGATGCATCGCTTCTACTTCGAATTTGATTGGGACGGTCGCGAGTTGCTGCTGCAAAGCCGCGCTCACGATTCCACTGGCTACGTCCAGCCGACCAAGAACGAGCTGCGCAAAGTGCGCGGCGAAAACTCAATCTACCACAACAATTCCATTCAGACCTGGTATGTCAACGAAAAGGGCGTCGCGGAAAATGTCGAGATTTCTTGATGGTCGCATGCCCTATGTCGTGTGCGCGCTCGGCTTTTTGCTGGCGGCTTGGCTGTATTATTGGGGCACCGGTTACAACGAGGACAAGTTTGTCGAGATCGCTGAGCAGCGCGAAGAAACGCAACGCCAGCTCGATCAAAGAGACATCAAGATCAGGGATTTGAATCTTCAAATTCGTGAGGCCTTGAATGCTCCCGTTCCTGTGAAACTGGGCGACCCGCTGCCTGAGACCCGAGACTACGCCCTGGGTCGGGCGGCGTTGCAGGTCGAAGTCGCTGCCTGGGATATTGATGTGCGGCCGGACGGCAAAGGTCTGCCGAAGGGCAGGGGCGATGTCTTTACCGGCGAGGAAGTGTTCTCTGAAAATTGCGCCACCTGTCATGGGGACTTTGGCGAAGCGGTTGATCGCTGGCCGGTGCTTGCGGGTGGTCATGACACGCTTGCCGAAGAGGACCCGGTTAAAACCATCGGATCCTACTGGCCCTACTTGTCCACCGTGTACGACTACGTTTACCGCGCCATGCCGTTTGGCAACGCGCAGTCGCTGTCGCATGACGATGTATACGCGATCACGGCTTACCTGCTCTATGTCAACGATCTGGTGGAGGACGATTTTGAGCTGAGCCACGAAAACTTCGGCTCGATCAGTCTCCCCAACGAAAAGAACTTCTACCCCGACGATCGCGCCACCACCGAATATGCAGCCTTCACGGGTGAGCCATGCATGAGCGACTGCAAGCAGAGCGTGGAAATCACGGCGCGTGCCCGTGTCATCGACGTGACGCCGGAAGAAGAAGGTGCCGAGAAACAAGAGGTCGCCGCCCTCGACACGGATCAAGCAGTATCCAGCCTGGTCGCCAGCGGGGAAAGGGTGTTTCGCAAATGCAGGTCCTGTCACGAGATCGGCGCCAGCGCTCGCAACAAATCCGGTCCGCAACTGACCGGCATATTGGGTCGCAAATTCGGCAGTTTGGACAACTTCAATTACTCGTCGGCGTTCAAGCAGGCAGCGTCTGAAGAACGCATCTGGGACGAGGCCTCAATGGCGGCATTTCTTGCCAAACCGAAGGGATATCTTCCGGGCACCAAGATGGGTTTTGCCGGTCTCAAAAAGCAAGAAGATCTCGACGCCATCATTGCATATCTAAAGTCAGCGGGTGAATGAGATGAGCGCAGCTACCAATCATAGACTGGCCTCTATTGCGGCTCTTGGGGTCTCAGGCTTCGCAGTCTGGATGATGCTGGCATTTGCCATGTCCAACACCAGTCAGCGTCAATCGCAGCTTGAACGCGAAACCGCAGCAGCCGAGAGGTTTCAGCGCAAGGTCACTGCCAAAGATAAAAGTGTAGCCTTTGTGCAAGCGCGATTGGACGATGTCATCAAAACCCCGCGTGCGCCGGGTACCGAGGTCGGACTTCCCGATACGAAGGATTTCGCGCTGGGCCGTGCAGCTTTGAAAGTCGAAGTGGCTGCCTGGGACATCGATGTGCGGCCGGACGGCAAAGGTCTGCCGAAGGGCAGGGGCGATGTCTTTACCGGCGAGGAAGTGTTCTCTGAAAATTGCGCCACCTGTCATGGTGATTTTGGCGAAGCGGTTGATCGTTGGCCTGTCCTTGCCGGTGGTCATGACACGCTGGCCGAAGAAGACCCGGTCAAAACCATCGGATCCTACTGGCCCTATCTGTCCACCGTGTACGACTACGTCTACCGCGCCATGCCGTTCGGCAACGCCCAGTCCCTGTCCCACGACGATGTTTACGCGATCACGGCTTACCTGCTCTATGTCAACGATCTGGTGGAAGACGACTTTGAGTTGAGCCACGAAAACTTTGGTTCGATCAGTCTCCCCAACGAGAAGAACTTTTATCCTGATGATCGGGCTTCTACCGAGTATGCGGCCTTCACAGGCGAACCCTGCATGAGCGACTGCAAGCAGAGCGTGGAAATCACCGCGCGTGCCCGCGTCATCGATGTGACGCCGGAAGAAGAAGGTGCTGCGAAACAAGAGGTCGCCGCGCTCGACACGTCCGAGACCACGTCAACGCAAGGCCTGTCAGAAGAAGCGACGGCACCATCGCAAGAGGTGGCCGAGGAACCGAGCACCAGCGATGCCTTGGACAAGTTGCTGGCGGCGGAAGGCGACGCGGAATACGGCGAGTATTTGAGCAGCGAATGCACCGCCTGTCACATGTCCACTGCCCAGACCAGCAAAATTCCATCCATTTTGGGGTGGAAGCAGGACGACTTTGCAATTGCTTTGCATGCCTACCGTGTAGGCGAACGGATCCACCCGGTGATGCAGATGATCGCCGGCAGATTGGGGGATGAGGAGATATCGGCGCTCGCTGCCTATTTCTCGAAAATTCAAAAATGATGTCGAAAGAAGGGCTCACCGAGCCCGAAATTCATAAGGAGGAAACCGACATGAAACTTAATCGAAGAGCCTTTATTGGCGCTTCCGCTGCCGCGACAGCGGTTTTGGGTGCGCCGAGTGTTCTCGCTATGGGCGCAAAGCCGCGCGTGATTGTGATTGGTGGAGGTGCTGGGGGAGCAACCGCTGCACGCTATCTGGCAAAAGACAGCAAGGGGGCGATCGATGTCACTTTGATCGAGCCGACCCGCAGATATTACACCTGCTTCTTCTCGAACCTGTACCTCGGTGGTTTCAAGGAAATGGAAGATCTCGGTCATTCCTATGGTGGCCTGGCGAAGGGCGGCGTCAACGTCGTTCACGATTGGGCCGTTGGTGTTGATCGAGATGCAAAAACAGTAACACTGGCGGGCGGGGCCACCCTGTCTTACGACAAGTTGGTCCTTTCTCCCGGGATCGACTTTGTCGATGGTGCCGTTGAGGGCTGGGACCTGTCGGCCCAGAACAAAATGCCCCATGCCTACAAAGCGGGTTCCCAGACCGAGCTGCTGAAAGCTCAGCTCATGGCCATGCCCGCCGGTGGCACCTACGCGATGGTCGCGCCGCCAAATCCATACCGCTGCCCGCCAGGCCCGTATGAGCGTGTTTCCATGGTTGCCAACTATCTGAAAGCCAACAACCCAACAGCCAAGATCATCATTGCCGATCCGAAGCCGAAATTCTCGAAGATGGGCTTGTTCCAGGAAGGTTGGGCCAATCATTATGAGGGCATGATCGACTGGGTTGGTGCCGAGTTTGGCGGCGGCGAAGTGTCCGTTGATCCAAACGCCATGACGGTCACCATCGATGGTGAAGAAACCAAGGTTGACGTCTGTAACGTCATTCCAGCGATGAAGGCCGGCAAGATTGCGGAAATCGCTGGCGTGACAGATGGCAACTGGGCACCGGTGAACGCCATCGACATGTCGACCAAGGCGGACGCTGATGTCTATGTCTTGGGCGATGCTTCGCAGCAG
>JABSRX010000022.1 GCA_013214695.1 Rhizobiaceae bacterium | reverse complement strand
TGTCTTGCCCGTATCCCCGATACGCGCTGCGAAAGGCGCCTTGCCGAGCAACCCTTCGGGGCGCAAACAGAATGATTCAATCAGGACGAAGACGGCTCTAGAGCCCGATCAATCATCTGCACCGTTTGCTGCTTGCCATAAAGGGCCACAAAACTGCCGAAGCGAGGCCCCTGATCCTGTCCCAGCAGGACCTGATACAACGCCTGGAACCACTCGCGCAGGTTTTCAAAGCCGTGGTCCTTGCCGACCGAGTACACTTCGGTTTGCAGCGTTTCAGCATCGGCATCATCGGCCATTGCTGCCAGACGCTTGGATAGATCCTGCATCGCAGCGTGTTCCTGGTCTGTTGGCTTGCGGTAGTTCTTATTGGGCTTAACAAAATCCTCGTAGTAGCTGATCGCATAGCCGACCAGTTCATCCAGCTTCGGATTGTTCTGCGGCGTGACCTCGCTGTCATACTGGCTGATAAAGCCCCAGAGGGTTTCTTTATCAGACGCGTTTGAGGCGCTGACCAGGTTCAGCAGCATGGAAAACGAAACAGGCATCGAAATGTTCGGCGGGTTGCCGGCATGGATATGCCAGGTTGGATTGTTCAACCGTGCCTTGGGATCGGCATCCTGCACCGCAGCGAGATGCTGAAAATACTCGTCCACCTGTTTTGGGATGATGTCAAAATACAAGCGCTTGGCGGTTTTCGGCTTGGTATACATGAACAGCGACAGGCTTTCCGGCGAGGCGTAGCGCAGCCAGTCATCCATGGTGATGCCATTGCCCTTGGTTTTGGAGATTTTCTCTCCCTTTTCATCCAAGAACAATTCGTAGATCAGATGCTCGGGCGCACGACCACCGAGAATCCGGCACATCTTGTCATACAGGTTGCTGTTGTTCTGATGGTCCTTGCCATACATTTCATAGTCGACCCCGAGCGCCACCCAGCGCATGCTGAAGTCGGGCTTCCACTGCAGCTTCACATTGCCACCGGTCAGCGGCATGGTGATTTCTTCGCCATTTTCATCGTCAAAGGTGATCGTGCCCGCCTTCGCGTCAACATTCTTCATTGGCACGTAAAGCACGACGCCGCTTTTGGGAGAGATCGGCAAAAACGGGCTGTAGGTTGCCCGACGCTCTTCACCCAATGTCGGCAGCATGGCGCCCATAATGTCATCGTATTTCTCGGCGCAATGGATGAGAACATCATCAAAGGCACCCAACTTGTAATAATCGGTCGAGCTGATGAATTCGTAGGTGAAGCCAAACTGGTCCAGAAATGAACGCAACTTGGCATTGTTGTGGGCAGCAAACGAGTCAAACTCGTTGCTGAACGGATCGGGCACCGCGCTCAATGGCTTGCCCAGGTGCTCTCGCAACAAGTCCTGGTTGGGCACATTGTCGGGGATCTTGCGCATGCCATCCATATCGTCGGAGAACGAAATGAGCCGCACTTTCACCTTGTCTTCGGTGATCAGACGGAAAGCGTTGACCACCATCGTCGTGCGCGCAACTTCGCCAAATGTCCCGATATGCGGCAAGCCGGACGGGCCGTAGCCGGTTTCAAACACAACCTCTTCTGGGTATCCATCGCGCTGATAGCGTTTGACGATCTTGCGTGCTTCTTCGAACGGCCATGCCTTGCTGACCTTTGCCGCTTCGACAAGTTCGGGCGTGATTTCGAGCGGAGGAAATGCAGGATTGGTCATGTCTGATGGCCTGTGATTTTCAGGGAAAGAACTGCCTGTTGCAGCGCGCGGAACCTATGAGAGCGTCAGCCAATCGTCAACCGTCCTTATTGGCACATGGCAGCATTGAATCTGGCTGCCCGGCGGCCTAGATTCATCTCAATGATACCCTTCGACAGGAAGTTTCCTCAATGAACGCAATTTCGGTTCAGGATACCCTCGTATTCGTCATGGTGGCAATCTCAGCCGTTGACCGCGATATGGAAGAGACGGAGATGCTGCGCATTGGCAACGTTGTAAAGACACTGCCGATTTTCGATGGCTATAACAGCGACCAGCTCGTCAACGCTGCAAAGACCTGCCGTGACATTCTGCAAGAAGACGAGGGTCTGGACACGATTTTGGGATTTGCCGCGGCACTTCCGGATAACCTGCACCAGACAGCCTATGTGCTGGCTGCTGAAATTGCCGCTGCAGACCTCAATGTCTCAGCCGAAGAGGTGCGTTTGCTGCAATTGTTGCGCGGCCACCTATCGGTCGACAAGCTGACCTGTGCCGCGTTGGAACTCGCTGCGCGGGCCCGTCACCAGTCAGCTTAATCTGATGCAGGAACTGGTTGCCACTCAAGAGAGCACCATAAGGCTCATCGCCTTTGCTGGCTTGTTTGGCCTGTTTGCACTCACCGAAATTCTACGTCCGCGAAGGAAGCTGCGCGTTTCCAAAGCCAACCGCTGGTTCACCAACCTGGCGATTGTTGTGCTTGATTCCCTGCTGGTCCGTCTGCTGTTTCCCTCCGCCGCGGTTGGACTGGCGCTATGGGGGCAGAGTGAAGGTATCGGCCTGTTCAATAGTATTGAAGTGCCTATTTGGCTGGCGATCATGGCCAGCATCATCGTGCTCGATTTTGCCGTCTGGCTGTCACACGTTTTGTCCCACAAAATCCCTCTTTTCTGGCGCTTTCACCGGATGCACCATTCCGACCGGGATTTTGACGTCACAACAGCGATCCGGTTTCATCCGATTGAAATCATCGTTTCCATGGGTTGGAAGGTAGCGTGGGTTTTGCTGCTGGGCGCACCGGCTGTGGCGGTCATTTTGTTCGAAATCTTGCTCAACGGCACGGCGATGTTCAATCATTCCAACACCAAACTGCCGCTTTGGCTGGACCGGATTTTGCGGCTGGTTGTTGTTACCCCCGACATGCATCGCGTGCACCATTCAGTGAAAATGCACGAAACAGATTCCAATTATGGTTTCAATCTGCCGTGGTGGGATCGTTTGTTTGGCACCTATATCGAACAGCCTGCGGATGGACATGACAACATGCAGATCGGCCTCTCCGAATGGCAGGACGAACGACCGACACGCCTTGGCTGGTCACTCAGCGTTCCGTTTCTGAACCAGCCGGAACCAGCTCAGAACAAGCCGAGCGGAAAGTAGCGCAGATATAGTTCGGCAAACACACCCCGGTCATTGATGGTGCGCAAGGCATAATTCAATGCCCGTTGCAGTTCCTGGTTTTCCCGTGCCACCGCAATGGAGAGCCCATTGCCGAGATAGTCGGTCGACAAATAGGCATTGCCGACGAATTTGCAGCACTTGGCCTGCTCTTTGCCCGACTGCAGCCAGAATGAAAGCGTCAGGCCGTCACCAAATACGGCCGCGATCTTATCCTGCTGCACGGCAAGCAATGCGGCATCAAGCGTATCAAACAGCCGCACGCGCATATTGCCAAATTTGCCGAGCGCCATAGCGGCATGGCTGGTGCCGTCAACCACGCCCACCTCTTTTCCGTCCAGTGCCTGCGACAGCGGTTCGGCCAGCGCCGCCGAAGTCTTGGCCACAAAGCGCGCCGGCAACCAGAAATAGGGTCGGGTGAAAGTCAGTGACTGCCGCGTCGTTTGATTGGAAGCCAGACCAGCGATAATCGCGTCGCCGTTGTTTTGCGCTAGTTCCTTCTGCAGATCCGCAAAGGGCAGTGCCTGGATCTGGCAGACCGGCAAGACTTCCAGTTCAGCACAAATGGCGCGCGCAAGATCAACGTGAAAGCCGGTGAGCCGCTTGTCTTTGTCTATATAGGAGAACGGCGGGAAGTCCGTGGTGGTCAAAAACCGCAGCCGGGGCAGATCTTTGACATTCGGTTTGATAAAACGCTCTTGAGGATCCCAGAAATTCGGGATGACCGGGTCTTGCTGGGCGTTAGTAGTGCCAATGATTGCCAGAATGAGCGCCAAAGCCAAACTGGCAACACGGGCGAATCGGTTAACCAAAATGCAGTACAAGGGGGCAATCATGTGCCCTGCTTAAACTGAAGCCGTAATGCAGGTAAAGGCTTGCGTTTCATTCACTTTGGGTCTAGGACACCGCTGCTTACGGAGCGGACAGGCAGGGCATGCCTTGGCTGCTCGAAATGCAAGAGCCGGCTTATTCATCAAGCCAGCTCAGAATCAATCGAACCAATTCATTGCCTTGGCCCGACCAACGGGACATTTGGTAATGGCTCAAGGAGTGCAAAATGCCCAAGATGAAGACCAAATCGAGCGTCAAGAAACGCTTCAAAGTTACCGGTACCGGTAAACTCACCGTTGCCCAAGCTGGCAAACAGCACGGCATGATCAAACGTTCCAATAAGTTTCTGCGCAATGCTCGCGGTACCATGGTTCTGTCCGAGCCAGATACCCGCATCGTCAAGAAATATATGCCTTACGCAGGCAAGTGAACGTACACGCATTTTTAGGAGTTAGATCATGGCCCGAGTAAAACGCGGTGTTACCGCCCACGCCAAGCACAAAAAAGTTCTCAAAAAAGCCAAAGGCTATTACGGCGCCCGCCGCAGCCAGATTCGCGTCGCCAAGCAGGCCGTTGAAAAGGCACAGCAGTACGCTTATCGCGACCGCAAAGCCCGTAAGCGCGATTTCCGCAGCCTGTGGACACAGCGCATCAACGCCGCTGCCCGCGAGCATGGCTTGACATATTCCCGTCTCATCGACGGCCTGACCAAGGCTGGCGTTGAAGTCGACCGCAAGAACCTGTCGGATATGGCGATCAACCAGCCAGAGGCATTTGCTGCCGTTGTTGCATCGGCCAAAAAGGCGCTGGAATATCTCAAAGATACAACGCCAAACGCATTTGAGGCCGCAGTCAAAAGCTGACCGCGCTTCCAATTGACGACGTAGATTTGGAACCCGTGGCAGCTCGGCGCTGACGCGGGTTCTTTTTGTTTAAGGGCAAGAAGAATGAGTGACATAGAAACACTTGAGACCAGCATCCTGGCACAGGTGGACGCTGCCGGCGACGAAGCCGCGCTGGAACAGGTGCGTGTGTCCGCGCTTGGCAAAAAGGGCTCGGTTTCCGAGCAGATGAAAACGCTCGGCAAAATGTCCCCCGAAGAGCGTCAGGTTATGGGTCCGGCGCTCAACGGATTGAAGAACCGCATTGCCGACGCCATCGCGTCGCGCCGCGAAGTCGTCAAACGAGCCGACGTTGAAGCCCGCCTGGCCAAGGAAAAGGTTGATGTGACCCTGCCCGTACGCCCCAATCCGGTCGAAGCTGGTCGCATTCATCCCATCAGCCAGGTGATGGATGAGATTACGGCGATTTTCTCCGACATGGGGTTCACCGTCGCTGAAGGCCCGGACATTGAAACGGACTATTACAACTTCACCGCGCTGAATTTCCCTGAAGGCCATCCGGCCCGTGAAATGCACGACACCTTCTTTTTCAATCCGGACGAGAATGGTGAGCGCCGTGTGCTGCGCACACATACATCTCCGGTGCAGATCCGCACCATGGAAACCCAGGAACCACCGATCCGCATCGTCATTCCCGGCAAAACCTATCGTCAGGATTCCGACGCCACCCACTCAGCCATGTTCCATCAGTTGGAAGGCCTGGTTGTCGACAAGAAGGCGAACATCGCCAACCTCAAATGGACGCTGCAGGAGTTCTGCAAGGCTTTCTTTGAAGTCGACTCCATCGAAATGCGTTTCCGCCCGTCCTTCTTCCCGTTCACCGAACCGAGCCTCGAGGTTGACTTGCAATGCGACCGTTCGGGCTCAGAAGTAAAGCTTGGCGAAGGCAGTGATTGGATGGAAATTCTTGGTTCCGGCATGGTACACCCCAACGTGTTGCGTGCTGGGGGTCTGGATCCCGACGTCTATCAGGGCTTTGCCTGGGGCATCGGCATCGACCGCATTGCCATGCTGAAATACGGCATGCCTGATCTGCGCCCATTCTTCGAGGCGGATCAACGCTGGATCAATCACTACGGCTTCCGCCCGCTGGACATGCCAACCCTGTTTGGAGGACTGACCGGATGAGCCGTTTTTCCGATGCCGCCCTGTTGCAGGGCAAATTCGCACATATGGCAACCGAGTTGCGGGCCGGTCAGCGCCAGGCGCCGAAGCCAAAGGACTGGAACAAGGCATCTTGTGACAATCAGGCCGAAGAAGCTGCGCAGGAAATCGCCAAGCATATCTTTTCTTTGCAGAGCTCTCTCGATGCCGAAAAAGAAAAGCTCGAAATCCTGCATTTCACAGCAGTCGGCATGATGCGGGTGCTGGCGCTCGTCCCTGGTGAGGGCGATATCCTGCGCATTGATGGGGTGCTGGAAAACGGCAACCCGGTTGCCCAGGCGATGCACGCCTCGCAACTCAGCCTGACCTTCATTAAGGCGCAGTTGAAAAAAGAAGAAAATGAAGACGACGGTCTGCAGATCGGTTTTCTGATCTTCGACGAACTGACCAAGCGACGCAAAGCCCGCGACAAGCGTCTGCGCAAACTGAGCCTCAGTACCACCCAGACCATTCCGGCCAAGAAGAAAAAATCCAAGTCGGCAAAGAAAGCAGCAAAATGAAGTTCACCCTTTCCTGGCTCAAAGACCATCTCGAAACCGAGGCCAGCCTCGACGAGATCGTTGAAACTCTGACAATGATCGGCCTCGAGGTCGAAGACGTCGACGATCGTGCTTCTTTCCAGCCATTCACCATTGCCAAAGTGCTGACGGCCGGACCTCATCCAGACGCCGACAAGTTGCGTGTGTTGACCGTCGACAAGGGCGATGGCCAGCCCATTCAGGTGGTTTGCGGCGCCCCCAATGCCCGCGCTGGTCTGATCGGCGCGTTTGCCGGTCCTGGCACTTATGTGCCAGGCATCGACGTGACGCTTGGTGTCGGCAATATCCGCGGCGTTGAATCCTTCGGTATGATGTGCTCGGAGCGCGAACTGGAGTTGTCCGATGAGCACGACGGCATCATCGATCTGCCAGAGGATGCGCCCGTCGGCACGCCCTTCGCCGATTATGCTGGCCTGAATGATCCGGTTATCGAGATTGGTATCACGCCGAACCGTCCCGACGCGCTTGGCGTTGCCGGCATTGCCGCCGACCTGGCTGCCGCTGGACTTGGCACGGTCATCACGCCGGAAATCCCCGAACTGGGTGGCGAAGGCCCCTGCCCTGTCGACGTCGATCTCAGCGCCGACGGTGCTGCTGAATTCTGCCCCGCCTTCGGCCTGCGCCTGGTGCGCAACGTCAAGAATGGCCCATCGCCGAAATGGATGCAGCAACGCCTGAAAGCCATTGGCCTGCGCCCCATCTCAGCACTGGTGGACATCACCAACTACGTCACGTTCGATCGTGGCAGACCGCTCCACGTCTTCGATGCCGACAAAGTGAAAGGCAATCTCGCCATCCGCCGCGGCACCGGCAACGAGGAGTTCCTGGCGCTTGACGGCAAAACCTACAAGCCAACTTCAGATCACTTTGTCATCGCCGACGAAAATGGCCCTGAATCGCTTGCCGGCATCATGGGCGGCGAAAAGTCCGGCTGCAGCTTGGCAACAACAAATGTTTTGGTGGAATCGGCCCTTTGGGATCCTCTGACTGTTGCCAAAACCGGCCGCGAATTGAGCATCATCACTGACGCCCGCTACCGTTTCGAACGTGGCGTCGATCCAGCCTTCAACATGCCTGGTCTCGACTATGGCAGCCAGTTGGTCATCGAACTGTGCGGTGGCGAGCCAACACTGGCGCTTTGTGCCGGAGAAATACCGCAACCGGATCTCACCATCACCTATCCGGTCTCCGAAGCCGAACGTCTAACCGGCGTGGCCGTCTCCTCAGAAGAATCGGCTGAGATTCTTTCCCGCCTCGGTTTCGATGTCTCGGGAACTGGGAAAGAACTGACCGTGAAAGTTCCAGGAAACCGCCCCGACGTCCACGGCAAGGCAGACCTGGTTGAAGAAATCATGCGCATCCGTGGCATCAACAACATCGAGCCACAGCCACTGCCAGCCCTTGGCGCTGTTGGCAGCAAGATCTTGACCACCGGTCAGACGCGTACCCGCAATTCCCGTCGGGCGCTCGCCGCACGCGGCATGAGCGAAGCGGTTTGCTATTCCTTCATTCCGCGCGACCACGCAATTGCGTTCGGTGGCGGTGACGACGCGTTGACGCTTGCTAACCCTATTGCCTCTGACATGTCCGACATGCGCCCCAGCCTGTTGCCAAGCCTGCTTGCAGCAGCCAAGCGCAATGCCGACCGGGGGCTCGGCGATCTGGCGATCTTTGAGGTCAGCCATGTTTATCAAGGGGTGGAACCGGAAGATCAGTTCCGCACCGCAAGCGGTATACGTCGCGGCACTGCCAAGCTGGAAAGCCAGGGACGCAGCTGGGTTGGCAATTCAACAGCGGTGAGCTGGGTCGACGCCAAGGAAGACGCACTCGCCGTCCTCGCCGCCTGCGGCATGGACCCGTCCAATGTGCAGATCGAAGCCGGTGGACCGGACTGGTATCATCCCGGCCGCTCTGGAACGATCAAGCTAGGCCCCAAGGTTGTTATCGGCACCTTCGGCGAATTCCACCCAATGACACTGGAAATGATGGACGTTACAGGGCCGCTCTGTGGATTTGAGATCAATCTGCAGGCCATTCCGGCTCCCCGCAAGAAAGCCAAAACCAGCAAGGGCGCGCTGAACATTTCCGCGCTCCAGCCAGTGAAGCGCGATTTTGCTTTTGTCATGGACAAGTCGGTCGAGGCCTCCAAGGTGCTACGCGCTGCCAATGGTGCAGACAAGAAGCTGATCACCGACGTTGCGGTCTTCGACCTGTTTGAAGGGGCATCCATCGGCGACGACAAGAAGTCGCTTGCCATCGAGGTCACCCTGCAACCCACCGATCGCAGCCTGACCGACGAGGAGATCGACGCCGTCTCTGCCAAGGTGGTCGAAAATGTTGCCAAGACCGTTGGCGGAGTTCTACGCGGCTAACAGCGCTGCATGAGAAATCATTTGCTCAATTTGATCCGGCGAAGAGAAGACTAATTCCCTTCGCCGGGCTTTCTGACGTGGAAACCGGGCTGGGCCATCGCTATATTTTGAGCAGGTAAAAACTGTCAAAAAGGCACAAGCTATGACCCAAGCCCTGCTCATCGGCGACACCGCGCCAGACTTCACCGCCATCACCACTGAAGGCGAAATCAACTTTCACGACGCCATTGACGGCAAGTGGGCGGTCCTGTTTTCCCACCCCAAAAACTACACGCCGGTTTGCACCACCGAGCTCGGTTACACCTCCAAACTAAAGCCGGAATTCGACAAGCGTGGCGTGGTCGTCTTCGGCCTTTCGGTCGACAAGATCGAGGATCACGCAGGTTGGGCGCAGGACATCGAGGATACCCAGGGAACGGCTCTGAACTTCCCGCTGATTGCCGATGACGGCACCGTTGCCAACCTCTATGGCATGATCCACCCGAACGCCAGCGATACAATGACCGTGCGCTCTGTGTTCATCATTGGCCCAGACAAGAAGATCAAACTGACCCTACAGTATCCAGCCTCTACAGGACGCAACTTCGACGAAATCATCCGCGTCATCGACTCCCTGCAACTGACCGCCAATCACCAGGTCGCCACACCGGTGAACTGGCAGGATGGTGAGGACGTGATCATCGTGCCTGCCGTGTCCAATGAAGCGGCCAAGGAGAAGTTCCCTGAAGGCTGGAACGAAGTGCGCCCCTACCTGCGCATTGTTCCTCAACCCGGGAAATAGCGGAACGCTCTACTCAACCAAAATGAGTCAATCGCCTGCGGTCATATAGGCTGTGGGCGGTTGGCTGACTTACTTTCGGGCCGTCAACCCGATTGGATCGCCGTGGTCCAAAATCCCGGCGCCTTACAAATTCCCAAAAATATGAGATAATCCAAAGCGATTCACCCGGTCACGGTCTCGTTTGCCGTCCGGGCAACGTGTTTTTGAGAGCCGCCAGAGACGCACCATGACGAAATTTCCGCTTTGCAAATCGGTCTGCACCGCCCTGTTGGGCAGCGCGATGTTGGCCACGTCGGTGACCTCCAGCGCTGCTGTCGAGCCACCCGCCAAACGCCTTTTTGGCGCCCAGCGGGTTGCCGCGGCTCTGCCGGCCGCCGTTTATGGTTCCTATGCGAAGGGCTGTCTGGCGGGAGGCGAGAAACTTGCCGATGATGGGCCAAACTGGCAGGCCATGCGTCTGTCACGCAACCGCCACTGGGCCCATCCGGAATTGATCGCCCTGGTCAAGCAACTGTCTGTCGACGGAAAGAAAGTCGGCTGGAATGGGCTTTTGGTCGGCGATCTGACTCAGCCACGCGGCGGGCCGATGCTAACCGGCCATGCTTCGCATCAGGCCGGGCTGGATGCCGATATCTGGCTGACACCGATGCCGGACCGGCGGCTGAGCCGCAAAGAACGGGAACAATTGTCGGCCACTTCAATGCTGTTTCGACGGGCCAACGGCAAGCTGACCAACCAAAAGATCGACAAGAAGCGCTTCACCAAATCGCATGCCGGGATTATCCGCACGGCAGCTCAGTACAAAAATGTTGAGCGCATTTTTGTCCACCCGACAATCAAACGCGAACTGTGTGAGCAAAATCCCAATCGACCCAACTGGCTGCGCAAAGTGCGCGCCCAGTTCGGCCATCACTACCATTTTCACATACGCATTGGCTGCCCTACCGGTTCACCTGGCTGCAAACCTCAGGCGCCGGTGCCATCTTATGGTTGCGATCAGGCAACCATGGATTACTGGTTTAAGGTCGCTTATGGCCCACCACGCAAACCAAAGCCCGGAGCGAAGCCGCCGAAGCCGCGCAAGAAGCGCGAAATCATGTTGCGGGATCTTCCCAACCAATGCCGGGTGGTTCTCAATTCAGCAGGGACTGGCGGGGTAGCCGCCAGAGATACGCTGGCGGCGCTCTATGTCCCTTCCGGACGCATTGCCAAACCGACTTTCCGGCCGATTCGTTAGTCGGAGCCAAAATCTGTCAACTGGATGTTAGACACTTCCCCATCGGCAATTGCTCGGCTGGCAAGCTGAAACTGATTGTTGGCGCCCAGCCGAACCGCGGCTGAATTATACAGCAGATCAACGGTCATCTCGCTGAGGTTCAGAAACTTGGCGATCTGGTCGTGTCCAAAGCCCTGCATGGCAAACATCAACGCCTTAGCTTCCAGCATCGACAGCCGTTTGGTTTGGAATAAGGAGTCGAGTTCCGGCAGTGTGCCGATCATGGCGAGCGAGAGTTGCATGACATCAAGCACAACGCCGCGTTTCGTCTCGGGCGTGCAATTCGCCTTCTTGATACCTACAGAGAATATCGCCAGGCCATCGCCCAAACGAATTGGCACTGCCAGCACACAACCAAATGGAAGTTTGGACACTTCCAGCAGAAATTTCATACTGTGCAGATCACTGTAACGGTCCGCCGACAAATCAAACCAGTCGAACGGGCGTAACAGCCGCTGGGCTTCTCTTTTGGGAGGACAACCGCCAACCGGTTTCATCTTGAGCGCGGCGGCGCTCAGTCGCTCTGGCATGTTGAGATTGGCGCAGAGCATCGGCAATTGATCATTGCTGTCGCAAAAAATCACGGATACCAATTGATGACCAGCGTCTGCAAAGAATTTCGCTGCAATTTCGCAGGCTTCGGTCAATTCAGGGGTATCTATTTTCTCGACAACCGGGCCAGCGTGATCCGTCTCGCCCAGGCTGGCGTCGAAATCTTCGTCAAACGCTTGAAACATTTGGCTCACCCCTCGTCTATTCCCCCTGATTCGCTTTGCCGTCCGACCTTAATTTGCCCTTTTATTCAATACTTTAAGTTTGTGTACCCGCCACAAACACTGCACTCTTGGTTAAACGTTAAAGCAGCCCCTTCAATCGATCCAATGAATGTTGTTGATCTTTTTGATCAATCATTTTTATCAATTACAAAGATCGTCCATATTTGTGGCCATCTATTTGATTCGGGGCACTCATGAATCTCAAGAAACTGTCTCACTTCAAACTGGTCGCCGAGGAGTTGAACTACCACCAGGCGGCGGAGCGCGCACATCTTTCGCAACCGGCCATCAGCCACTCCATCAAGTCTTTGGAAACAGAGTTTGATCAACCCCTGTTTGATCGAACCAGCCGCTCGGTCCGATTGACACCGTTTGGCGAGGGGGTGTTGGAAATTGCAAATCGCTTGCTGGCAGAAGCGCGCAATTTCGACACCGGCGTTCAAAATCTGCAGTTGGGAGTCGCCGGGCATCTTTCCGTCGGTATGGCCACAACAGTTGCTGAAAATCTCGGCGGGCGGGCACTGGCGCATTTTAGCCAGCTCTATCCGGCAATCAGCTTTGACGTGACGGTGTACAATTCAGCCCACATTCTCGAACGGCTTTTCGAAGAGCATGATCATCTGACAATCTGTGATGCGGAAACCGCATCCATGCGCGAAGGGATCAAATCGGAAATCTGGGGAAGTCAAACCGGCGGGTTTTTTGTGCGGCCGCATCATCCGCTGCTCCAACACCCTGATCCCACTTTTGCTCTGGCCCATGGCTATGGTTTTGCATCGTTGAATGTGACGCCGACGATTACACAGGCACTGGAAAAGCAATTGGGCATTGCGGGTGACGAAATCCGCTTATTGCGCATGAAGAGTGATAATTTGAACATGTGCCGGGACATCTGCCTGGAGACCGACTACGTCCTTATCGCGGAAACAGACAATATCGAGTCGGATGTGAAAACCGGTAATCTTGTTCAGTTGAACCTGGAGTTTTCGTTCAAACGCAATCTGTGCATCGCGACAAAAATTGGTCGATTGTTGCTGCAAGCAGCGACCACGATGATAACCTATCTGAAAGCGCATCAGGATCAGATCTTCGGCATGCCTTCTGGCAATGCAGAAGAAGCGCAATCGCAAGAAGGAACAACAGCATGAAAAAGGCGCTCATTGTCTGGGGAGGCTGGGAAGGCCATACGCCGGAAGCGGCAGCCACTGTCGTTGGCGACATGCTGCGGGAGGATGGCTTTCAGGTGGCAACTTCTGATTCAACCAGCGCCTTTGCTGATCCCGACCTGCATCAGCTCAGTCTGATCGTCCCAATTATCACGCAATCCACCGCCGACCCCGCAGAAATCGCCAATCTGACCGCGGCCGTTGAATCGGGCGTTGGCCTGGGCGGTTTCCACGGCGGTATGGGGGATTCATTTCGGGATGTCGTGGACTATCAGTTCATGGTGGGAGGCCAATGGGTCGCCCATCCAGGCGACATTATCGATTATCGTATCAACATCACGGATGATAAGGATCCGATCACAGAAGGCATTGACGACTTCGACTATCGATCCGAGCAATATTACATGCATGTTGATCCCGCCAACCAGGTTTTGGCAACCACGACCTTCAGCGGAGAACATGCATCGTGGACGAAGGGTGTGGTAATGCCAGTGGTCTGGAAGCGACATCACGGAGCGGGACGTGTCTTCTACAGCGCCCTCGGCCATACAGCAGATGAATTTGCTGTTCCTGAGATGAAAGAGATTTTGCGGCGCGGCCTCAATTGGGCAGCCAGAGACACTTGATCCCTGCCGCAAATCCTGTTTCGGTGCACGGCGGCCACACTCCTAGCGTTTCAGACCATGCCTGTTCCAAGCTCCGTTCCCAACGATCAAACGCAACCGGAAACGGTTGATGTTGTGGTCATCGGCGGCGGGATCGCCGGAATCTGCACAGCGCTGGAACTCAGCGAGCGCGGGTTGAGTGTCGCGGTCTGCGAGAAAGGCATCGTTGCCGGCGAACAGTCGAGCCGGAACTGGGGCTGGTGTCGCCAGATGGGCCGCGACCCACGCGAATTGCCCCTGATGCAGCATTCCATGCAGCTCTGGCGGCAAATGCACCAGCGTACAGGGGAAGATGTCGGATATCGCGAATGTGGTGTGGCCTATCTGTGCGATACGGAAGCCAAGCTTGCGAAGCGCCAGAAATGGCATGACAATTACGTTGGCGCCCACGGGTTGTCGTCCAGAATGTTGTCCCAATCGGAAGCCAATGCACTGACGCCCGGCGCGGCAATGACATGGCTGGGCGGTTTGCACACGGTTGATGACGGTCGGGCCGAGCCGACACTGGCTGTGCCGGCAATGGCGCGGGCCGCCATGCGGTCTGGTGTCCACGTGGTACAGAACTGCGCTGTTAGAGGCCTTGAGCGCCAGGCTGGCCAGGTTAGCGGAGTGGTTACGGAACATGGTGAGATCGCCTGCCGACAGGTGGTCCTGGCCGGTGGTGCTTGGTCCCGCCGTTTTTGCCACAATGCCGGAATTTCCCTACCCCAATTGACCGTGATCAATTCGGTGATGCGCACCCAACCCATTGATGTCGGCATCGATACATCCATAGCCGCAGCTGACTTTGCCATTCGCAAGCGTTTGGACGGTGGTTACACCGTCGCTCACGCCACACTGAGCATGGCCGATATTATGCCTGACAGCTTCCGCTTGCTACCGGATTTTTGGCCGGTCTTAAAAGCAGAATGGCGTGACTATCGCTACAGAATTGGCCAACGCTTTCTCGACGAAGCCCGATTGAAGCGACACTGGAGCCACGATGAAGTAAGCCCTTTCGAGCAGGTTCGCATTCTCGATCCCATTCCTCATGACGGCATTCAATCATCTGCGCTGAAGTCGTTGCAGAAATCGATCCCAGCTTTTCAGAAAGCCGAAATTGCCGAAAAGTGGGCGGGCGTCATCGACGTCATGCCAGATGTTGTGCCGGTGATTTCACCGGTTGACCAAGTACCCGGGTTCTTCATGGCCACCGGCTTTTCCGGACACGGTTTTGGCCTCGGGCCCGGGGCGGGCAAGCTGATGGCCCAACTCGTTTGTGGTGAGACGCCCTGCGTAGACCCGACCCCATTCAGCCTCAATCGATTTCATTGAATCCCATGCAGTATCCATCCAAATACCGTCAATTGCTCGACGCCGAGACCTGGGCCTTCATCGAGCGTGTCGAAAACTTCTATCCGCCAGACGCAATCAACCTGCCAATCGAACAACAGCGGGAGGTCTATGACCGACTCTGCGCCAGCTTCGCTGCGCCCTATCCTGACGGTGTTGAGGCGGTCGATTTCACCATCGCGACAGATGGCCACCTGCTGCCCTGTCGCCGCTACACAGATACCCGGCGATCAGATCAGCCAGTGGCACAAATCCTTTACTTTCACGGCGGCGGATATGTTGTTGGTGGGTTGCACAGCCATGACAGCTACTGCGCGGATATCTGCAGAGCAACCGGCTTCGATCTGACGGCGGTGGACTATCGCCTGTCCCCAGAACACAGTTTTCCTGCCGATCAACACGACGCCTCAAGTGCGCTGCGTCATGTCGCATCTGAACTGAACTTGCCGATTGTGCTTTTGGGAGACAGTGCCGGCGCCAACCTCGCCGCTGCGCTGGCCCACGCTAGCCGTTGGGAAATCGACGCCCCGATTGGACAAGTCCTGATCTACCCGCTGCTGGGAAGCGATTGGACCCAAGGGTCCTTCATCGAACACGAATTCGCGCCCATGCTGACCACCGCTGACGTGGATTACTATGCCAAAATCAGATTGGCCGGAACCGACAAGTCCAGCTCCGATAAAGAGCTTGCACCGCTCAATGATCCGGATTTCGCAGGCCTGCCGCCGACCATCGCGTTTGCCGCCCAGTGTGATCCGTTGCGCGATGATAGCTGGCGCTATGTGCAAAAGCTCAAAGCAGCTGGAACCGACGCCCTGTTTTTTGAGGAAAAAGGACTGGTGCACTCGTATCTGATGGCCCGCCACAGTGTGGGCAGGGCAAATGCAGCTGTCGAGCGGATCGGCCGGGCTGTCCATGCCTTGGGCCATGGGAAAGACCTTTCCGATCCCAGCGTCCTGTTTGGCTAACCAATGGGTAACCGGTACGACAAAAAGCCCGGTGTCGAAGCCTTCACAAACCGGCACACATAACTTATCTCTTGGCGACTCAAGAAGTGCGCAATTTGGCAGATTGGTTGCTGTTTCCTGCCGCGAGCGCTCCCAAGGAAGGATCATACATGGCTGACAGCCCTAAAAAGGACAATGAATCTCAATCCCAGGCCAGCGAACACCTGTTCAACAGCCGAAACGTGCTGGTCACAGGTACGATTGACGATAAGTTGGCCAAGAACGTTGCTTCTCAACTGCTGGCACTAGCAGAGGTGAGCGACGATCCCATCAACATGTTCATCTCTTCGCCGGGTGGCCATGTGGAGTCGGGTGACATGGTGCATGACATCGCCAAGTTCATCACCCCCACCGTGCGCTGCATCGGCAGCGGATGGGTCGCCAGTGCTGGCGCTCTGATCTTCATTTCAGCTGAAAAAGAAAACCGTTTCTGCCTGCCAAACACCCGCTTCCTGTTGCATCAACCAAGCGGCGGCGTCGGTGGTCAGGCTTCTGATATTGAAATTCAGGCCGAACAGATCCGGCAGATGCGCGAACGTTTCGACAAGCTGTTTTCCGAGGCCACCGGCCAGACACGTGAAAAGATTAGTCAGGACACACAGCGTGACTTCTGGCTGACGACCGACGAAGCGCTGGAATACGGTCTGCTGGGCTCTGTCATCGAGTCGTCCAGTCAACTGCCGAAGAGCTGATCAAGGTAACTGGGTCGGGGAGCTTGCCCCCCATCCATCAGACGCTTTTGTCACGATCCTGCAGCAACCACCTGCACACCAGCAAGGCGATGACCGCCGCAACAAGCTGCGCGATGATAAAGGCTGGAACATCTGCGGGACGAATGCCGGCAAATGTATCTGAAAATCCCCGCGCAATGGTAACCGCCGGATTGGCAAAGCTGGTCGATGCCGTGAACCAATAAGCGGCCGTGATGTACAATCCGACCGCCATGGCAACGGCATCAGGTTTGGCCCGCAGTGTCGCAAGAATGGTGAAAACCAGACCAAACGTTGCGACACCTTCCGCAAACCATTGCGATGGTCCGGTGCGTATTTTGCTGGAAAACTGTAACAGGCTTTCGTCGAACATCATATGCGCTGCCCAAACGCCGACGATGCCGCCGAGGATCTGCATAAACACATAGATCCCGAACTGATGTCGGGCCAGTTCGCCACGCAGGGCAAATACCAGCGATACGGCCGGGTTGAAATGAGCACCCGAGATCGGCCCCAGCATGGTGATCAGCACAACAAGAATGGCGCCAGTTGGAATCGTGTTACCAAGCAGCGCAACGGCAACGTTCCCGCCAGCCAGTTGCTCAGCCATGATCCCGGAACCAACCACGGTTGCCAAAAGGAAGGCTGTGCCGATGAATTCGGCAAACCAAATCTGAGAATTGGTATAGGCTGGTTGGCTCATGGGCGGCACGCCTTCAGCAGTTCAATCACACGTAGCGATTGAGGATGTTTTCCAGCAATTCCTGACGACCGGATACCGGCTGTGGGTTGATGTCTTCCATCTCGACCCACTGGGCAACCTGATCCAAAGACCATTCTCCAGCCAACAATTTTTGCGGGCCTTCTTCCGCCCAGCCGGCATAGCGGGCTTCCAACGGATCGCTGAGAGCACCGTCTTCCATCATTGCCGCTGCGGCCCGCAGACCACGTGCACAGCAATCCATCCCACCGATGTGCGCAATCAACAGGTCTTCCGGGTCAAGCGACTGGCGGCGCAGCTTCGCGTCGAAGTTTGTACCACCAGTTGTGAAACCACCTGCCTTCAGCACCTGATAATAGGCCAGCGCCATTTCGGGCACATTGTTGGGGAACTGGTCCGTATCCCAGCCCGATTGATAGTCGTTGCGGTTCATATCGATCGAACCGAAAATACCCAGCGCATCAGCCAGTGCCAATTCGTGCTCGAATGTGTGGCCTGCCAGGATCGCATGACCCTGTTCGATGTTCATCTTGATCTCGTTTTCAAGACCATGGCGCTTCAGGAAGCCGTAAACGGTGGCCACGTCGAAATCATACTGATGCTTGGTGGGTTCCTGAGGCTTCGGTTCAATCAGGATTGCCCCTTCGAATCCAATCTTGTGCTTGTATTCAACCACCATATTCATGAAGCGACCCAGCTGCGCGTCTTCGCGTTTGAGGTCGGTGTTGAGCAAGGTCTCATACCCCTCGCGGCCACCCCACAGAACGTAGTTTTCACCGCCCAATTTATGAGTCGCATCCATGCAGGTCTTCACGGTTGCCGCAGCAAAGGCAAAGACGTTTGGATCCGGGTTGGAGGCGGCACCCGACATGTAGCGGCGCTGCGAAAACAAATTTGCGGTGCCCCAAAGAAGTTTCAGGCCGGTTTCGTCCATCTTGCCGGCGAAATAGTCGACAATTTCTTCCAAGTTACGGGTGTTCTCGGCGAAGTTGGCGCCTTCCGGACGGACATCTGCATCATGAAAGCAGTAAAAGGGCACACCCAGGGCAGTGAACATCTCAAAGGCCACGTCAGCCTTCAATTTCGCCGCATCCATGGGGTTGTTGAACTTATCCTCCCACCATGGTCGCTCAAAAGTCAGCCCGCCAAACGGATCGCTGCCCGGCCAGCAGAAGTTGTGCCAATAGCACACAGCAAACCGCAGATGATCTTCCATCCGTTTGCCCATCACCACTTCGTTGGGGTCGTAGTGGCGGAACGCCAGAGGGTTGGTGCTTTCTGGACCTTCAAAAGGAATGGATGAAATGTCGCCAAAGAATCCGGTAGACAATAATTTTCTCCTCAAATGTCGATTGAGCGCACCCTCAAAAACAAGTTGCGGGTTGGCGCGGCCAGCATATCAAGCTCATTGGAATCTGATATTGATTTATCACGCCATGCCGGAACCGCCAAGCGGCAGTCTGGACGAATACTGAAAATTGAGACTTTTGGAGACCAGGGCGGCTCTGGAAGGAAATCGTTCCCTCCGCCCAGGGATAATGGTCAGAGGGAACGAACGGTTCATGATGCCCCGGGAGGAACAGGCACCAAAACCCTTTTTTGGGCGATGCGGATAGCGGTTTATGTCCTACCGCTTTTCCAGCCCTGCTTATTGCTAGAACCCACCGAACCGGCACGACACTGCACAAAAATGATATTGATAATCTGGGACAAGATACCCACAGTTCATCGATGGCTGGTCGCCTACGGTGATTATTGCTTCATCTAGTAGTCGAGGTTGGCAACCGACAAAGCGTTGTCCTGAATAAACTCGCGGCGCGGCTCCACATCTTCACCCATCAACCGGGTAAACAGATCATCGGCCTTGGTCGCCTCGTTGACCTTCACCTGCAAAAGCGAACGGGCGTCAGGGTCCAGTGTGGTTTCCCACAACTGCTCGGCATTCATTTCACCCAGCCCCTTGTAGCGCTGGAAAGAAAGACCCTTTTCACCAGCTGCAAACACCGCCTCAAGCAAATCGCGTGGACCAAAGACGTCGGTTACAACATCGCGTCGCTGCAAGGTACAGGGGCGACCATAGAGCGGTTGGAGGTGGCCGGCGAAACCATCGAGCGCACGCGCATCCGCGGAGCCGATCAGAGCGTTATCAATGACATGGACTTCCTTAACGCCACGCACCATGCGCGAGAACACCATGGAAAAATCACTGCCCTCGTCCTGGCGAATTTCACCGACCCAACCTTTTTCAGTTTCCTCGGCGATGGCGTCCAGACGCTTGGCCACATAGTCGGCGGCAGCCGCAGCTTTGTCTTTGTCGGACATCAACTCAGCATTGAGAGCACCAGCGATCGCCAGTTGTTCGACAATCCCGCGGTCATACCGCGTGTGAAGCCCATCGAGAATGCCGCGAATATCCAATGCCTGATCAACCGCGCCCCGCAGGTCTGCCCCAGCCATTACCTCACCGGATGCCAGTGTCAAAGTCGCTTCATCAAGGCCGCCCTCGATCAGGTAGTTTTCCCGCTCAGCTTCGTCCTTGAGATATTGTTCGGACTTGCCCCGCTTCACGAGATAAAGCGGTGGCTGGGCAATGTAGAGATAGCCACGCTCAATCAACTCCGGCATCTGACGGAAGAAGAAGGTCAACAGCAGGGTGCGAATATGCGCCCCATCCACATCAGCATCGGTCATGATGATGATCTTATGATATCGCGCCTTTTCGATATCGAACTCATCCTTGCCGATACCGGTCCCCAGCGCTGTGATTAGTGTGCCGATTTGTTCCGACGACAACATCTTGTCGAAGCGCGCCCGCTCAACATTCAGCACCTTGCCGCGCAGCGGTAGAATAGCCTGGTTTTTGCGGTCCCTACCCTGTTTGGCGGAACCACCGGCCGAGTCGCCCTCAACAATAAAGATTTCGGATTTTGCCGGATCCCGTTCCTGACAATCTGCCAGTTTCCCCGGCAGCGAGGCGATGTCCAGCACCCCCTTGCGGCGGGTAAGCTCGCGGGCCTTGCGGGCCGCCTCACGGGCGCTTGCAGCCTCGACAACCTTTGATACAATGGTCTTGGCGTCGGCAGGATTTTCCTCAAACCACTCGCGCAACGTTTCGTTGACCAGACTCTCCACCACGGGACGCACTTCTGACGAGACCAGTTTGTCCTTTGTCTGGGACGAGAATTTGGGATCGGGCACTTTCACGGAAAGCGTGCAGGTCAGGCCTTCACGACAATCGTCACCGGTCAGCGACACTTTCTCTTTCTTCATGATGCCGGATGAATCGGCATAGCCAGTCACCTGTCGCGTCAACGCCCCGCGGAAACCCGCCAAGTGGGTGCCGCCATCGCGCTGCGGAATGTTGTTGGTGAAACAAAGGACGTTCTCATTGTAGGAATCGTTCCACCAAAGAGCCAGTTCCACAGTGATGCCATCGCGCTCCGACTGCAGATAGATCGGATCTTCCACCAGGGGCTGTTTGGCCCGGTCAAGATAGCGCACAAACTCTTTCAATCCGCCTTCATAGAAGAGTTCAGTCGATCTCGGCTCCGCCGACCGCGCATCGGTCAATATGATCCGGGTACCGGAATTCAGGAACGCCAGTTCCCGCAGCCGGTGCTCCAGTCGATCATAGTCAAACTTGGTGTTTGAAAATGTGTCGCTCGATGGCATGAACGTGACTTCCGTCCCGGTGTAGTCCCCGGCATCGCCGGTTACTTCCAGCGGTCCGTCTGAAACACCGTGTGTGAACGAAATCTCATGCCATTTGCCGTTTCGGGCAATCTTCAACTGCAGGGAAACGGAAAGTGCGTTCACCACGGAAACGCCAACTCCGTGCAGGCCGCCCGACACTTTGTAGGAATTCTGGTCAAATTTACCGCCAGCATGCAGCTGGGTCATGATCACTTCGGCGGCCGACATGTTTTCTTCCGCATGCATATCGACTGGAATGCCGCGTCCATTGTCCGTAACCGTGACAGAGCCTTCCGGATTGATCGTCACGGTGACCCGATCAGCATGACCGGCCAGCACCTCATCAATGCCGTTATCGACAACTTCGTAGACCATGTGATGCAGTCCGGAGCCATCATCTGTATCGCCGATATACATGCCCGGACGTTTGCGAACGGCATCAAGACCTTTCAGAACCTTGATGGAATCGGCGCCATAGTCTTCGCCGTTCGGGCTGTCTTGTTGGTCTTCCAGATGCTCGTCGCTCATCAGTTTTTCCTGTCTGATCGTACCCTGATGGACACAATAAATCCGCAGCACGAATCGCGCGCATAACTGCCTATAATATAGGCGCTGGGCACTGGATTTCCAAACATTTGCAGGCAAATAGGCCAATCAGTTGGGGAGCAATTTTCGCCTGCCCACCGCGTAGATTGATCAGCTCCCGGTGGACCCAAAGCCACCCCCACCGCGCTCTGAATCGGTAAGTTCAGACACCTCTTCAATCTGCACCTGAACAACGGGGGCAATCACCAGTTGGGCAATGCGAAGCCCTCTGGAGATTTCAAAGTCTTCATCGCCATGATTGATCAGTGGCACCATCACTTCACCCCTATAGTCTTCATCGATGGTGCCCGGCGTGTTGACCAGGCTGATGCCGTGTTTAATGGCCAAGCCAGAGCGCGGTCTAACCTGGCCCTCATGGTGAGACGGAAGCTCAATCATCAGCCCGGTTGGGACGAGCGCGCGCTGCCGTGGCTGCAGGATGAAAGGCGCATCTTCAGGCACTGCGGCGCGCAGGTCCATGCCTGCGGCGCCGGCAGTTTCGTAAGCTGGCAGAGGCAGGCCCTCAGAATGGGGCAATCGCTTGATCTTCAGCGACGCGCCGCTCATGTCAGGTTGGCGCCAATGGAGGTCATCAACGGAACGAACTCGCGAAACGAGGTGTTGATCATAACCGTGTCGTCCACCGATACGGGTTTCTGCGACGCCATACCCATGACCAGGAAACTCATGGCGATGCGATGATCGAGCAGGGTTTCAACGGTGCCGCCACCCTCGACTGACCCATTGCCGCGCACGGTCAACGTGTCTTCGCCTTCCGTGCAATCAACGCCGTTGGCCTCAAGTCCTCGCGCCGTTGCCGCCAGGCGGTCGCATTCCTTGACCCGCAATTCGTCCAGGCCGAGCATCAACGTCTCGCCCTCGGCAAAAGACGCCGCAACGGCCAAAACTGGATATTCATCGATCATCGACGGAGCCCGATCGGCCGGCACGGTAACGCCTTTCAGCTTTGAATGACGCACGCGTATGTCGCCGATATCCTCGCCACCGGAGGTGCGGTGATTGGCGATGGTCAGATCGGCACCCATTTCCTTCAGAGTGTCGAACAGGCCGGTACGGGTGGGATTGAGCAGCACATTCTGGATCGTCAAATCCGACCCGGGCGTGATGAGACCAGCGACCACGGCAAAACTGGAAGAAGACGGATCGCAAGGCACAGTCACATCCTGTGCCTTCAAGGGCGTCTGTCCTTCGACCGAGATGTGGCGTGCGCCATCCTCATCCACTTCAATGGAAATGTTGGCCCCAAATCCGGCCAGCATCTTCTCGGTATGATCGCGTGTCATGACCGGTTCGATCACCGTCGTCGTTCCGGCAATGTTCAGCCCGGCCAACAGAACCGCGGATTTCACCTGGGCCGAAGCCACAGGAACGCGGTAGGTGATCGGCGTCGGCAAAGGCGCGCCATGGACCGTCAGCGGCAAACGATCGCCTTCCGAACTTTCCACCTGCATGCCGGTTTCCCGCAACGGGTTGAGCACACGCCCCATTGGGCGGCTGGACAGCGATGCGTCACCCACGAAAGTCACCGGAAAATCGTAACCGGCTACCAGCCCCATGGCGAGGCGCGAACCGGTACCGGCATTGCCAAAATCAAGCGGTTCGGTTGGTTCCAGAAGGGCACCGTTCCCCATGCCGTCCACCAGCCAGGTGTCCCCTTCTTTACGCACATTGGCGCCCAGCGCCCGCATGGCACCGGCGGTTGCCATCACATCATCAGCTTCGAGCAAACCGGTAATGCGCGTCTGACCGTCGGCCACAGCACCCAGCAACAGGGAGCGATGTGAAATTGACTTGTCACCGGGCGCAGAGATCGATCCGGACAGATTGGTGACGGGAGAACTTGTTAAGGGAACGGGCGTGTGATCATGCCCGTGAGCGGCGTTTTGACTGGCCATTTTCTAAGGGTTTGGTTGTGGATTGCACGATAGTTCGTTCAGCAGAGGCCTTATAGGACGGATCGTTTCAACTGTCACCTCCAGCCTGGGTCCACAGGGCCTGAAAAGTCCGGCCAAATGACGTAACTATCCCTTTGACAGCCGCCTCCGGTGACGTTAGACCCTGCCCTCAACCGTGTTGGCCGTTCGCTGGCCAACCCTTTGACAGAACAATGATGTGAGGCAGATCCTTGGCTAAACCAGAACTTGGCGAAAAGCGCGTATGCCCGAGCTGCGGTGCGAAATACTACGACCTCAACCGCGACCCTATTTTGTGCCCAAAATGCGGTGCAACCTTTGAGATCGTCGTAGCCACCGACAAGGCGAAGCCTGAGAAAGAGGCCGAAACCAAAGAGGCGGCTTCCGACGAAGAAGAGCTCGATACTGAAGGTCCAGAAATCATCAGCCTGGAAGATGCCGAAGACGACGATGATACAACCGTCGATGGCGATGACGACGATGATATCCCAAGCGACATTCCAGATGTTGAGATCGAGGACGACGATGATGATTCCGATGTCGACGGACCATTCCTCGATGACGAAGACGATGAAGAGGACAATCTCGCCGACTTCATTCCCGTCAGCAAGGACGACAAAGAAGACACGTAATCGCACTGCCAAAGCGCAGCTGCATATCGAAGAATTCTTCGCCGAAATGCTCAGTTTTGACTTGTCAACTTGCAGAGTGTTTCGTATGAACCGCGGGTTCGCCGACATAGCTTGGCGAGCCCGATGTCATCGAAAGGGTGACAACCTGTAGGCCGGACTTTCTGGCCATTATGGGGCTATAGCTCAGTCGGGAGAGCGCTTGCATGGCATGCAAGAGGTCAGCGGTTCGATTCCGCTTAGCTCCACCAAATTTCAAGGTGGTTTGAAGAATTTTTTCAGGTGGTTAGCAGCCGCGCGAGGTGATTTCGCGCGTCCGGTCATCGTTTTGCATGAGGTCCTCGGTCACCACCGGGTCACTCGAAATGGGTTACCATTGATTAGTACGCAGCTAGCATATCACTCAGCAATCGCAACATAGAGTCTCCAAGGAATCTTCCAAGTCGTAAAACAATCAGGCACTTCAACCAGTACTGCCTTAGATTCTAGTGCCGCTCTACCAACGCTTC
>JABSRX010000217.1 GCA_013214695.1 Rhizobiaceae bacterium | reverse complement strand
GAAAGCGATGTTGGATTGCATGCGATCGAGATTGAGCTTGGCACGACCAAAGTCGGGATGGGTTTCAATGCCACCATTGGCGATGCACAGAAGGCCGCGCCATGCGTCGTAGTAAATATCGTGAGGTCCAACGCCATAAGAGGGGAATTCGCCGATGCGGTTGACTGTCTGCCCCATACGATAGACGCCAATCATGCCGGCTGCGGCATCGAAGTGATTTTCAGTGGTGAACAGCAATTGGCCATCCGGGGAGAAGGATCCGTGGCCATAGAAGTGGCGATCCGGCGGACACGCAAACAGAACCGGTGCTGTCTTGTTGTCCGGAGAAAATTGCAGGGCAAACGTCCCTGGTCGACGGGCAAAAATCACAGCGCGCTGAGTCTTTCGATGAAAAGTAACTCCATGACCCCGGGCAGGCAGGGCGTGGGTATCCAGCAATTGACCCGCTTCGTCGAGCAACCCCACAGCATATGTGCCGTTGCGATGGCGCAAGGCGGCGGCATAACAGGCCGGACTGCTTATTTCGGCTGTTGACGGTGACAGTGCAGAACTCAGGCTGACAATGGTGGCACCGCTGCCGATGACGAACTTACGGCGATCCAGGACAGAGCGACTCAATCTCCATCCCCAAATGAAAAGCCGCTTTGCAGCCCCAGAGCGGGCAGGAATTCGGTATCAAGGCGCTGGACCAGAAACCGGACCGACAGTTGCAGGAACCGCAGTTTTTCGCGTGTGTTGTCGTCGGCAAGCAGTTCGGCAATCGGCGCGTCAAACGCATCGGCCACCTGGATTGTCAGGTCAAATTCAAACAGCAGGGAATCGCTGAAGGCGGCAGCGTCACCAGTAAGATTTTCCCGCAGTCCCGTTGCCAGATACAGATCGCGGAGGCCGCGCAGGTTCTGCTCGATCATCGGCATTGTCGATTGAGAACGCCACAACAAAGCGGATTTTGGCCGGTCCTGTTTCGGTGGCTCGCGAAGGAAGGCACCAATCCGCACATCCCGAATGGCTTCAAGACCATGCACAATGGTTCCCAGTACACCGGTCAGTGCTTCGCGGTTGTTTCTGTAAAGAGGATTTGTTGGTTTTGGGCTTAGCCAGGCTGATGTCAAATCAGTATCGATCTTCCATCGCGTAGTAAACGTATCGGCTATCTCCACCAGATTGTCGCCAACAGCTTGAGCGTATTCACACCGATAGGTCGATGTTGGATCAAGAAGGTCTTCCGAACCGGTCCCAAAGAGCAAAAACTCCAAGGCGCCAAGCCCCTGCATGGCAACACTCTTTTTGGCCAGCGTCGCCTGACTGGTTGTGGTTGGATCCGATTTGCCCAGTGCCCTTTGAACCTGCCGGAGGCCGGTGCTCTTGCGGTCGGGATAGAACAGTATGCGCTCCAGCCGGTTGTTTTCCATAACCGGGCCGACCCGCAGCCATTCCATTCGGGCCCACAGTTGAGCGGCAGTTCGAAATTGAGCCCGGCTTGTTTGAAGCTTTTCGCCTGAGGGTGATTGGCAAAGTTCTTTCAGCCCGGAAGCCAGCTTGGACGTGGCGTTCGAAAAGGCATCATAACCAGGCTGAATGTAGCCGGTTAGGGACTTTTGCAGGAAGGCCGGCGCCGCCGGTTGCTGCTGTGCTAAACCAGAGCTCAACGGCGCGACAAACAGGGCCAATGAAAGGGCCAATATGGCTTTCATCAAAGACTCTCCAAAAAGCGGATCAGTTCGTCGCGCGACTGTTTATCAAGGTCGGCGAAGCCATCCCGAGACCGTTGCGCCTCGCCACCGTGCCACAGGATCGCTTCGGTCAGGTTCCGTGCCCGGCCGTCGTGGAGAAAGAACGTATGCCCGCTTACGGTTTGGGTCAGCCCAATACCCCAGAGCGGCGGGGTGCGCCATTCGCGGCCGTTGGCAGCGCCAACAGCCTGGCCGTCTGCCAGGCCTTCGCCCATGTCGTGCAACAGGAAATCCGAATAAGGCCAGATCAGTTGGAAGGCGTGGGCTTTATTCTTGGCGTCCCGTCGGGTCACGAATTTGGGCGTGTGGCAGCTTGCACAGCCTAACTGGTAAAAGTGGTTCTTGCCGCGCAACACCGCCTGATCGCCAACAGTTCGGCGGGCTGGTACCGCGAGGTTCTCGGAATAGAAGGTGACGAGGTCAAGCACCGGATCGGGCGCTTCGGTATCGCCCAACCGGGTTTGAACCCCAATGGGCATCGCCAGACAGGCGCTTTGACGCGTCGTGCAATCGCCGTGATGGGCTGGGACCACTGGTGACGAAATACCAATGTCTCCGGCAAAGGCTCCAGCGCTTTGCTTGCGCACACTTGTGTTTTGCGCCTTCCAGCCGAACTTGCCGATTTCCAGCAGCTGGGTGTCAGGATTGCGTGCCCATTGCGGTTTGCCGGATATGCCGTCGCCGTCCGCATCATCGGGGTCAGCAATTGCCAGCATATCGGCGGGGTGTATTGCTTCAATCAATCCCAGGCCGATCATCGGTGGGGCAATGCGGGGCGATAACGTGGTGTCGGGATGAAGCGGGCCATAGGCCAGATCCGCAACGCTGTAGCTTGGATAGCGGAGGCTGACCTGTGTGCCATCCTTCAGAGTCACCGGACGTTCTTCATAAGTGATTTGCATGCGCCCTTCGGCTGCCAGTCCGGGAACGGCAAGATCCTGCAACTGAGCTCCGTAGACGGGATCTGGAATGACAGCCTTCAAATAGGATTGCAGGGCCTGTAAATCGGCATCGGTCTCTGCGCTACGGGCGAGCCGCAAAAACATCGATGTTGCATCTGAGTCCCCCTCGGGAGGGTGTCCGCGACCATCTTTCAGGTGACAGCTTTGACAGGCCCGTGCATTGAACAGCGGACCAAGCCCGTCTGATGCCTGCGTCGATGAAGGCGAGGATACCCAAAGTTTACGAAACAGCGCATTACCGAGTTTGAAGTCCTGTTCTTCCTTGAAGGTGATGTTCGCGCTGGACTGGGAAAAGGCGTCGCGGTTTGGCGCTTTGCGCGACGTGGCAGCGCCGCCCTGCATCACTTCAAACCGTTCCGCCTTGGTGAAGTCTGTGGTCGGACGAACGACCTTTTGAACGCGCTTTAGGTCCTTCGGTGTCAGATCGCTGCGGACAACCGTTGCGTCGTCTGCGCTTTGTGCAAACGCGGTTGCGGGAAAAGACGCTGGCGATGAGACAAGACTCAGCGCCAGCGCAAGTTTAAATGAGAGTGTCAATTCTGCACGTTTCAAAGACACACCTTACGGGAAGTATTGTGGGTTTCGAGCCATAATAGGCTTGGTTAATTGCTACCCTCATTCATCTCCTACTGGAATACGGCGTTTGGATTATCCAGACTGTCCGAACCTTCCAGCTCAATTTCACCAAGCGCCAGCACAGCGATGGCCCGCTCGATGGATTTTGTCTGTCTGACCAAACCATCGATGGCAGCCTGCACCACGGCGTTGCCCTCAGCATTGCCCTCAGCGATCATCTGATCATAAGCCTCACCGCTTTCAGCACGCTGGGCCATGACGTTCATTGCATCCACAGTGGCAGCGAGATCGGCTTTCAGCTCGCCTGATACGGCTGCGTCTTTGGAGGCAACCAGGTCTGCCAATGAAGGACCAGACACTTTGGAACCATCGACGCGGGTATAGCTGCCAAGAAACACGTTCTGAATGCCGACAGCGTCGTAGAGATGCGAGTTATGTGTGTTGTCGGAGAAGCAATCGTGCTCTTCTTCCGGATCGCCCAACAGCAGACCCAGCTTCATGCGTTCACCAGCCAGCTCCCCATAGGACAGGGAACCCATGCCGGTGAGAATCGTCGTCAGGCCACCGGTGACGCCCCCGTCAGCCAGGGCCTTGCGGGCAGCACCACCGGCCTGCCAGTTGGCTGCCATCTCTTCCAGGTCGGAAATCATCAATTCGGAAGCCGCGGCCAGATAAGCTCGACGCCGTTCGCAGCCGCCATTGGTGCAAGCATCCAAGGAAAAGTCAGTGGCTGGCCGATTGCCGGCTCCGGCGTCATTGCCGTTCAGATCCTGACCCCAAAGCAGAAACTCGATCGCATGGTAGCCGGTCGCCACATTGGCCTCGATCCCGCCGGCCTCGTGCAGAGTTTCGGCGAGCAGCGTTGGGGTGATGTTGGATGCATCCACCGCCTTGCCATTAATTTCAATGCTGGCGTTGGCGATGATGTTGGCCGTATAAAGTGTGTTCTCATCGCTTTCCGTGCCATAGCCCGCATCCACATAGTCGATCAGACCTTCGTCCAGCGGCCAGGCATTCACCTTACCTTCCCAGTCATCAACGATGGCATTGCCGAAACGGTAAACTTCGGTCTGCTGGTAGGGCACGCGCGATGCCAACCAGGCTTCTTTTGCAGCCGTCAGGGACTGCTCGGACGGATTCGCCAACAAGGCGTCAATGGCCGCATCCAGAGCCTTTGCTGTGGTCAAAGAATCGGCATATTTCGCTTCCGCGATATTGGCATAGTTGTCGATGACGGCCTGCGCTTCTGAATCGGTGAAGGCAAAAGCGGGACCATACGCCGCACTGCATGAGAGCATGAGTGCAGCGGAAAAAATCTTTATTTTCATTGGATTAACTTCCGATGGTGTTTAAATATGACTTTTACAGTAAGGTATTTGTAATTTGGAGTCAAAAGGTGTAGTTTAGAAACAATCTAAGGTATTGGGAGTTGCACGTTGAAGCTGACCAGCCACACAAATTACGCCATCCGCATGTTGATGTTTTGCGCGTCCAAGCAGGAATTGGCCCGGGTTGCCGAGATCGCGGACTTTTATGATCTGCCGCAGAAATTTCTGTTCAAAATCCTCGGCGGCCTGACAAAAGCCGGGTTCATGGAAACCGTGCGCGGCCGCAATGGTGGCATCAGACTTGCGCGTCCTGCAGAAGACATTTCGCTCGGTGACGTTGTGCGCGAGATGGAAGAAAACTTCGAAATGGCGGAGTGCTTCAAGGAAGGCGAGGTGACCTGTCCCCTGGTGGCCACTTGCGGCCTGAATGGCGCGCTCAGAGAAGCGTTGAACGCTTTCTTGAGCGTTCTGGACAAGTACACGATCGCCGATCTGACCACGAAAGAGCACAACATCAATGTGCTTTTGGATCTCAATTCCGCG
>JABSRX010000216.1 GCA_013214695.1 Rhizobiaceae bacterium | reverse complement strand
CGGATCGATTTGGTTCACCGACCCCCATTATGGAATCATGACCAATTATGAAGGGTTCAAATCGGAGCAGGAACTTCCCTGTCAGGTGTATCGCGTTGATCCCGACAGCGGCGCGATCAATGCTGTGGTCAGTGAGATGGCATGTCCCAACGGGCTCGCCTTTTCACCTGATGAAACGCTTTTATACGTCGCTGACACTGGTGCGATGTATGATGAAGATGCGGATCGCCACATCCGGGTTTTTGACGTCGCCGGCGACACGGTTTCAAACGGTCGGCATTTTCACACGGTCGCCCCGGGGGCATCGGATGGGTTCCGGTTGGACAGCGATGGCAATATCTGGACGTCGGCGGCCGATGGCGTGCATTGCATCAGCCCTCAAGGTGATCTGATGGGCAAGATCCTGGTGCCAGAATTGGTTTCCAATGTGTGCTTTGGCGGACGCAGCAAACACCAGCTTTTCATCACCGCCACAACCAGTGTTTATTCGGTCATTCTCAACAGACAGGGAATCCAACAGCCCTAGAGCAGCTTCCGGACAATCGTTTATCGCGAGGTTGAGTCAGACACTCGCAGCGTCGGCTCAATCAACGTAATCTGTTGCGGAGACGGGCCATCGGTCTGGCCACGCAACAACGAAACGAGCAGCTCGCCAGATCGCCTACCGATCTCATGGGAATGCGCATCAACCGTCGTCAGGCTGGGGGTCGCTACCTCGGCAATGTCGAAGCCACCGAAACCGGCAATGATCAGATCTTCGGGCACCGACACACCGCGCCGTTGACATTCGGTCAGCGCGCCGAATGCCGCGAGATCAGAAACGCAGACTGCAGCATCAAAGGCAGCACCACTGTCCAGGGCCCCAGCCATCGCCCGGGCGCCTTCGCGCATTGAAACCGGTGCAGGCCCGAGCGAGACCAATTCATATGGCAAACCCAGCCGCTCTGCCGCTTTGACAAATCCACGGCGGCGGTCAGCACCCCGCGTATCGCCATTGTCATCGCCGCCAATGAAGACCATGCGTTTTGCCCCGGTGTCATGCAGATGCGCGACCAGGCGTTCCATCGCATCGGCGTTGGAAAAGCCAACTGCGAAGTCGATGGGCTTTTCGGGAATATCCCAGGTTTCGATCACCGGAACGCCAGCACTTTTCAGCAGGCGGTGGGCGCGGTCGGTGTGGTGGCCGCCGGTCACGACGATCGCCTCGGGACGACGCTGCAGCAGTTGCTGGATCAGTCTCTCCTCTTCCAACACGTCATAGTTCGTATAGCCCAACAGGATCTGCAGCCCTGCTTCTTGGACAACATCGTTCAGGCCGCGCACCGTGTCGGCGAAATTGGCGTTGTTCAGCGATGGAATGGTTACAGCGACAAAGCCCGTGCGTTGCGAACGCAAATTCGACGCGGTGCTGTCGAAGACATAGCCTGTCTCTTCGGCAATCTTCAGGATCTTTTCTCGCGTCCGAGCACTGACCGAGGCGTCGCGCCGAAAGGCCCGCGATACCGTCATCGGCGAAACACCAGCAGCCGCAGCAATGTCGGTCATTTTGGGGGGCTTGGACACGGGCTCTTCCTGGAGGAACAATTGCAAGGACTATTCGAGAAGGCACCACCTTTTGCAAGCTCTCGCCGTCAATTCTCAGGTCTCAAAGTCAGCCCAAGCCACTTCACGAAAACTGGGTTTTGTCCGGTCCCTTAAAGTATTCCATCACCGCGGCCTGGTCCTCACCGCCCAGCCCGGCAGAAGTCAACATGCGATGGATTTCCGCACAAAGCGCCGTCAGCGGCATGGATGTATGGGTGAGCCGCGCCAGGTCCTGTGCGCCGTTCAGGTCCTTGACCATGTTGTCGATGCGGCCGGTACGCCGATAATCCTTGGTGGCGAAGCGGGGCATGTATTCCTGCAACAAGGCACTGTCGGCGCGCCCACCTTTCAGGGCTTGCGGGATTTTGGCTACATCGACCCCGGCATCCAAGGCCAGTTGTGTCGCCTCGGCGATGGCCACGAACCCCAGGCCGCACAGCACCTGATTGATCAGTTTGGTCGTTTGTCCGGCACCCGCCGGCCCCATATGCGTGTAGTTGGCGGCAACATGTTTCAATACCTCATAGGCTCTCTCGACATGTTCGGCCTCGCCGCCGGCCATCAAGGTAAGTTCACCCGTCAACGCCTTTGGCGCACCACCGGAAAGCGGGCTGTCCACCCAGGCCAGTCCTTTGTCGGCAGCCTGTTTTGCAAGTTGCTTGGTGGCCATCGGATCGATGGATGACATGTCGATGATAACTGTGCCGGCACGTGCCTGCTCAACCACGCCACCGGAACCGAATACGGCGAGTTCGACGATTTTAGCCGAGTTCAAACTGGTGATCACGAAGTCGCTTTTTGATGCCGCCATCGCGGCCGATTCCATCGGCTGCGCACCCTTTTCAACCAGCGCCTGTACCCGGTCGGCATCAAGGTCGAACACGAACAGGTTGTTGCCGGTTTCCAGCAGACGTGTACCGATGGCGCCCCCCATCGCCCCTGCACCGATCAAAGCAATGTCTAGCGTCATGCGCATTTCTCCTGTGTTCTCAGCACCAGATCGTCAACCAGGTCGGTCAACGGCCTGTAGATCTGGCATGTTATGGCGTCTTCATCTGGCTGCGGCGGTTCCAGCGTTGCCAATTGACTGTCGAGCAATGCCATCGGCATAAAATGCCCTTCGCGCTGCCGCACGCGTTCAAGCAAAACCGCCTTCGACCCGGTCAGATGAACGAACTGGACAGGTCTGCCGGCCTTGTCGCGGATGATGTCGCGGTAGCAGCGTTTCAACGCCGAGCAGCCGATCAGTAGCCCTTCAGCGGTCGCGGCAAACTGCGCGCCCACCTCCTTCAACCACGGAATCCTGTCGGCATCCGTCAGTGGAATTCCCTGTGACATTTTCTCGATATTGGCTTTTGGGTGCAGCGCGTCGCCATCCACAAAACGAAGGCCGGTGCGCTCTGCAAGGGCCAGGCCGACCGACGTCTTTCCGCATCCCATCACACCCATAAGGACGGTACACCTCATCACAAAGAGGCAGTGATGCCGCCATCGACATACAGTGTGTGCCCGTTGACGAATGTGGATGCATTGGAGGCGAGGAAGACCGCTGCGCCGACCAGTTCCTCAACCTTGCCCCACCGACCTGCCGGTGTTCGGGTTTCCAGCCACGCCGAAAATTCTGGATCGTTGACCAGAGCAGCGTTGAGCGGCGTGTCGAAATAGCCCGGCGCAATCGCGTTGCAGTTCAAACCATGTTTGGCCCAGTCGGTGGCCATGCCCTTGGTCAGGTTGGCGACCGCGCCTTTGGTTGCGGTGTAAGGCGCAATGCCGGGACGCGCCAGGGCTGTCTGCACACTGGCGATGTTGATGATGCGGCCACGACCCCGCGCAATCATGTGACGCGCGCAGGCCTGGCCGACATTGAATACCGATGTGATGTTGGTGCTGAGCAACTGCTCGAATTTGTCGACGGGAAAGTCCTCAAGCGGGGTGCGATGCTGCATGCCGGCATTGTTGATCAGGGTGTCGATGGCGCCCTGCTCCCGCTCAAAGCCGTCGATGGCGGTCTTCACAGCTACGTTGTCGGTTGCGTCAAACGCCAGTTCGCGCACCTGGGCGCCCTGTCCCCGAAGGGCGTCGGCTGCTGCTGCCAGTTTTTCCAGATTGCGTCCGTTCAAGACGATATCGGCTCCGGCCAGCGCCAAACCCTGCGCCAGCGCTAAACCGATACCCTGCGATGACCCGGTGATCAGCACCGTGGTATCGCTCAGATCAAACAATGCGTGTCCCATTTGCATGAAAATGTTCCCTTTCGACTCGACAGCCTTCCTTTTTTGCCTTTATGTTATCGATAACATTTTTTGTCAACCAGAGTGAGCACATGCACAAACCCGACATCTTGCAGGTCGGTCCTTACCCGCAATGGGATCAGGTTCCGCTCGATGAGCGCTTCACCACCCACAAGCTGTTTGAGGCCACCGACAAGGACGCCTTCCTGGCCGAGCACGGCCCCACCATCCGCGCCATCGCAACGCGTGGTGAATTGGGGGCGGACGCCAGGATGATTGCGGCCTGTCCGAATCTGGAGATTGTTTCTCTGTACGGTGTTGGCTTCGATGCTGTCGATCTCGAGGCCTGCCGTGCGCAGAATATTCGCGTCACCAACACGCCAGATGTCTTGACCCAGGATGTCGCGGACCTGGGCGTGGCGATGATGCTGTGTCAGTCGCGCGGCATGATCGGCGCTGAGGCCTGGGTACGGGACGGCGCCTGGTCCTCAAAAGGACTGTACCCATTGAAGCGGCGCGTTCACGGCGCTAAGGCAGGTATTTTGGGCTTGGGGCGCATTGGATATGAAGTGGCGCGCCGGTTGGCCGGCTTCGATATAGACATTGCCTACTGCGATGTCGCGCCCAAGGACTATGCCAAGGACTGGTCGTTCATTGACGACCCGGTCGCGCTGGCCTCCCATGCTGACTTTCTGTTTGTCACTTTGGCCGCCTCGGAACAGACCCGCCATGTGGTCGACCGCGAGGTCATCCACGCGGTGGGGCCGCAAGGCATGGTCATCAACATTTCAAGAGCGTCGAACATCGACGAAGACGCGCTGTTGGCGGCGCTGGAATCAGGCGCGTTGGGCAGCGCCGCGCTCGACGTATTTGAGGGAGAACCTGACCTCAATCCGAGATTTCTGCAGCTCGAAAATGTGCTGCTCCAGCCCCACCATGCATCGGGCACAATCGAAACGCGAAAGGCCATGGGCCAATTGGTACGCGACAATCTCTCGGCCCATTTCGCCGGCCACCCACTTCCAACACCCGTACTCTAGGAGCCCCCATGAAAGCTATTGTTATCCACGCGGCAAAGGATCTGCGTCTGGAAGATCAAGAAGTCGACGCGCTCCAGCCTGGTCAGGTGGAAGTGCAAATCGCGCGCGGAGGCATCTGTGGCTCCGACCTGCACTATTACAATCATGGCGGGTTTGGCGCGGTTCAATTGCGTCAGCCGATGGTTTTGGGGCACGAAGTATCGGGCCACATCAGCCGCGTGGGCGAAGGTGTCAGCCGGCTTCAGGTTGGACAATTGGTGGCCATTTCGCCTTCCCGGCCCTGTGGCACGTGCAAATACTGTCGCGCGGCCAAGTACAATCACTGTTTGAACATGCGGTTTTACGGCTCAGCCATGCCCTATCCACAT
>JABSRX010000215.1 GCA_013214695.1 Rhizobiaceae bacterium | reverse complement strand
TTATGTCGTTTCGTAGCCATGTTTGATCCTCTGTTTTCCTAAACATAACAGCGGACCACTTCATTGGGGGAGGATCACAGTGTATCCCGTCAGCGCCTAGTGGACAGATTGAGTTGAATTCCTAAGTGAGCGTTTCTGGCTCATCATTGCTAATTCAGGAGCAAGTGATGAGACGAAAGAACCAACGTATTACCGACGACGCTGATTGGGTCGTGAAGGATATCAAACGTCAGACCCGACGAAGGTTTTCGGCCGAAGAGAAGATCAGAATTGTTTTGGCCGGTCTTCGTGGTGAAGATAGCATTGCAGAGTTGTGCCGTCAGGAAGGCATCGCCCAGAGCCAGTACTACTCATGGTCGAAAGAGTTTATGGAAGCCGGTAAGAAGCGGCTGACTGGTGACACAATGCGTGAGGCCAATACCGATGAGGTGAAGGGGCTTCGTAAAGAGACCCGGGACCTGAAAGAGGTCGTGGCTGAGCAGGCCCTGGAGCTTCGGTTGCTCAAAAAAAGCATGACCGGAGATGGGGGAGACGACGAATGAGGTATCCTGCGTCCGAGAAGTTGGAGATCATCCGGTTGGTGGAACAATCACACCTACCTGCCAAACACACTTTGGATAAGCTCGGCATTCCACGATCAACCTTCTACGCCTGGTATGACAAGTATCTATCCAGTGGCGTTGATGCGCTTGAAGACAAGGCTCCCATGCCTGCCCGCGTATGGAATCGAATACCCGATGATGTCCGACAGCAGATCGTTGATCTGGCACTTGAGAGACCGGAGCTCTCCCCAAGAGAATTGGCAGTAAAGTTTACAGATACCAAACGCTACTTCGTCTCAGAAGCCAGTGTTTATCGGCTATTGAAAGCCCATGACCTCATCACGAGCCCGGCTTTTGTCGTCATCAAGGCCTCCGATGAGTTCAGGGACAAAACAACCGCACCCAACCAGCTTTGGCAGACGGACTTCACCTATCTCAAGGTCATCGGCTGGGGTTGGTTCTACCTATCGACCATTCTCGATGATTACAGCCGCTACGTCATTGCTTGGAAGCTATGCACGACGATGAAGGCCCGTGACGTCACTGACACACTGGAGATGGCGCTACAGGCTTCTGGATGCGACCAAGTCAACGTGCGGCATCGACCGCGATTACTGTCAGACAATGGCTCCAGCTACATTGCGACTGAATTGGCAGAGTGGCTCGATGACAACGGCATGGATCATGTTCGTGGTGCTCCATATCATCCCCAGACCCAGGGCAAGATCGAGCGATGGCATCAGCCCCTCAAGAACCGCATCCTGCTGGAAAACTACTTCTTGCCCGGTGATCTAAAGGGGCAGATCGGCAGCTTCATCAGCCAGTACAATCATTGTCGATACCACGAGAGCTTACAAAACCTGACGCCCGCGGATGTTTACTTCGGACGCGGCGATCAAATCCTGCAACGACGAGAAAGGATCAAGACAAACACAATCAACTCGCGCCGCTTGCAACACCGAAAACAAGCCGCCTAAAGTGAACAAACAGGTGAGCCAAATTCTAGCTTAGGCTAAGCAACCTTTTGTCCAGAAATCTCTGACGACAGACAACATTTCATGACTTGCGGGGAACGTTCATCACCAGGCGCGCAGCCGAGAAATCAGACATTCTGGACATTGCGCGGGTGGTGGGATTGTCCACAGATGACGTGCGGACAGTGATCGAGCGCCATTACTTATCCGAAAAAGATCACCGCGCTGATGCGGTCATCTTGAACATGGCAAACCGGAACGGATAGCGAACGCCTGTAAAAAGCCTGTAAAATGGCTGTAAAACGGTCTAAGCCACCGAAACGGGCCAGACCTACATAGCGCTGATTTTGTTGGAAATTTGGTGGCAGGGGCAGCAGGATTTGAACCCGCGACCTACGGTTTTGGAGACCGTCGCTCTACCAACTGAGCTATACCCCTTCGCGCGCGGCTATCGCTAACGATAAACCCTGTCGCGATCAAGTCCAATTTTTGGCTTTTTCGACTTCACAGTAACCATCTAACCCGATGTGGCCCGCTCGCCCTGCCCCGCACCATCATCTGCATCAGCAATAACTGTGTTCTTCAGACCGCCGTCGTCGCCGTCGCCGCCATTCTCGCCGCCGTCGCCGCCGTCGCCGCCGCTGTCGCCGCTGCGGAGTTCGGCGAGGGCCGTGTTGAATTCGGCGCCGAACAACAGCAGCACAGCCAGGCCGTAGAGATAGACGATGGCCACCATGATGCCGGCCAGACCGGCGTAGAGCGCGGTGTAGTTGGCGATGTTCTTCAGATAGAGGCCGAACAGGTTGGAACCGATGGCGATGGCGATCAGGGTGATCAGGATGCCCGGCATCAGCCGCCGGCGGCGGCCTTTCAGATCGGGCAGGAAGCGGTGGAAGGCGTACAGACTGAACAACAGCACGGTGAGCGGCAGGCCGAATTGCACCAGGCGATAGGCGATGACGAACTCTTTCAGCCACTCAAACCGCACGACCAGAAAAAGCCAGACAAACGGCGCGCCGACGAGAATGATGTTGGAGGCGATCAGCGCCACAGCGCCCAGCAGAATAAAGGCGCAGCCCTGGGAGCGGCGCCACAGGAACGAGCGGCGCTCTGTGACCTTATAGGCGCGGTTGAGGCCGTCACGGGCACTCTCAATGCCATTGGTGGCGAGTACGAGGGCCACCAGGGTCGACAGGGAAAAGAATTCGCCAGGGCTTTGCGACAGCAGGACCCGCACCTGCTCAGTGATGGCCTCGGCAGAATCACCCGGCCAGGCGCCGAAAACGAGCTGGACAATCTCCTGCGCCATAGACGGATCGCCATAGAGACGCACCAGCGAGGCAATCAGCATCAGGAACGGAAACAGCGACAACAGCAGCGACAGCGCCACATTGGAGGCAATCGCCATGCCGCCATCATAGATGAGCTTGACGGTGGCGCGGTAGAAGGATTGCCAGAGGATCGTCAACATGGGGCCTTGCGACCGGTTTGGGGACGCGGATTTATCCCGCTTGATTCAGATAGGTTTGGTCCGCTGAGCATGGTTTCTAAGTGTGCGAGAACTTTCGCAACGTCAAGTTTTTCCTAGCAAATTTCCTTGCGCATTGGCCTCGACCCACTAAGCTGATCGACATCTTGTTTGGGTAACGTAAGGGGACGTCACATGCAAAAAGGAATCAGCATTCTTGCCATGGTCTTGGTCTTGGCTTCTATGACGCTGTTTGTCACACCGGCTGAGGCCAACAATTATGGCGCCATCGCCTATTCACAAAGCACAGGTGCGAGCGGCCGTTCCTGGGACTATCGCAGCCGGGCTGCTGCAGAGCGGGCAGCACTGAACAATTGCTACCGGCATGCCGGCGACTGCCGGGTCATTTGGTTCCGCAATGCGTGCGGTGCGGTGGCCGTTGGCAACGGTGGCGGCTGGGGAAGTGCCTGGGGCAATACCCGTCGCCAGGCTCAAAACGCCGCGATCAGAAGCTGCCGCCGATACACCAGTGGTTGCCGGGTGCGGGTTTGGCAGTGCACCAGCAGATAACAGACGCTCAATAAAGAATGGTTGGAGCGGGTGAAGGGAATCGAACCCTCGTATTCAGCTTGGAAGGCTGCTGCTCTACCATTGAGCTACACCCGCATCTGGCGACACATTAGGTTAGTTGATCGCGCCCGCCAACTCTTAATGTCAAAGAGTGAACAGCTGGCTGGTGGAGGAGGCTGGATTCGAACCAGCGTACGCTAAGCGAACGGATTTACAGTCCGTCTCCTTTAACCACTCGGACACTCCTCCAAGCCAGCTTGCGCGTTATGACGATTGGGCAATTCGGTGTCAACAAAAACAACGCCTGTTTCGCCGATACAATGCCATTATCATGAATTTTCTTGGACCACAGCAGGTGCAACCGCGCGGCGCGCGTGGTAACCCGGCCCCATGAGAAGCCAACGCCCCCCTGCCCGCCACCGTTCCAAGGACGCCAAGCGCCGTGATCCGAGTCGCAAAGGATCCTTCCCAAAGCGCGGTAAGCGGCCAACTTCCGGCGGGCGTGTGGCCCAAACAGCAACGGATTCGCTCTATCTCTACGGTCTGCACACGGTGCGCGCCGCGTTGGACAATCCGGATCGCGAGATTGAGCGTTTGATCGTCACCGAAAACGGCGCCCGTCGCATCGACGCCGACCATCCTAAGCGGGGCTCCCTGCCGATCGAGATCCGCCCACCCGCCTATCTCGAACAACTGGTCGGCAGCGAGGCTGTGCACCAGGGCGTGGTGCTGCACTGCAAACCGCTGAACATGCTCGATGCGTCAGAGCTGTTTCATCTGGCCGATGCCAAATTGATTCTGGCCCTGGATCAGTTGACCGACCCACACAATGTTGGCGCCATTTTGCGCTCTGCCAGTGCGCTCGGCGCCGACGCGGTTTTGACCACCAGCCGCAATTCGGCCCACGAAACGGCTGTGCTGGCGAAATCGGCCAGCGGTGCCTTGGATACGATACGGCTGATCAGCCTGCGCAACCTGTCGAAATCCTTGGAAGAGCTCAACGATATGGGCTTCTTCTCCATCGGGCTCGACAGCGAGGGGCCTCTGGTGCTGGAGGAGACGCTGACCAGTCACAATGTTCAAAAGGTGATTCTGGTGCTGGGTGCGGAAAATAAGGGCCTGCGCCAGAAGACGCGCGAAACCTGTTCTGCGCTTGCCCGGCTGGACATGCCGGGGCCGATCAAATCGTTGAATGTCTCAAACGCAGCGACGCTGTCGCTCTACGCGGTCACCCGTCACTTGTTGAGCAGTTCCAGATAAACGATGCTGGGGAAACGGGCGTCATAGGCCTCGTTGTTGCGATAGTAGCGAATATCGAGATTGTCGAATTCTGCCATCATCTTCGCTTCGCGCTTGGCCGCGCGTTCTTCGCCCAGACGTTTCATCTTCTCGGACACTTTGATGATCTTGGCACCGGCCCGGGTGCGCATGACGCTGACCTTGTTGCGCAGATGGCTGCGATAACGGGCTGCCTGTTCGCGGCGGCTTTCCCGGATCAGCTCGTTGCCGTCCAGAATGAACAGGCTGCCATGCAGCGTACGGCGATCGCCGCGGTAGCGAATGATCTTTTGCTGATTTTTCAGACTGCGGCTGCGCACTGTGCGTTTCTGACCATCACCGGCGACGGTGGTATACCCGCGTTCACGGGCATGGCTGGTCAGATCAAAAACCAGCAATCCGGCCAATAGAAGCAAAGCGCCCAAGGCAATTTTCAACGTGCGTGTGCAGGCCATGGGCCCTCCTTTTGCGGAAAATCCGCGCGTCATCCTTCTCATGACAAGGAGTCGGTGGAGCA
>JABSRX010000214.1 GCA_013214695.1 Rhizobiaceae bacterium | reverse complement strand
GGCTAGCCGGTTTTCAGGTGAGAGTGTTCGGGTGGGTCGCAGTGAGGCGTCCAGCAATGGTCGCCCAAGAGGAATGGTCATCGCCTTCGGTCCGCCGAAGTGTACAGAACCCGGCTTACAGGCCAGCTGGCTTATTCTCCATTTTTGTCCCCGACTGAAGCGCCAGGGCGCCGTTGTTTTGCGGCTTTTGCGGGCTGAATTCCGCCAAATGTAAACCAACGCTTAACGTTCTCGATTCATATTCGGTTAACCGGTACCCGTGAGTCACGATCAGGCTTTTCGGGTTCCTTCGAGCAGGGTTTGACAAGATAGTGCACGGAAATTTTGCCCCATTGCCGAGAGGCGGCCGACGCTACGCCGAAATTGTCAAGCGTGCCTGGCGCGCAGAAGCCCGGCTCAATCCAGACAAGGAAGTCCTTCACCTCATGTCGACCGCTGTACCGAACGCTCCGCATATTCCCGTCATGCTTGGCGAGGTGCTGACCGCGCTGCAACCGCTGCAGGACGGTGTGTTTGTTGATGCGACTTTTGGCGCCGGCGGATACACCCGCGCGATGCTGGATGCGGGCGCCAAGGTGATTGCCATCGATCGCGACCCGGACGCCATTGCTGCGGGCCAGAAACTCGTCGATGCCCATCCAGGCAAATTGTTTCTGGAACACGGGCGCTTTTCCGATTTGGACGCGCTGGCGCGGGCCACCGGATTTGATCAGCTTGATGGGGTCGTTGCCGACATTGGCGTGTCCTCCATGCAGATCGACCAGGCTGAACGGGGCTTTTCCTTCCAAAAAGAAGGACCGCTGGACATGCGCATGGAGCAAACAGGAACCAGCGCTGCAGATGTGGTCAACTCCTATCAGCGTCAGGACCTGACCCGCATCATTGGGATCTTGGGTGAAGAACGTCAGGCGTCACGCATCTCGGCAGAGATTGTCGAACAGCGTCAGAAGGCGCCATTTGAAACAACGCTGCAGCTTGCCAAATGCGTTGAAAAAGTTTTGGGGCGCAATCCCAAGGACCGCATTCATACGGCAACGCGCACCTTTCAGGCACTGCGAATCTTCGTCAACCGAGAGCTTGAGGAACTGGCTGATGCGATGTTGGCAGCCGAGCGCATTCTCAAGCCCGGTGGCCGCCTGGTTGTCGTGACCTTCCATTCGCTCGAAGACAGATTGGTCAAACGGTTCCTGAAGGATCGGGCCGAGCAGTCGGGTGGATCGCGTCATCTGCCGCAAACCGAGGTCAACGATCTGACATTTCAACAGGTCAAACGCGGCGCCATTTCGGCGTCCAAATCAGAAGCGGAAGAAAACCCACGGGCGCGCTCCGCAAAGCTGCGCTGGGCCATCCGCACGGAACATCAAGCGGGCAGTGATGACCGGGCCGTTTTTGGACTGCCGCGTTTGGGCCCCAGCGAACATTCCGGGAGGCGCCGATGATCCGCATCACGGACGCAGTCTTGCTAATTGGCGCCGTCGCTGGCGCCATTTACACGTTTCAAATCAAACACGAAGCAGAACTGTCGGCCAAGCAGCTGGCAACGCTGAAAGCTCAGATCGCTGCCCAACAGCGCAAGATCTCCTTGTTGGAGGCTGACTGGGCATTGGAAACCGGCCCGGGACGGTTGGAGACGATTGCCAGCCAGTTTGCTGACCAGTTGATGCTGCGGCCGATGGATTCAAGCCAGATCATCGAGCTGCATGAATTGCCGGAAATCCGTCCAGAGCCCGAACTTGAAGAAGATATCCGCGAAGCCAGCAATGGTGAAGACTCGGATAAGTCGCTTCTCACAGGAGGCATCGGCGAACTGATCGAAAGGGCAACGCAAAACTGATGGCCAATATTCTGTCCCGCCTAAAAAGACTGCCAAATACGCTTTTCGCCAGCCGCTCGCAGTTTGCCGGCGAACCGGCGGACCTTGCTGTACAGGCCCGTGACCGCATCTTTGTCGTCATGTTCGGCATTGCAACACTGTTTGCGATCATCGAGTTTCGCCTGATCTATCTTGCCGTCAATGGCGACGAGGGACGGGTGGTGGGCCGCTCCGTTGACCCGGCTTTGACCGCTGCGCGGCCCCGCATTCTGGACCGCAACGGCCAGATCATGGCGCTGGACATTGAAGTGCAATCGCTTTTCGCCGAACCAAAGATCATCGAAAGANCCGATGAGATTTATGAATCCCTGATCACCGTACTGCCCGAACTGGATCGCAATTCCACCATGCGCAAGTTGAAGAGCGGGCAGGGCTTTGTTTGGATCAAGCGCGAAATCACCCCGCGACAGCAGGCGGACATCCTGGCTCTTGGACTGCCGGGCATCGGATTTCGGCCGGAGAGTCAGCGATTCTATCCCGCCGGTGAAACTGCATCCCACATTTTGGGCCACACCAATATCGATAATCAGGGCATTGCCGGGATTGAAAAACATCTAGATGATTCCTGGTTGCGTCAGCTGCATGAGTCCGGCTTTGCCGTCGACAAGCAGCTGGAGCCGGTTCAACTGAGCGTTGATCTGCGGGTGCAGCATTACGTGCGCCAGACCTTGGTGGAGGCGATGCAGCGCTATCAGGCCATCGCTGCTGCTGGGATCGTGCTGGATGTGCATACCGGCGAAATCGTCGCCATGTCCTCACTACCGGATTACAATCCCAACAAGCCCGTCGATGCGTTGGAGAAGGATCGTCTGAACCGCATGTCGGCTGGCGTCTTCGAGATGGGCTCGACCTTCAAGATGTTCACCACCGCCATGGCGCTGGACAGCGGCAAGGTGCGCCTCGGTGACAAGTTTGACGCGCGCCGACCGATCCGCATTGGTCGTTTCAGCATTTCCGATTTCCACGGCAAGAAGCGCATTTTGTCTGTGCCGGAAGTCTTTATCTATTCGTCCAATATCGGCACGGCCAAAATGGCTGATGTCGTTGGCATTGAAGGCCATCAGGAGTTCCTGACCCGATTGGGGCTGCTGACCAAGATGGAAGGACTGGAATTGCCGGAAGTGGCGCGTCCGACCCAGCCCAAAGAATGGAAGAAGGTCAATTCAATCACCATTTCCTATGGCCATGGTGTGTCGACAACGCCCTTGCAAACGGCGGTTGCCGCCGCAGCGCTGGTCAATGGTGGCAAGCTTATTCCACCAACCCTGTTTCCACGCAGCCGGGTGGAGGCGTCGAAACTGGCGCGCCAGGTGATCCAGCCGGAAACGTCTCAGACCATGCGCTATCTTATGCGGTTGAATGTGGTCAAAGGCTCTGGCAAACGGGCCGAAGTGCCGGGCTTCCTTGTTGGTGGCAAGACGGGTACTGCCGAGAAAGTGGTGAATGGTGGATATTCCAACAAGCACCGTTTCAACGCTTTCCTGTCAGCCTTCCCGGTGACAGACCCTAAATATGTCGTGCTGGTGATTGTCGATGAACCCAAGCCGGAAGAGGGCAAGGTTTACGCAACAGCTGGTATGAACGCCGCCCCCGCTGTTGGCAACATCATCAAGAGATCGGCGCCGCTTTTGGGCATCCAGCCAGATTTCCGTGTCCGTGATACTGCCACTTTGTCGTCCTATCGGCAGTGAAACTGATCAAAGGCGCAACCACACATGCTGCTAAGCAAGTTTATAGACCCGACAGACACAGCATCAGCGGATGTTGAGATATCAGCATTGACGCTCGATTCCCGTGCGGTGAAGCCAGGGCATTTGTTCGCTGCCATGCCGGGCTCGAATGTCGACGGGGCCAAGTTTGTTCCTGCAGCCATAGAGGCGGGCGCTTCTGCAGTACTGGTTGCAGACGAGGCCGATATTGGCGACGTGTCCGTTCCGGTTGTGCGGGCTCGCGATGTGCGTCGCTCCATCTCGCTTGCAGCAGCACGCTTTTATGGAAAACAACCTGCCACCATGGCCGCAGTTACCGGCACGGCTGGTAAGACGTCGGTGGCGTCCTTTCTGCGCCAAATCTGGCAGCAGATGGACCAACGCGTGGCGATGATCGGCACAACCGGCGTCTTCGCGCCAGGCCGCAGCGATTATGGATCGCTGACCACACCGGACCCGGTGCGTCTGCACGAGCTTCTGGCGGAACTGGCGACCGACAACGTTACCCATTGTTCGATGGAAGCTTCGTCGCACGGCCTGGACCAAAGGCGACTGGACGGTGTCAAACTGGCTGCCGCAGGATTTACCAATCTCGGCCGCGACCATCTCGACTATCATGCTGATCTCGGTGAATATCTGGCCGCCAAAATGCGCCTCTTCGACACCTTGATGGCGTCGGGGCAGCCTGCTGTTGTATTTTCCGACGATCCCTACAGCGATGCTGTGATTGCGGTCTGTAAAGAGCGTGGGCTCGATCTCTGCACTGTCGGGCATAAGGGATCTTTCCTGTGCCTGAAGCGTTTGGAACAGCACCGCTACTCCCAGATTGGTGAGATCGAACATGCGGGGCAGATTCACCGGATCGAATTGCCATTGGCCGGTGAGTTTCAAATGTCCAATGCGCTGGTCGCTGCAGGCCTGGCAATCACCACTGGTAGCGATGCCGCATCGGTGTTGGCGGCGTTGGAGAATATCAAAGGTGCCTCGGGCCGGCTGGAATTGATCGGTCAGACGGCCGATGGTGCGCCGGCCTATGTCGACTATGCCCATAAGCCGGAAGCCCTTGAAAACGTTCTGGAAGCGCTGAAGCCCTATACGACGGGACGCCTGATCGTGGTGTTCGGTTGCGGCGGCGACCGCGATCCCGGCAAGCGACCGATAATGGGGGAAATTGCCCGACGGCTGGCAGATGTGGTGATTGTCACAGATGATAACCCGCGCACCGAAAACGCAGCTGATGTGCGGGCTCAGATATTGGCGGCGGTGCCCGAAGCCACCGAAATTGGCGACCGCCGCGAGGCAATCGAATTTGCTGTCAGCCAAATGAACGCTGGCGATTCGCTGGTGGTGGCCGGCAAAGGGCACGAGGAAGGCCAGATTGTTGGGACGCAAACTCTGCCATTTTCAGATCATCAAGTGGTGGCGCAAGCCTTGGAGAATACGAAATGACGGCTTGGCTTTGGACGGTTGATGACCTCAGTGCGGCAATGCAGGCGCGTTCTGTGGGTGAAATGCCAAGCGGCATCACCGGGATTTCAATCGACAGCCGAACGATTGGTGACGGCGAAGCCTATTTTGCCATCAAAGGTGATGTTCACGACGGCCATAAATTTGTCGCAAGCGCTTATG
>JABSRX010000213.1 GCA_013214695.1 Rhizobiaceae bacterium | reverse complement strand
ATATTCGTCGGCCCAGTCGAACGCCAGAATGCCGCGCACGGTGGCCCGCTTGGTCAGGATGTGGCGCTCCATCCGGTCGCCGGTTGGCCAGGGGCTCCAGCTGGAATTCGCCGCCGTACCACAAATCACCACCCGCGCTTTGACATTCAACTGCTGGTAGACCGTGTCGGAAATGCCACCGCCAGTATTGTCGAAATAGACGTCGATGCCATCCGGACAGGCTTTGCTCAAGGCCCCGGACAGATCGTCATCGCGATAGGAGACAGCAGCATCAAAGCCGAACTCCTCCAGGCACTGGCGCTGTTTTTCCGGCGACGACGTGATGCCGACGGTGCGACAGCCTTTCAGCTTGGCGATCTGCCCGACGGCACTGCCGACAGCCCCGGCGGCGGTCGAGACCACAACCGTTTCGCCTGCTTGCGGCACGCCGGCGTCGAGCAGCCCGAAATAAGCGGTGATGCCGTTCAGGCCCAGAATGCCCAGTGACAGGGAGGCTGGGCCCGATGCCGGATCGTGCGGGAACCAGATGTTTTCGGCATTGGCGATGGCGTATTCCTGCCAGCCAAACATGCCGCAGAGCAGGGTGCCGACGGGATAATCAGCGTTGTTTGAGGCGATCACTTCGCCAACGGCGATGGACCGCATCACACCGTCCAGCGGCACCGGCTCGGAATAGTTGGCCACCGCGCTGACCCAACCGCGCATCGCCGGATCAATGCTGAGAAACTGGTTTTTGACCAGCACTTCACCCGCGCCTGGCACCGGCACCGGGCCCTCGACCAGGGCGAAATTGTTGGCCTGTGGAATGGCCTCAGGGCGGGAGGTCAGGAGGACCTGGCGGTTCACTTCTGTCATGGATCGGCTTCCTGTTGATAGTCGCGCGACGGTACAGGCCACCACGCCCCATCGCAAGCGGCCCACGGTCGCTCGGGTCCAAAGGATTGAGACTTATATTCGCCGCCACTTTGTGGCAAACCGCTGAGCATCAGCCAGCAGGAGTGCATGATGAGCTACACGGTCAACAGCATCGAAGAACTGGAAGCCCTTTACCCCGGTCCGCCTGCCGAGGCCTCGATCCGCAAGGAAACCCAGCGGATCAATGAGGAATACCGCCAGTTGATCGAGACGGCGCCGTTCTTTGCGATTGCCAGCATTGGCGGCGGCGACGGGGGCATGGACTGCTCGCCGCGCGGCGATGGCCCCGGATCGATCCGCATACTGGATGAAAACACGATTGCCTTTGCCGACCGGCGCGGCAACAACCGCCTCGACACGCTGCGCAACATCGTCGCCGATCCGCGTGTGGCGCTCCTGTTTCTGATCCCTGGCTGGCATGAATGTCTGCGCATCAATGGCCGTGCGACCATCTTCACCGACCCGGATCTGCTGGCCGGATTCGAGGTGAAGGGCAGACTGCCGATCACCGCCGTGGTGGTTCAGATCGACACCATGTATTTCCAGTGCGCCCGGGCGATCAAGCGGGCCGGTCTGTGGGAAGAGGCGGCGAAGATCGATCCCAAAACACTGCCGACAGCCGGCCGCTTGGTGCAGTCCGTGATGGATGACTTCGACGGCGCCACCTACGACGCCGGCCTGCAGGAGCGGCAGGCGAAAACCATGTATTGATGCCGCGATGATGCCATGAGCGAAATCACCATATCCAATGACCGGGCGCTGATCGAGTTCGACCGACTCGCCAGCTTTATCCAGAACGCCTATTGGGGCATTGGGCGCACAAGCGAAACAATCCGCAAATCCTTTGACGGAGCCCTGTGTTTTGTGGCGCTGGAGAACGGTGAGCAGGTCGGCTTTGCCCGCGTCATCACCGATGGTGCGGTGCTCGGCTATATCTGCGACGTCATCGTCTTTGAAGAGCATCGCGGGCGTGGCATTTCCAAGCTGATCATGCAGGCCATCCTGGACCATCCCGACCTGCAAGGCCTGGAAGGTTTCATGCTTGCGACATCAGATGCCCAGGGGCTGTATGAGAAATTCGGCTTTAAGCGGGTTGGCGCCGACAACAAATACATGCGCCTGACGCTGGTGGAGCGCTAGGCGCGTATTGAGCTTGACGATTGCGGGCAGCTTGCCCTATCTCAGCGCCATGAAAAATTTAGTTGCACATTCGGCCAACTATTACCCGCAGCTGCCATAGCTGCGGATCCCTGTGTTGTTTCCGCTCATTAGCCAGCGGACAACTGTCATCCAATGACCTCATGCCCGGTGGCATCAAAAGGTCAAAAGATGAAGTTCACCATCCAACCCTCTCAAAACCCGTCCCTTGGCATTATCGGCTTTGGTGCATTCGGCAGGCTGATCGCAACGCATGTCGCGCGCCAGTTTGACGTCATCGTCTATGACGAGAAGCCCTGCTGCGCCGAAGATGCCTGCCGGTTGGGCGTCCGGACGGGGTCGCTGCGCGAAGCGGCCAGTTGTGACATTGTCGTGCTCGCCACCCCGGTGGCCGCGATCAACGCGGTTGTTGCGGAGATTGCCGATCATTGCCGGTCCGGTGCCCTGGTTATCGACGTTGGCTCGGTCAAAATGAAACCTGCTCAGGTCATGCTGGAAAAGCTCCCGTGCGACGTTCATGTTGTCGCCGCCCATCCCCTGTTTGGGCCGCAAAGCGCCGCCGACGGCATCGCCGGGCTCAATGTCGCCGTCTGCAAGGTCAGGGGCCACCATCATTTGTCGGTTGCCGCCTTCCTGCGTCACGGGCTCAAGCTGAATGTCATTTTGACAGATCCCGAAGAACACGATCGGGAACTAGCCGTGGTGCAGGGTCTCACCCATTTCATCGCCAGGGTCTTTCAGCAAATGGAACCTTTGCCAACGCGCATGACAACGTCGAGCTTCGAGCTGCTCACACAAGCGATTGCCATGGTCCAGGACGATGCGCCGGAAGTGTTTGACGCGATCGAAAACCTCAATCCCCATTCGCAGGATGTCCGCCAACAATTCCTGCATCTGGCGCGCGAACTGCACGATCATCTGGGTGCGGAAACGCGCTGAGTTTAAGCCAGCAGCTGGGGGCTTTAGCTGTTGTGTTTGGCAACGAGCGCTGGCAGCCCTTCAATGGAGTCGATGACATAATCGGCAAATGGCGCCAGCTGATCGGCTGTCGCCCCGCCGCTCGTGACGCCGACGGAGATTGTCTTTGCCGCATTGCCGGCCTTCAGATCGTGTGGGGAATCGCCGACCATCATCACCTCATCTGGAGTCAGCCGCAGATGCTCCACAAAGGCGCTGACCATGCCCGGCTGGGGCTTTTCGCCATAGCCGCTGTCATAGCCGGCGATGAAGCCGAAGCGATCCCGGATGCCCATCTGGTCGAGATGGGCATAAGCGGCTTCTTCGGAGTCGTTGGTCGCCACACCCAGCGCAAGACCCATCGCTGCCAGCTCATCCAGCGCGCTTTCCAGAAAGGGAAAGGCGGCGAGGCTTTCAAGTGAATATTTGACATACAGCGCGTCGACAATTTCCAGGCATGTCGCCAGATCGTCAGTGCCGGTATGGGGCATCAGGGCTTCGGCGATGTTTTCCAGGGAGCCGGCCACCAAAACCGAGCCGGGTTTGATCGTGCCGCTGTCCAGCTCAAAATCCACGGCCTCCGCGAGATCGGACTTGCGTTTTGTGTCGCCGTCGGCAAGTGCCGCCAGCACCTTGGCGGTTGCCGGAGCAAATGTTGCATCAAAGTCCAGCAGCGTGCCGTCTTTGTCGAAGAGGATGGCTTTGATTGTCATGGCCGCAGCTTTGTCGCAAGCTAAGCCAGGAATCAATGGTGTTGAGCAGGCAGGACGGGCAGATGCGACTTTTCAAACAGATACCAGCAGTGATCGGCGCCGTTTTGACCAGCGGCGCGGCGTTGGCCGAACCAACCCTGTCCGCCTGCGAGGGCCCGGCACGGGTCGATGCCATTATCGAGCCCTGGGAGCAGCACACCCGCACCTTCGCCAATGGGGCGATCCGGATCATCGGCCTCGACACGGCCGAGCCTGCCTGCTGCTCCTATCACCTGGCGATCATCGCGCCGGCCCCGCAGGAAGAAAACTGGCCGCGCCAGTGCCTGGTGCTCAACGATGGTGGCGAGTGGACGGGATTTCAGTATCTCGACGTGGCGGACGTGCAGTCCTCCTACGATCCCGGCAAGGGCCTGCTGCTGTCGGTGCCGGTGGAGCGCTATATTGACGGGGTGCAGTCGACCAAACTGACGGTCGATATCCGCATCAACCAGGCAACGGGTGACGTGACGATTGAATAGCCCGACCTGCCAGGAACTCACCGCCGCCCTGCGCGCCTATGACGGTCGCGACACGAAATTCCTGCAGGCGCTGGCCGACCAGCATGCCGGCTTGGCCGACTATGTCGACTGTCTGATCGGCTGCTTTGACAACGAACGACGGTCGCCGACGGGGCCACATGGCTGTTTCTCGCCTGGGTCCGGGGCGGCAAAAATCAACCGACTGCACAGCAGGTGGATGCAATACTGGACCGCCTGCCGGCACTCGCCAGTTGGGGCGCGCAATTGCACATCTGCCAAAGTGCGCGGTTTTTGCCGGTGGATGCCGATCAGGCGCTGGTGCTGGCCGAATGGCTGCGCCCCTTGCTGACAGCACCAAAACCCTTTGTCCGCGCCTGGTCGCTCGACGCCTTTTTGCATGTCTGCGCCTTGCTGCCGTCCCATGCCGGTGAAGGGCGCATGGCGCTGGAAGCCGCGCTGAACGACCCCGCCGCCTCAGTCCGCGCCCGGGCGCGGAATTTGGGTTAGCCGCCGCCCGCCGCTCGCCGCTCGCCGCCGCCGATCTTGAAAACGGCTCTAAATGTGGCGTTCCACATCCATGCTTCGATGCAGAATACGGATAACGTCCGTTACACCATCAATTTGACGGGAGAAGACCATATGTCGACCGACGGGATATTTGAGATAGTCCTCAGGGATGTCGACCTTCCATCCTTGTTTCTGACCGGACGCCAATTCCTCAATGGCATCGATGATTTGACCAACATAACGGTCCGCCTGGTCGGGCGACCATTCATTCATCGTGTAGAGCCAGATTTCTTCGAGGTCGTTTTCAGCAAGTGGGGAGAGCCGATACGACATTCCATCAACTGATGTGTTTGTCGTGCATGCGTTTCAGGAATTTTTCGCGATCAAAGGGTTGAGGTTCGCCAGATTGCTCGCCGTCGGTCAGGGCTTTTTGAAGCGCTTTCACTTTGGCTTCGTGCTCCTCAAGCAAACGAAGACCAGCCCTGACGACATCGCTGGCTGAACCATAGCGCCCAGACTTGACCTGGGTGTCGATAAAGCCGGCAAAGTGCTCGCCGAGTGACATGGACGTGTTTTTGGGCATGGCGTTTCTCCGCGCTCAAATTGTACCAATTATTGGTATTTTTCAAGCCGCGAGTTTATCTCATTGCCGCCGCCGCCGCCGCTCGCCGCTAGTGGAAGTCGCGGCTTTTGGGGATGACGCGGACGTTTCTTGG
>JABSRX010000212.1 GCA_013214695.1 Rhizobiaceae bacterium | reverse complement strand
GGCCTGTCCCAGGTTGAGTTGGCAGACATACTTCGCATTTCTCAATCCAACATATCACGTTGGGAGAACGGTTATGAATCCATCCCTGAACGTATGAGCATCGCGCTGGCGCAGGTCTTCGCGCAAAGCCAGGAGCGGGTGAATCCCTACTTGAAGCGTATGATGGAGACCGATTGGCGCATCAGCTTGCTGCAGTTTGAACGCAATGGCTTTCTCATAGATTCCCGCATTCTTCACCTGTCGAAAAATCTGGCTACCTATTTCAACATTCCAGAAGAGCAATCCTATCGGACCCTTGCTTCGCAATTGTTCGATCCGACCTGGCGGCCGGCCGTCTACGGCAGTCGGGTGGATCCGCACCGGGTGGCTATTGAATTCGAACGGGACTGCGTGCGGCTGACCAAAGGCAACGGGCCGCGCGCCTGTCGCCTGCGCTCTCACCAATACATGGTGGACTGCGAAGGATATGCCCAGGTGGTGGTATCGATTTCTACCATTTTGGGTCCGGGCACAGGTGAACCACCTCGAGTGCACAGCATGGTTCAATTGGGAGATCTGCCGATCCTGCCGCAATCCAACAGAGTGTTCCAGAAAGTGCGCAAACGGGTAAGTACACCGACAACCGCGCCGATGATGCAATATGCCTTCAGCCTGCGCCCACACGGCAAGGTGTGAGGGCGCGATTACATGCTTTGTCTGCGGATTGCCCGCAGAACGATCAACAGCGTCAGAGCCATCAGGGCGGCGGCGAAATAGTAATAGGCGCCGGCGATGGCGAACCAGGCGTCGGCACCCACCGACTTGGCAAAGATGCCCGTAGCCAGCAGTGGGCCGGCAATCATCGTCATTGTATTGACGCTGGTAATCGTGCCCTGGAGCAGCCCTTGCTCATTGTCCGGCACATTCTGCGAGACCAAAGCGGTCAGGCAAGGTCCGGCGCAGCCCCAGCCCAAAATGTGAAACAGAATGCCTGGATAGACCATCCAACCTTGGGTCAGAAGCGGCAGGCCGGCAAAGGCAATCATTGAAATGGTGTAGCCGACGACCAACACCTTTGTTTCGCCGAAGCGGGGCACCACTTTGCGCACCAGATAGCCTTGCACGAAGGCCATGCAGACGCCGACCCAGGCAAGGGAATAGCCGGCCTCCGCGACCCCCCAGTCGAATTCCACTTCCGTCCAGAGCACCCAAATGCCCTGCAACCCTTGCTGCGCGATGCCCGACAAGAAGAGCGCGATCAGCAGCACGGTGAGTGATGGATAGCGGCCAATATACTTCATCGCTTTGAACGGATTGGCCCGCTTGGGGTCCAAGGGTGTGCGCTTCTCGACGGGCAAGGATTCTGGCAAAATGAAATAGCCAAAAACCATGTTGCCGAACGCCAGCGCGGCGGCGAGATAAAAGGGATATTGCAGATCGATGCCGCCCAACACCCCACCGATCAGCGGGCCTATAGTAAAGCCAATGCCAAATGCCGCGCCCAGCATGCCAAAAGCGGCGGCGCGGTCCTTCTTCGGCGTGACGTCGGCAATATAGGCGTTGGCGGTCGACACAGTGGCGCTGAACAGGCCCGCAACGATGCGGGCGATGACAAGCCAGGCCAGGTTCGGTGCCAAGGCCAGTATGATATAGTCGATAGACAGGCCGCCCAGCGAGATCAGAAGGATGGGGCGCCTTCCATAACGGTCGGACAACATGCCGACAAAGGGACTGATCAAAAACTGGATCAGCGCAAACCCGGACATCAGTACGCCGTAGACGAAAGCTGCGTTGGAAACTTCCAGGCCCGACAGCTCGCGCACCAATTGCGGCAGAATCGGCCAGGCCAGGCCGACGCCAAGCATGTCGATCACAACCGTCAGGATGATAAAGGTGAGGGGGCTGGCGCGCATGGAGGCTGAGAAGCGGTGAGGGGTTGAGTGGTCCGTTCTATCCCCGTGGCCGCGCTAGAAAAAGAGCCAATGTGATTGCTGCACGAATATCCCGGGCGAATGGGCAGAACCACGCGTGATCAAAATACTCTTCTGATTATTCTGGGATAATTTATTACTAAGTTGGTCGCTTGGTAAGTACACTTTCGATTTGTAAATGATAATTTTGATCAATTGCCACAGATGTATATAAATCTGCAGTTCTAGAAAATGTATTACTGATCTACATAGTTTCTCGGGTGGGCACCCGAGGGAGTCGTGCTCAATCATGAGAAAATTAGGAAGTCTGGTTCCATCGTTTGTCCCAGCTGGATTTGAACGAAGGACCTTCCGCCCGGTCGTGCCGCAGCAGTGGGGTTTTGGAGATCCTACGACGCGGCCCTTTAGACCGGTTCGTCCAACCTTACTTCTGTTGTGGTTGGGGGTGGCCTGTGCGCCCCTGTTGCTGGCTGCGCCACAGGCGGTGGCCGGCCCACCGGAGCCTGACAGCTGCGTCGTCGACGAAGAAGAGCCCACGATCGTGACTTGCTCGGGGGATCTGTCCGGAGGGGTTGTCATCGATGCCAGCCATGGGCCGTATGACAAGCTGATCCTGGTCGACATGGAAGAAGAAGATGCGGAAGACCAACCCGGATGGATTGCACCAACGGGTGCCCATGGGATCAGCATTGTAAATGCCGCCGACTTCACGCTGGAAAATTCTGAAGACGACACATTCACGATCCTCACCACCGGGGATTCCGAACATGGTATTTCAGTTGCTGCGCAGGATGACGCCACCGGCGTGGTCACGATTGATTCCCATGGCAGCATTGAAACCCAGGGCGACGATAGTGCGGGCATTTTTATAGACGGCAAGCGGCTTGTGATCGATGTCCGGCACCAAGGTGACATCAAAACACTTGGCTCGAATGCCAACGCAATTTACGTCTCAAGCAACCTGGAACAACTTGAAGATTTAGAACTGCCTGAAGAGCCGGAACCGTCTGAGGATCCCGAGCCGCCCGAAGAATCCGAACCATCAAATGAATTGGCCGTCAAAGTTTCTCACCAAGGATCAATTGAGCTGAACGGAGACGATGGACTGACCGGAATACGGGTCAGGGTTGAAGGCCTTGGTGGCGCCAGCATAACACAAAGAGGCGACATCCTGATCGAAAGCGAGTCGTCCAGCCAATCCAACTTTGGAATTCATGTCGAAGCGGGCCACGATCTGGCTGAACAATCAGGTGATATAGACATCCATTTCAACGGCGATTTCATCGCGTCAAATGGCGCGGGAGCGCAGGCCATTCATGCTGTCGTTGATTACGAAAATTCGGAAGAAACTTCGGCCAGCATTAATCTGACTCACATTGGAAATATCGGCATTTATGCCAATGGATCAGGCGCAGAAGACAGAGCCATCTATACGCAGGTCAACCAAGGCAAAGCAACGATCAACTATACCGGCGAGCTTAGAATGGCTGGGGAGTACGGGATTGAAGCCCACGCCCGAGGCGACGGCGGGTCTGCGCATATCATTTTGGGAAGAGGCAGCACCAGCCATGATGGTGAGCGGGTTTCCGGCGCAGAGGTGATTGCGGATGAGTACGGCATCTATTTCAACACTGCGGATAACGCCGCCAATCAGCTGGCCCTCTATAACGAAGTGGTTTTTTCGATTTCGGGTACCGAGGACGACAGAAGCGACATTTTTGGTGGCGAAGGGAACACCACAATCAACAACTATGGCACGTTCACGTCCTCAGGTACCATCAATCTTTCCCAGGGCATGGGTTTTCTCAACAACCGTGCCGGGGCCAGGTTCTATTCCGGCGAAGCCATCATTCTATCAAATTCGGATGAGTTTGACGAAATGGTCGACGTGCTCGTCGATGAACAGGGCAACATGGTGAGGACCCAATATGACGATGAAGATGTCCCAAGCGGCCTGTCACTTGAAGAACGGCGCATCAACACCTTCACCAATGCCGGTTATTTCTCTCCCAGAGGAATTGTGGCCGACTCTCTTGAAATTGAAGACGACGAAGACACCGAAGCCGACGAATCCTATTCCAGTGAAATCACCGCTGGTCTTGGCACAACACAGCTCACCGGCAACTTCGTCCAGACCGAAACCGGCATCTTTGCCATCAACATCGACACGGAGAACAAAGACTCAGATTTGCTCGAAGTGGTTCGCGGTTCTGCCTATCTGGGTGGCATAATCCGCGTCGAGTCCAATGGCTCAGACAGCGAGGACGACCATCGCTATGTTTTCCTGACAGTGGACGAAGACGAAGGCGGATTGATCGAAGGTGCGTTCATTGTGCCGTATGTTTCGTCATATGAGGTGGACTATGACGTAGCAAACGAAGTCGCCTTGGTGTTCCGTGGTCACCGAACTCTATGTGATCCGGCAGTTTCAAAAAACGAGAAAGCCGTAGCTTGCCAGGGTGTTTCTGCCTTACCGAACGATCAGGGCATTGGCGGGATATTGCACAGGCTTGAAACCGCCGAGCAACTCCAGGCGGCTTACAGCGCTCTAAGCGGCGATATTCACCCTTCGCTTCTCGGCGTGATGATGGAATCCAGCTCGCTGCGCAGCGACGCCGTCTTGGCGCGGCTGAACGCCTTTACCGCGCCCCGTTCAAATCGCAATCGTTTTGCGCTCAGCCACGATGCAAATCTCTATAAGGACCAGCTTTCGCAGCTCAATTGGTGGATCAAAGGGCAGGGAGGCGTCATCAACCACGATGCCGACTCTGGTATCGGTACTGCCGCACTTGAGCATGAGGCATCGGGTCTGGTCATCGGTGCCGACTACAGCAATGAGGACTTCACTATCGGTGCCGTCTTTGGGATGGGGAAGGGGACATCGGAATTTGACGGTCGCCCCAGCGAAGGCGAGCTCGATACGTCGACCATGGGGGTCTATGGCTCCAGTCCACTCACGCTGGATCAAATGCACATGCATTTGCATTTCGGCGTCTTCGGCAACTATTACCTGATCGAAACCAAGCGCACGGTGATGTTCCAGGACTTTTATGAAAGGCTCGCCGCCGATTACGAAGCCAGCAGCCTGCAAGCTTTTGCTGAACTGACGGGTGAGTTCGACTTGAATGGCAGTGATACATTGATCCAGCCCTTCTTCAATCTGTCCCACATCACCTTGGAAACCGACGGTTACACGGAAACCGCGCTTGGCGTGGGATCATCCAGTGCTGCACTGCGGGCCGAAGAATCGAGCACCTCCTTGTTGGGTTCAAAACTCGGAGTGCGGGCCTCTACCAACATTTCTTCGAGAAGCGAACGATCCCAGATAAAGATCTTCGGTGAGCTGGGTTGGCGGTTCAACCTTGGGGATCTGGAACCGGAAAGCCGGGTTTCCTTCGCCGGTGGCGACAGCTTTTCCATTGCCGGTTCGCCATTGCCCGAAAATTCGCTTTCCGCCCAGGTTGGCATATCGGCACGGCTCAGTCGGAACCTGCATGTCACGGCCGGATATGCCGGTGAGTTTGGGGAAGCTTATAAGGCTCATAACATTAATGCCGGGCTGATAAGCTTCCCCAAACTCAC
>JABSRX010000211.1 GCA_013214695.1 Rhizobiaceae bacterium | reverse complement strand
TTGCGATAGGCCATGACTGACACTCCATCTTTCCAAAAAGATTAAAGTGTTGCGTCGATCCATTGAATCCACCGGACAAAGCAGACATTAGATTTTCCGCCCCCAATACGGCCGCTCAATCACAAAGCGTCGTTTGGTTCTGGAGTGCTGTGACGATTTGGACGGCAAACTTTGAAGCCGCCACCGAAAGCGAGCGGTCTTTCAATTGCCCCATATACAGTGAGCCACGCGGCATGTCGCGTTGATCAACCGGACGCCAGGCCAAGCCATTATCGTTCAGAAACTTCTGCGACAGCCCCAATGGAATATCGAAGGTCACCAGGTTGCCCATGCGCACCGCGTTCAACAACAGGTGGGAGTCCTCACATTCCAGCGCAACCTGCATGGTTTGGTTGCGTTGCTGCATGGCAATTTCGAGTAGGCTACGAACTCCAGTGACATCGGCCGGCAAAGCCAGCGGATACTGAAGACACTCGCTCAAGCGCACTGGGCCAGATTTCTTCGCCAGGGCATGGTCGATGTCAAACAGCGCGACAATATCCTGCTGCACACTTTCGATGATTTGAAAGTCGCTGCGTTTCAGTGGTTCGAATACAACCGCGATGTCGGCTTCCAGACTGGTCAGCTGTTCCTGTGCAGTTTCAATGTCGCAAGGATTGACCTTGAATGTCACGCCGGGATGTTGCTCGAGATATTCGGTGATTTGCCGCGGCAGGAAATAGGGAATCGCTGCCTGGGTGGATGCAACGGTCACATGACCGCGCCGCACCCCCGACAGATCAGCCAATTGAATTTTCATGCGTTCGAAATCACGCATCTGTTGGCGGGCATGAATCAGGAACATTTCGCCGGCAATGTTGAGACGCACGCCACGGGGAAGCCGCTCGAAAATGGGCTGTCCGAGCTCCTGTTCCAGCGCCAGGATTTGACGATTGAGCGCAGTTGAGGTGATCGACATGGCGTCAGCAGCAGCGCGGATTGAACCAAGCTGAGCGATTTGTTCAACACTTTCAAAGAGATTCAAATGTCTCATGGCTATCCTCTTATTGCTGCGTTTTTTGCAGCAGTCAGGTGCATAATTAGCTGTTCTCAGCATCAATAACAATTGGCAGTCTCGGTTCATCTTGGTGGGAAGATGACTGATGAACGCGCCTGACAAATATCTTGAATTGATAAACCTGACCAAAAAGTATGGTGAGGTCACTGCGGTCGATGGTATCAGTCTGACGACAGGTGCAACCCAATATGTTTGTATCCTTGGGCCATCGGGGTGCGGTAAGTCGTCCTTATTGCGGATGATCGCCGGTCATGAAGTCGTGACATCCGGCGACATCGTGCTTGAGCAGAACAACATCACCGATCTGGCTCCGGCTGATCGCGGCTCCGCGATGATGTTTCAAAGCTACGCCTTGTTTCCGCACCTCAGCGTGCGCGACAACGTAGCCTTTCCTCTCAAAATGCGCGGGGTAGAAAAGTCCAAGCGCCACGGCGTGGCGGAGCAATTCCTTGAGCGGGTTCAACTCGACATTCTTGCTGACCGGCTGCCATCGCAACTTTCCGGTGGCCAACAGCAGCGGGTGGCGCTGGCGCGTGCGATGATCACCAACCCGCAGATCATGCTGCTCGATGAGCCCCTGTCGGCTCTCGATCCGTTTCTGCGCGGCAAGATCAGGAGCGAGCTCAAAGCCCTTCAACGGGCGCTTGCCATTCCGTTTATTCACGTCACCCACACCCAGGACGAAGCCCTGGCGCTGGCCGATCTGATTGTTGTGATGAACGACGGTCACATTGAACAAGCTGGCCCGGCCCTTGAGGTCTACAACACCCCGCGCACCGAATTCGTCGCCCGTTTTCTAGGCGGGCACAACATTGTTGAAGCCGAAAAAGGCAAAGTCTCGATACGATCAGACCGCATCAAGATCGGCTCGAAAAAAACCAAAAACTCGCTGAACGCCACCGTTTCAGAGATCGAATATCAGGGTTCAAAAATTGTTCTCCTGGCCCGGTCCGAACGTGATCTGGAGATTTCAGCAGAAATTCCCGACTCCGATTTCTTTCAAAATCCAATTGAAGTTGGGGAATCCGTTCTTCTGTCATGGAAGGCGGACGACGCTCATTTGCTGGCCGGATGATCCCAGCCCGGATGATCCCAGCAAGGTGCCAAAAACAGCAACAAAGCAAAGGTAGGAAACTGAAATGAAAGACGTAACTGAAAAGAAAACAACGGGGGAGCTGACGCGCCGCTCGCTATTGAAAGGGTCTGCGGCAGTCGCTGGCGCCGCTGTTGGATCCAGCCTGGTCTCCGGCTTCCCAACTGTATGGGCGCAAAACATCAAGAACGTGACCTTGCGCCAATTCGGTACTGGCGTTTCGAACCTCAACGAAGTCGCTGCCAAGGTGAAGGAAGACCTCGGCTTCACGCTTGAGATGACTGCACTGGACTCCGACTCGGTTACCCAGAGAGCCGCGACCCAGCCCAAGTCTTTCGATATTGCCGACATCGAATACTGGATCTGTAAGAAGGTCTGGGGTGCCGGAAACCTGCAGGCGATGGATACCTCCAAGATCAAGAACTACGACAAGATCGTCGGCATCTTCCGAAGCGGCAAACTGACACCGGAATCGACCATCGCTCAGGGAACAGCGCCGCACAGCGTTGGCTTCACCGACGGTCCAAACGGCAAGAGCTTTGCCTCAGAAGAGACCGGCTGGATGACACTCATCCCGACAATCTACAACGCTGACACACTGGGCATTCGTCCCGATTTGATCGGCCGTCCGATTGAAAGCTGGACCGAATTGCTGAACCCGGAATTTAAGGGCAAGGCGTCGATCCTCGACATCTCATCGATCGGCATCATGGACGCCGCTATGGTGTGTGAGGCAATGGGCGAAGTCCAGTATGGCGACAAGGGCAATATGACCAAGGAAGAGATCGACAAGACCATGGCGATCTTCACCGAGGCCAAGAAAGCCGGTCAGTTCCGCGCCTTCTGGAAGAGCTTTGATGAAAGCGTCAATCTGATGGCGTCGGGCGAAGTGGTGATCCAGTCCATGTGGTCACCGGCGATCACCGCCGTGCGCTCCAAAGGCATTCCTTGCGTCTATCAGCCGCTCAAAGAAGGCTATCGCTCCTGGGGCGGCGGCATTGGTCTGTCGGCCAATCTCAGCGGTCTGGAATTGGATGCAGCCTACGAATATATCAACTGGTATCTCGATGGCTGGGTCGGTGGCTTCCTGATGCGTCAGGGCTATTACTCCGCCGTACCGGAAACCTCGAAGAACTACATGAGCGAAGACGAGTGGGGCTTCTGGTTCGAGGGCAAGGAAGCCAAAGGCGACATCACCAACCCATTCGGACAGGTCATGGAAAAAGCCGGCGCGGTGCGCGATGGCGGTTCCTTCTACGACCGTATGGGCGCCGTTGCCTGCTGGAACGCCGTTATGGACGAAAATAAATATATGGTGCGCAAGTGGAACGAGTTCATCGCAGCCTGATGATCAAACAACAATAACACGCACAACTTGTGCCGGGGCTTTGGCCCCGGCATCTTTTCCTTCTTTCAGTTCCGTATTTGATGCAGTCTCAACAACCCGCCAAGAATCTGAACTCTGGCCAATCATTCTCGTGGTTGCTGGTCTCTCCAACCATTCTCATTCTTGCATTCTTTCTTGTCCTTCCGCTGCTGACGATCGCCATTGTCAGTTTCTGGGACTACAATGAATGGAACTTTTTCCCTGCCTTCATTTTTGACAATTACGTCTATCTTCTTGAATCACCTGTCACCTGGGCGACCTATCTGAAGACGCTCAAGTTCACGGTCCTGACCTGGTTCTTCTGCACAATTATCGGATTCACCGTCGCCTTCTTTCTGGCTTTTCACGTTCGAAGTCTGACCTGGCAAATCGCTCTTTTCCTTGCCTGCACAATCCCGTTTTGGACCTCCAACATCATCCGCATGATTTCCTGGATTCCGTTTTTGGGACGCAATGGCATCGCCAATTCCAGCCTGATCAGCCTCGGCGTCATCGACGAGCCGCTGGAGTGGCTGTTGTTTTCAGATTTCGCCGTCGTGCTGGCCTTCGTGCATCTCTACACGCTGTTCATGGTCGTGCCGGTTTTCAACACGATGATGCGCATCGACAAGACCTTGATTGAGGCCGCACGGGATGCCGGCGCGTCCGGGTTTCAGATCCTCACCAACATAATCATTCCGCTGTCACGCCCCGGCTTGATGATCGGTTCGATCTTTGTGGTGACATTGGTGATGGGCGATTTCATCACCGTTCGTTTCATGTCGGGCGGGCAGTCCGCCTCTGTAGGGCGCGTCATCTCCAATGAAATTGCGCTGCTCCAATATCCTGCAGCCGCCGCCAGTGCGGTCATCCTGCTGATAACCGTGTTGATCATGATCGCCATCATGCTGCGTTTTGTCGACATCAGGAAGGAGCTGTAATGGAACCGCGTTCCCGATCCTTCTATGCCCTGGCCATCTTCTTCGGCCTGTTCATTCTGTTCCTGTATGGGCCCGTCATCACCATTGGTATTCTGTCCTTCCAGGGCCCTCGGGGCGGATTGACCTTTCCCATGAACGGCGTGTCGGTTCACTGGTTCTACGACCTGTTCGAAAAGCAGGCGGTGGGCGACATCTGGGGTTCGTTTCGACGCTCGTTCGTTTTGGGCCTGATGGTGATGGTCTGCACCGTTGTGTTTTCCGTCATGTGCGGCTTGGCCTTCAGGTCACGCTTTCGCGGATCCGGCCTGCTGTTTTACCTCATCATCACCAGCCTGATCATCCCCTCGATTCTGATTTCTCTCGGCGTGGGGCTGATCTTCAACATCCTTGATTGGGAAGTGCATTGGTCAACATCCGGCATGGGGTCGCAACTGACCTGGACGCTACCGTTTGGCATTTTGATCATGTTTGCGGTGTTCAACCGTTTCGACAAATCCTATGAGGAGGCGGCACGCGATCTCGGTGCCTCCTGGTGGCAAACCATTCGCTTTGTGGTGCTGCCGATCATCGCGCCAAGTCTCATTGGTGTGGCTCTGTTTGGTTTCACCCTGTCTTACGATGAGTTCGCGCGCACCCTATTGACGTCCGGCTCCAAGAACACACTACCCCTGGAAATTTTTGGTATGACCACCAATGTCACCACGCCCGTTCTTTATGCGCTGGGCACCCTGACAACCGTGTTTTCCCTGATCATCATTCTTGGCTTCCTGCTGATCGCATATCTGTTGCGACGGCGTCAGGAACGTCATGGTTCCGACGCTGGAAGCGGACTGGTCTAGCCTGATGCGCCTATTGATCATCAATCCCAACACCACCGCGGCGATGACCGAAAAAATCGCCGAATGCGCCCGCGAAGTTCTGTCTCCGGGTACCATGCTGGACGCGGTGAACCCAACGCAGGGGCCGGCTGCGATACAGGGCGAGCAGGACGGTCTGGATGCTCTGCCTCATCTGTTTGCGCTGTTCGACGAGCGAACCGCGTC
>JABSRX010000210.1 GCA_013214695.1 Rhizobiaceae bacterium | reverse complement strand
CGTTCGACTTCGGTGCCCGTGCCGCCGTCGATCATGATTTTTTCGCCGTTGTTCATGCGGCGCAGAAGCTTGTCGTATCTGGTTTCGGCAGACATGTGATGACTCTCCCGGTAACTGAAATGCTGTTCTAGTTTTCCCCGACAGCGTGAAATCGGCAATGACTTTTGCGGATTGTTTGAATTGCGATGGGCATAGCCCCATTTGCCGGATGAGGTGGTTGGCCGATATCGCTATCGTAGAACCGCATTTCGCCGTATATCGCCGATGGAGTTATTGATGACAGACCTGTCAAAGGAAGAAAACCAAACAAACGCGGCGGCACGCCGAGCCAAAGGCGAGTTTGTGCGTGGGGTGAGTGCCTTTCGCAATGTCATCGGGGAAACCGATCGCTTTCCCGCCGAGCCCAATCGTTACCATCTGTTTGTGGCGTTGAATTGCCCCTGGTGCCACCGGGTGACCCTGGCCCGCAATGTCCTGGGTCTGGAAAACAGCATCAGCCTGGATGTCGCGTTTCCATCGCGGACGGAGGACGACGATCCTGTCGGTCCAAATCTTTGGCAGTTTGCGCCGGACAAGGCCTCGCCTCTGACCGGCGAGCCATTACCGGAGTGCACCGCTGAAACCGCCACGGGCAACAATTTTCGATTGGTCCAGCAAATCTACCAGGCGGAAGGATCGCAGGAGCGTTCCGTGCCAGTCCTCTATGACAAGGTTACAAAATCCATCGTTTCCAACGAAAGCGCCGAGATCGTTCGCATGCTGGCATTGAACGCCCGGGCGATGGGCAGCTCACTGGAACCGGCTGCGCTGCCTGACCTGTATCCGATGGATGAGGACAGCGAGTCGCTGCGCGCCGAGATCGACGAGCTCAATCAATACATTTACGTCAACATCAACAACGGCTCCTACAAGGCCGGCTTTTCCAGTGATCAGGCAACATACGCCACGGCTTTCACGAATTACTTTGACGCCTTGTCGAAGCTGGAGAGCCGATTGGCGGCGGACAACCGCCCCTATTTGACGGGGGACAGGTTTACGGAAACGGATCTGAGGCTCTTTCCCACTCTCTATCGTCACGACCCGGTTTACATAGTGCGCATGAAACTCAATGGCGCCCGCATTCTCGACTATCCGCATCTTTGGCGTTGGCTGTGTCGGGTCTATGGCATCAAGGGGGTTGCTGAAAGTAACTCGCTGATCCATTGCCGACAGGGTTATTTCGGCCGCACTTGGAACCGGACCATCCCGCTGGGGCCACTGCACCCCATGACCTACCCGCAGGCCTATGATCATCCAGAATTGGCCGACTGAGTAAGAGAATTGCCCCTAGCCACCTGCTGTTGCTTCGGACTGCAGCCATGTGAGTACTTTATCGATCTTGCTCGCGGCAGGCTCTGAACCGAGCAGGTCAACATAGTAGCCGTGAGTGGGCGAGATGTCCTCATCATAAAGCCGCACCACGCGACCTTCGCGCAAATCCTGATCGATCAACGGCAACCAGCCCACCACCGCACCCTGTCCATCGGCAGCGCCGCGGAACAGCACATTTGCATCTTCGAAGATCGAACCCCGCAGCGGTGTGGGGGGCGTTACGCCCATGGCGGAAAACCAGTCGAGCCAGCCCCAATGGTTGCGCTGATGCAAAAGCGGAACTGTAAGTAGATCTTCCGGCCTGTGGAATGGACCATGGGATTCGACGAAGCTTTGACTGGCAATCGCCACCGGCCTGAGCTCCAGCAGCTTTATGGCGGACTTGTCCATGTCTGCCATGCGTTCCCAGCGGATAACGATTTCGACATTTGCCGGGTCCAGCGTACGCGGCTCATAGGTTGGTAGAACCTCCAGATCGATCCCGGGATGTTGCTTCCAGAATTCGCTGATCCGCGGCATCAGCCAGCGGGCCGTAAAGATCGGCCCCGCCGCAAGGCGCACGACCTGACGCTGGCCTCGCCGCACCCGGTTCACAGCGTTTTCAAGCAGGGAAAAGGCTTGCAGCGTTGAGGCAGCCAGGCGTTGCCCATCCTCTGTCAGTTCAACCTCGCGTCCAATGCGCCGGAAAAGGCTGACGCCGAGTTGCGTTTCCAGCGATCTCACATGATGGCTGATGGCTGTCGGCGTCACATGAAGATGCGCCGCGGCAACGCGAAAACTGCCGTGTTTGGCAGCAGCGTCAAAGGCGCGAAGGGCGGGCAGAGAGGGTAGCATGAAAAACAATAGATGAATTTTCCTCTTCATTTATTGAGAAGAGTGCTTTTGTAAAGTGCCGTGATTGAGTTCATCCTGAGTGAAGTGTGAAATTTCTTCATGAATCATGGCATCGACTGCTCAGCGAAGAGGGCGTAAAGAGCGCCTCCACCAATCCCAACAACCGGAGGTTAGCCCACCGGTGTGGCCGGGTGTGGTGGGTGGTCGCTACAAGCCGCTATCCGAGACAGAGGTCGCGCTGATCGAAGAGGCCGCCCTGCAACTGCTTGAGACCTTGGGGCTCAGCCAAGCCATTCCATCGATGGTTGACAAGGTGGTGCAGGCAGGTGGTCGGTTGACGGATGACGGTCGGCTGTTGTTCCCGCGCGACCTGGTGAGACAGAGTGTGGATCAGGCCAGCCGTGGTTTTCCGCTCTGCGGTCAGCGGGCTGAGCATGATCTGATGATCGAAGGCGATCGCACCTACATGTCCACCGGTGGTGCGGCGCCCGGTGTATTCGATCTCGACACCGACGCCTATCGCGAGTCAACGCTTCAGGACCTTTATGATGCTGCCCGGTTGGTGGATTGCATGGAGAACATCCATCATTTCAGCCGCCCGGTTGTGGCGCGCGATGTTGAAGACAATCGCCTGATGGACATCAACACCGCCTATGCCTGTTTGATGGGCACGTCCAAACACGTCTCGATGTCGATCACCGACCCGCAAACCGTTCCTGATATTGCAGCGCTTTGCTATGCGGTTGCGGGGGATGAGGCGGCGTTCCGAGCCCGCCCCTTCATGACCATCATGGTCTGCCATGTGGTGCCACCAATGCGCTTTGCCGAGGACGCTTGCGAAGTCTTGGAGACGGCCATCCGGGCAGGATTTCCGGTGCAATTGATCAGCGCGGGGCAGGCCGGTGCAACCAGTCCTGCAACCATTGCCGGCTCGCTGGTGCAGGCTGTTGCCGAAACGCTGGCCGGTCTGGTCTTTGCCCGTCTGGTTGATCCCGAAGCCAAAGCCATTTTCGCCCCCAAGCCCCTTGTCGCCGACCTGCGTACCGGGTCCATGTGCGGTGGCGGGGGTGAGCAGGCGGTGTTGATGGCGGGTGCGGCGCAGATGGGGCGCCACTTCAACTTGCCAACTTCGTCGATTGCCGGGATCACCGATGCCAAAACGCTCGATGCCCAGTATGGGGCGGAAAAGTGCCTCGCCGTTTCCATGGCCGCCCATGCCGGGGCGAATATCGTGACACAGGCAGCCGGCATTCATGCGAGCCTTCTGGGCATTTCTCTTCAGGCCTATGTCAGCGACAACGACATGCTCGGCAATATTCTGCGCAGCGTCCGCGGTGTTGAAGCCACGGCTGAGAATATCGCTGCCGAAGTCATCGCTGATGTTTGCCGTGGTGCCGGCCACTATCTCGGTGAGTTGCATACATTCGAACGGATGAAATGCGATTACTTCTATCCCCATATCGGCGATCGTCGAACCCCGGTCGAGTGGCAGGAAGACGGGGCCAAGCCAGTGGGCGAAGTCGCCCGTGACAAGACCCGCGAGCTGCTGCACAGCCACTACCCTCAACACGTAGACGACGTCACCGACGGGGTGCTGCGGCAGGATTTCGATATTCGGCTGCGTCGCGATCAGATCGGAAGGTCCTGATGGAGTCTTCTCAACTGAGCGAAAGAGCGCGTGGGGCCCTGCCGGGCGGTGTCAGCCATGAGCTACGCTATCGTGCGCCACATCCGATCTACATCGACCGCGCGCTGGGTGCGGAAAAGTGGGATGTCGAGGGTCGTCGCTACATCGATTTTAAGATGGGCAGCGCCAGTCAGATTCTCGGTCACAATCATCCGGCAATTGTGGATGCCGTTAAAGAGCAGGCCAGTCGAGCCCTGTTTACTGCCGATTGTCATCGCCAAGAAATCGAATGGGCGGAGTGGGTCAATCAACTCTATCCCAGCGCAGAGCGGACACGCTTTACGGCCTCTGGTTCGGAAGCAACCATGTTGGCGATCAGGCTGGGGCGGGCGTTTTCGGGCAAAGACCGCGTGCTGCGGATCGATGGGCACTATCACGGCTGGCACGACCACGTGATGAAAGGCGCGAAGCCCGGCAATGAACAGCCAACGTCGTTGGGGGTTCCTGCCGCCGTCTCAGATCTCATCGATCTTTGCGACGCTGACCCGCAGGCGCTGGCAAGCGCATTGCAAGACGCGGATATCGGTACGGTCATCCTCGAGGCATCGGGCGCCAATTATGGTTGCGTGCCATTGGCTACCGATCGGCTGCAGGCGTTGCATGATGTGGCGCGCGATGCTGGCGTCGTTTTGATTTTTGATGAGATCATCACCGGTTTCCGCTGGGCTCCCGGTGGTCGGCAGGCACGCGATGGCATCGTTCCGGATCTGACAACCCTGGCCAAGGTTCTGACCGGAGGTTTGCCAGGGGGTGGCGTTTGTGGACGGGCCGATATCATGGAACTGATGAACAACGCTGAAAGCCGTGAAGGCTTGTCGCCGCCCGTCAGTCACAAGGGCACGTTTAATGGTTCGCCGCTGATCGCGGCGGCTGCTTGTGCCGCCATGCCGCTTTTGGCCACAGGAGAGGTGCAACGCAGGGCCAATGATATGGCTGCGCTGATGCGGGATGGCATGAACGAGACGCTGGTAGAGTTGGATATCGAAGGTCTGGCCTATGGCGACAGCTCAATCTTTCATCTCTATTTCGGGCGGCGCGACCTGCAAGGAATGTCTGCGGCCGAAATCCGCGGCCTGCCCGCTGCGCAAGTGAAAGCCTATCGCGATGGCATGTTGAGCCGCGGTGTCGACATGATGGCCTACACGTCTGGCCTCACCTCGGCAGCGCACACACCTGAATTGATCGGCGAAGCGCTGGAAGCCTTCAGACAGACAATGGCTGACATGCGAGATAAGGGTTTGTTTCCATGAGCCTGCCGAAACATGCACGCACGGTGGTTATCGGCGGTGGCGTGATCGGCTGCTCGATTGCCTATCATCTCGCCCGCGAAGGCCGCAAAGATGTGGTCTTGCTGGAGCGCTCGAAACTGACGTCGGGCACAACCTGGCACGCTGCTGGCCTGGTGCGTCGCCTGCGCCCTTCTGCCACGCTCACCAAACTGATCAATTATTCCATCGATCTTTACGGTGAGTTGGAAACAGAAACCGGGCAGGCCACCGGCTGGACTCAGACCGGCTCGCTGACCCTCGCCACAAATCCGGACCGGCTTACCAACATCAAACGCCAGGTGTCGCTTGGCCGCGCCTTCGGCCTGGAGGCGCACGTGGTC
>JABSRX010000209.1 GCA_013214695.1 Rhizobiaceae bacterium | reverse complement strand
AACTGGGCATATGAGGCAATCTACCGCCTCGCCTTTTCGACGAGATTTGGGACACTGACCAACATCAGGTCAGCTCTTTTGAGGATAATCAGCCAGGGATGAGTACCTGGCACCGAGCAGCCAAAGGCTAATGAGGAATTCGCTATGACAACCTACCGCGCGCCCGTTGAAGACAGTTTGTTTGTGCTCAATGACGTCTTGCAGATCCAGAAATATAACAATCTGCCCGGATTTGCCGACGCGACACCCGACATGATCGAAGCGATTCTCGCAGAAGCAGGAAAGCTGGCGGAGGAAGTTCTGCATCCCCTGAACGCGGTAGGCGATCTTGAGGGATGTACGTGGCATGAGGATCATACGGTCAGCACACCCAAGGGCTTCAAAGAAGCCTATGACCTCTATTCAGAATCCGGTTGGGGCGCCCTGCCCTTCCCTGAAGAATATGGCGGTCAGGGCCTGCCGGCTACGCTCAACACGGCTGTGCAGGAATTCACCATGTCAGCAAACATGGCTTTTAGCATGTATCCTGGCCTGACAGGCGGCGCTGCCGCCGCACTCATTGAACATGCCAGCGAAGAACAGAAGCAGGCCTATGTGCCAAAAATGATGTCAGGTGAGTGGTCCGGTACAATGAACCTGACCGAGCCTCATTGCGGAACCGATCTGGGCATGATGCGTACCAAAGCCGTTCCCCAAGAGGACGGCACATACAAGATCACCGGCCAGAAGATCTGGATCTCGGCTGGTGAACACGACATGACCCAGAACATCATCCATCTGGTTCTGGCCAGAATTGAGGGTGCCCCCGAAGGCGTCGACGGCATTTCCCTGTTCATTGCCCCCAAATACCTGCTGGACGCTGATGGCAATCCTGGCGAGCGCAACACCATGACCTGCGGATCGTTGGAACATAAGATGGGCATCAACGGTAACGCCACCTGCGTGATGAACTACGAAGAAGCCACCGGCTTTTTGGTTGGTAAAGAGCACCGTGGTCTGAAAGCCATGTTCGTGATGATGAACGAAGCCCGTCTCGGGGTTGGCATTCAGGGGCTGGCACAATCGGAAGTCGCCTATCAGAACGCCGCAGACTGGGCGCGTGAACGCCTGCAGGGGCGGTCTATTTCAGGTGTGAAGTTCCCTGAGCAGAAGGCTGATCCAATCATTGTGCATCCGGATATTCGTCGCATCTTGATGACCATTCGGTCATTCAACGAAGCGGGCCGCGCATTCCTGCTGTGGTCGTCTTTGAAAGGGGACATCAGCCGCCGCTCGGAAGACGCGGAAGCGCAGCAGGCAGCCCACGACTTCATGGAACTGCTTACACCCGTCATCAAAGGCGTGCTCACCGACAAGGGGTTCGACAACACCGTCATGGCCCAGCAGGTCTTCGGTGGCACGGGTTACACCAAGGACCAGGGTGTTGAGCAGTTTGTTCGCGATGCCCGCATCGCCATGGTCTACGAAGGGGCTAACGGCATCCAGGCCCTTGATCTGGTTGGACGCAAGCTGCCGAGCAAAGGTGGTCGCGCTGTTCAGGCCTATTTCAAGGAAGTCGGCAAATTCTGCTCCAAGCATAAAGACAACGAGGCGATGGCCCCTTACATCGCCCCCCTGTCAAAGGCACTGAGCGATCTGCAGGCTGCAACCATGTGGCTGGTCCAGCATGGCATGTCCAACCCGGACAATGCCGGCGCCGCATCCACCGATTACATGCACCTGTTTGGCCTTGTCGCACTTGGTCATATGTGGGCCCTGATGGCGGAAACGGCGCAGGAAAAACTCGCTGAAGGCGCCAATGGCTCCACACAATTCCTTGAAAACAAGCTGGTGACGGGTAAGTTCTTTATGGAGCGCATCATCCCTGAATCTACCACCCATTTGGTGCGCATTCAGACCGGTTGTGACACCATGATGGAACTTGACGCAGAGGCTTTCTGACCATGACACTTCCCTCCGAAGTATTGCAGATTGAAACACCGACTTGGCGCAGCGGCGATGTCGCTATGCTCGAGGAAATGGCCAATCGCTTTATGGACGAGGAAATAGCGCCGCATTACGAGCGTTACGAGAAGCAGGAAATCGTCGACCGCGAAGCCTGGGAGAAAGCCGGCGAAACTGGGCTTCTATGCGCCTCCATGCCGGAAGAATATGGCGGCGCCGGCGGCAGCTATGCCCACGAAGCCGTCATCGCCGAGGCGATCGGCCATGTCGGCGTCGATGGTTTCGGCCTCGCATTGCACAATTCCATTGTCGCACCCTACATCCTCCACTACGGCTCGGAAGAGCAAAAAAAGAAGTGGCTGCCGCGCATGGCGTCTGGCGAATTGATCGGAGCCATTGCGATGACCGAGCCGGGCGCCGGTTCTGATCTCCAGGGTGTTAAGACAAATGCGGTGAAGGATGGCAACCATTACAAGATCAATGGGTCCAAAACCTTCATCACAAATGGCCAGCACGCTAACATCATCGTTCTCGTCGTTAAGACGGATCCATCCCAGGGCGCCAAGGGCACGTCCTTGATCATCATTGAGACGGATGGACTGGAAGGTTTCGAACGCGGTCGCAACCTCGACAAGGTTGGTTACAAATCCAATGACACGTCGGAACTGTTTTTCAACGATGTGCGTGTGCCAACCTCCAATCTGCTGGGCGCTGAAGAGGGACGCGGCTTCTACCAATTGATGGAACAGCTGCCCCAGGAGCGCCTGCTGATCGCCAATCAGGCGATGAGTGCCATTGAACGCGCTCTGGCACTGACCATCGATTATGTGAAGGAACGCAAGGCCTTCGGCAATCGGGTCATTGATTTCCAGAACACACAGTTCAAGCTGGCCGAGCTGAAGACCGAGGCCAGCATTGCCCGCGTCTTTGTTGATCATTGTGTCGAACGCCATATCAATGGCGGGTTGGATGCGACAACCGCCTCCATGGCCAAATACTGGGTCACCGACTTGCAATGCAAGGTTATGGACGAATGTGTCCAGCTGCATGGTGGATATGGCTTCATGAACGAATACCCAATTGCCCGCATGTTCCGCGATGCGCGTGTACAGCGCATCTACGGCGGCACCAACGAAATTATGAAAGTTTTGATTGCACGCAGCCTTTAAGCCGCAGGCAAAACGATATTTGGAAAGAGAGAACCTCATGGCAGACGCATATATTTACGACCACGTGCGCACTCCGCGCGGACGCGGAAAGAAAGACGGCTCACTACACGAAGTGCCAACCAACAAATTGGCAGCTGGCGTGTTGGAAAGCCTTCGTGATCGCAATGAGCTGGATACCAAACTGGTCGATGACGTTGTTTTTGGCTGCGTCGATCCGGTCAAGGAAGCCGGCGGTGACATCACCCGCACGGCGGTTCTGCAAGCCGGTTATGACGAGAGCGTCGCAGGCGTTCAGTTGAACCGCTACTGCGCCTCGGGTCTCGATTCCGTCAACTTTGCAGCCTCCAAGATCATGGCCGGCGTCGATGACGTTGCCATCGGCGGCGGTGTTGAAAGCATGTCCCGTGTGGGCATCGGCGCTGCCGGAAATGCCTGGCCGGTGGACCCGTCGATCGCCGTTCCGTCCTATTTTGTGCCGCAGGGCATTTCGGCAGACATTATCGCCACCAAATATGGCTTCTCCCGTGATGATGTGGACGCCTACGCGGTGGAGAGCCAGCGCCGGGCAGCCAAAAGCTGGGAAGAAGGGCGCTTCAAGAATTCCATCGCACCGGTCAAGGACATCAATGGACTGACTATTCTGGACCACGATGAACATATGCGTCCAGACACCAACATGCAGTCTCTGGCATCGCTCAATGCCAGCTTCGAAATGATGGGTGAAATGGGTGGCTTCGACTATGTCTCCGTCCAGCGCTATCCGGAACTAGAAGGCATCAACCATGTTCATCATGCTGGTAATTCGTCCGGCATCGTGGATGGTGCAGCAGCTGTTCTGCTCGGCTCGCAGGAAGGCGGCAAGGCGATGGGTCTCAAGCCCCGTGCCCGTATCCGCGCATTCACCAATATCGGTTCAGAGCCGAACATCATGCTGACAGGTCCTGTCGACGTAACTCAAAAACTGCTCGACCGCGCCAACATGAAGATTGAAGACATTGATCTGTTCGAATTGAACGAGGCGTTTGCCTCTGTCGTGCTGCGTTACATGCAGGCCTTCGACATTCCGCACGACAAGATCAACGTCTGCGGTGGTGCCATTGCAATGGGCCATCCATTGGGCGCAACTGGCGCCATGGTGCTGGGCACCGTGCTCGACGAACTCGAACGCCGCGATGCCAACACTGCTCTTGTCACCCTGTGCATCGGGGCTGGCATGGGTACCGCGACCATCATCGAGCGCGTGTGAGGAGAACGACCATGAAGAATTTTGTACTTGAAACCGATTCCGACGGCGTCGCTCTGATCACCTGGGACATGCCCGAAAAATCCATGAACGTCATCGACAATGAAGTGATGGACGAATTGGATAGTCTGATTGAGCAAGTCGAAAGCGACGAAGCTATCAAAGGAGCGGTCATCACATCCGGCAAGAAGGCCTTTGGTGCCGGTGCCGACCTGACCATGCTGGAAAGCATGCTTGGCGGGTATGCTGAAGCCAAGGCCAAGGACGAGCAGGCCGCCGCTCAGCAATTGTTCGAAGGTGCTGGCCGCTTGAGCCTGGCTCTACGCAGACTGGAAACGGGCAGCAAGCCCTGGGTTGCCGCCATCAACGGCACCGCATTGGGCGGATGTTTTGAAATTGCCTTGGCCTGCCATGCCCGCGTTTTGACGGATGATGAATCTGCAACCGTCGGTCTTCCGGAAGTCAAGGTCGGCCTGTTGCCAGGCGGCGGTGGAACTCAGCGGGTTGCACGCCTGGTCAACCCACAGGACGGTGTGCAGATGTTGTTGCAGGGCAAGGCCCATCGGCCGAAGAAGGCCAAGCAGCTCAATCTAGTGCATGAAGTTGTGCCCGCGGCTGAAGTTGTTCAGCGCGCCAAGGCCTTGATCGTAGAGGGACTGAAACCAAACGCACCATGGGATCAAAAGGGCTTCAAGGCACCGATCAACATATGGTCTCCAACCGGCGTGCAGATGCTGGCTGCTGGCAACGCAATTCTGCGCAAGGAAACATACGGCAATTACCCGAACGCGCTGAACATCATGAAGTGCGTCTACGAAGGCCTGCAACTACCGATGGATACGGCACTGAAGGTTGAGACACGCTACTTCGCGCATACGCTGACAACGCCGGAAGCCAAGGCGATGATCCGCTCGCTGTTCATCAATATGCAGGAACTCAACAAAGGCGCGCGTCGTCCTGATGTGGCTGCCAATTCGATCAAGAAAATCGGCGTCCTCGGCGCGGGCTTCATGGGCGCCGGCATTGCCTATGTCACAGCCAAGGCTGGCATCGAAGTTGTGCTGATCGACCGGGATCAAGAAGCCGCCGACAAGGGCAAGGCCTATTCTGAAGATCTGCTCACCAAAGCCATCTCGCGCCGTCGTTCAACTGAGGAGAAAA
>JABSRX010000208.1 GCA_013214695.1 Rhizobiaceae bacterium | reverse complement strand
ATGTTGATCATCATCGCAGCCATCACCCTGACGGCCATGTTTACCCTCCACGTACAACACACCGCCTCGTTTTAATCTCCCCTCCTAATTCAGGCGACAATCTCAAAGCCCCACATCGTCGAAACACGGTGTGGGGTTTTTGATTCAAACCTGACCTCAGCTCAAATCAAAGCCCTTGGAACGCACAAAGTGCCCAAAGTCCTGACGCTCCGGCAGCGCATATTGACGGGCCTTCTCTTCAGACCAACCATAGGTTTCGCTGCTGCCAAAGTGTTCTTCGGCACGCTGTTGGGCGTAGGGAGCGATTGTGTTGCGGCGTGCATCATAGGCATCGATCGTTGCATCAATTCCCTCGTCCGCGAAACGATCGATATGAAGCGTGGCGCTCAGCGGCAAGCGCGGGCTCAGCTTAGGTTTGGCGAAGTTGGGATATCCAACAGCCAAGCCGGCCACCGGAAACACATACTGGGGCAGGTTGAGCAAATCACTGACTTGCTGGGGTTTGTTACGGATCGCGCTGATTGGACAGCATCCCAGGCCGAGCAGTTCAGCGGCCGAGACAAAAGCCGACAAGGCAATGCCGGCATCGACCGCAGCATTGAAAAACGCATCGAGGTGATCGTTTTCAAACGCACGTCCCCTGAGTTCATGCACTTGCCTTTGCCGGCGATTATTGCCGCAAAACACCAACAGGCAGGGAATGTCGGCTATCCAACTCTGTTCGCTCATCAGACTCATGATCTGCTGTTTCAGGGCCTCGTCTTGCACCACGATGATGTCACGCTGCTGAAGATCACTCTTTGTTGGCGAAGCCAATGCGGCGGCACAGAGCAATTGGATCAGGTCTGCATCCACCACACGGTCTTGAAACGATCGGCACGAACCGCGCGCGATCATTTTTTCCAGCTTGGCATAGCTTTCGACATCTTCGAGATGTCGCGCCGCTTCGTCGAAACGATCAACCAGCGGCGAGGAAGGAGGTTTTGCGGAGTCTGTCATGGTACGGACCAATTATTTGAAGACCTGTCAGCCAGACGTTATCCAGCACCCGCACATTTTGCAAAACTGAATCCTACGCCAACTCTAAACGAGCCACCCGCGGAGGACATCATCCCCAGGTATGGCCCGCCCAGGAAATCTGCTGACCTGCCAGCCAATCCTGCCCGGTGGCATAGAGCGCCTCCACTTCAGGTCCTTTCAAACCAGGCATGTCCTTCTTGACCGGATATCCCACTTTCGACTGGAGATAGGCGAGGTGCCGATAACCAACCGGAAAGGCCGACAGCAATTCCTGATCCAGTTCCACAACTTCGGTTGTGTTGACCGGGTCCATGCGATCTTTTTCGTAAATCGGCTGGCGCAAACACATACCCCATTTGCCGTCGCGCTTTTCAAGGAAATCGTGAAAGCGTCCCGTGCACACCACATCGACCAGAACACCATCCACTTCGCCACGCTGGGAGATGGTCATTTTGGTCTGGGTGATCGCGCGATTGCCCGAAATTTCACAGGTGAAACCGCCGAGGAAATGCAGAATCGATACGCCCTTGGCCCAACCCTGTTTGTTTATTTCGATAAACTCATCGGCCGTGCCCTGGGTCCAGGTCGCCATCATGCGTCCGTCGTCGTGCCAAACGGTTCGAAACTTCTCCCAAAACCCTGCATCCCGCCAGATGGCCCAATTGTCGATGAGCTCACGCAAAGCCAGTTTGTCCAATAGTTCCTGGTCCATATCTGCTCCTGTTTTGCGCTGATTAAACGCGGGTGATTTTCAGCTTCGTCTTCATTTCGGTGCGGCAGAAAGCGTGCAGGAAGCAAGTCTGTTCCGACATGTCGAGCATTTCTTGTGCCACCGCATCGTCCTCTGAGGTCTCAAGATAACAATGGGTTTCAATCGGGTCGGCTTCGCCTGCCTTGCCTGTGCCGCCCGACGCGCCGCCAAGTGAAAAGTGGGTATCCTGCACGATGCGATAGTCGGGCAGGTCCAGTTTCAGCATGGATGCGAAGCGGCCAAACTGGGTCATGAAGCAAAAGCCGATGCCGGCGCTGATCAGACTATTGGCGTCTGGCGCCCGTCCATCCTCGGAACTCAGGAACCGGAAAGACGTGCCCCACGGGGAATACTGCATTTGTTGAATGTCTTTCATGCCGTCTTCGCGCAGTGTCGCAATCGCGCCGATATTTAAGCGGCGGTTTTGTTCATCCGCGAGACTACCAGCGGCTGCCGACGTGCCTTGCGGCACTTCTTTCTTTGGTGTTGGGCCGACAGGACCCACCAGTTCAATGTCGCTTTCAATTGGCTCAGAGGCGGCGAAATGATCGCCGGGATCAGGAAACAGAGCACCGTCCAATTCCACTGCCTTGGCGGGTGCCAGTTCCATGCCGTTTTTTGACAGCTTGAACAGGCTTTCCAACTTGCCGCGCATCAGGCCGTTCAAGGGCGATGCGTGAACGGCATCCATGATGAGACCAGTGAGGGCGGCATCGTCGAGGTCACAATCGACTTCGATTTCAAGCTCGATCGGTTCGGATCCACCGACCATTGTGCGCTTCGGCATCGAACCGCGCATGGTGTAATAGTTGTTCTGAATCAGCCGCAATTTCCGTAGCTCAACGCCCCGCTGCTCGGCCAGAGCCGTGATCTCGTTGAGATAGCTGGCTGCCATGCCGGTCGACAAAAAGGCCAACGGACAGGGAGCCGCATCGTGGCCGTTCAGATAGGGGCCCTCGTCGGAAACCAGCCGCCAGGTCCGACCGGTTTTGGCCGAACGCACAAGTGCTTCCTTCTGAAAACCGCTCAGTGAACGCACCCATGTGCGCAGTGCGTCGCCTTTCCGGTTTTCCGGCGCATCAATGGTAACCGCATCAGCGTTTGCAACGCTGAAGAAAGGCTTCATCCCACTGGTGCCAATAATGTCTTCGCCAATTTGGCCCATTGTTTTTTCATCCTCTTGGGTTTCAATCAAATCGTCGAACGATCGTGTCGGCGGAAGGCTATTGTTCCGCCGTTAGTCTCGGTCAGGGACCGGTCCGATATTGACGATGTCGTATTTCTCATTCAGCGCATCCATCTTTGCGCTGTCCTCAAAGTCCGCGTCCGACATTTTGCCAAGCTCCGCGAGATAGCCATCAAAGCCGGATGGCTGATAGATCATCAACATCCGTCCCGACGTCGTGCCCGGCGACAAGGTACAGGCATGTGGAATGCCCGGTGGTATGTGCAAACAGGTCCCTGGAGCCGCTGTCATCCAATCACCGTCGACATAGAAGTCGACAGATCCCTCAAGGATGTAAAAGGTTTCGGCATGATAACGGTGCATGTGAAGGCCCAACCTGAAATTGGCTTTCAGATTGTCCTCCATCAGCGTGTACTGCCCGCCCGTATCTTCGGCCGAGACTTTCACAAATGTGTGGTCAGCCGACCAATCGTAGTTGGGACCTCCGCCGGGAGGCACCAGGGCATAGCGTTTTGTCATCGCAGGCAGCTCTTACAGATTGACCTTGCCACCATCGACATTCAGCGTTTGACCGGTGACAAAGTCGCTGTCCGGCGTGATCAGATACATCAGCGAGCCCAAAAGGTCCTCTGGCACCATTTCCCGTTTGATCGAGCGTGACTGAACGGTTGGACCACGTGCCGGGTCGAAACCGGCATGTCCCTGGATGGATTCACTCTCCGTCAAGCCGGGCGCAATCGCATTGATCTGAATGTTCTTGTCCCCCAGTTCACGGCCATAGCCGCGGGTCAAGGCAATTACCGCGCCTTTTGACGCTGTGTAGTGCGACAGGCCTGGAGGACCATAATAGAAGGTCCCCGACGCGATGTTGACGATCTTGCCGCCACCCGCGCGCAACATTGCTGGCACAACCGCCTTGGTGGCCTGATGCACGCCGCGTGCGTTGACGGTCATCACCTTGTCGAACTCGTCATTGTCAATCTGCAGGAAGGGCTTCGGCTGCAACGCGGCAAAGATCGACGCGTTGTTGACGAGAATGTTGAGGGCACCAAATTCCTTTTCGGTGGCCTCGACCATTGCCGCCAGATCCGCATCCGACGTCACGTCAACATTCAGTCCGATGGCGTTACCGCCGGCACCCTTGATTGCCGCCACGGTTTCCGCCGTATCCAACACGTCAGAGACAACAACATTGGCCCCCTCGCCCGCCATATGTTTTGCCATTACGGCACCAATGCCACGTCCAGCACCCGTGATCACCGCTGTTTTTCCATCCAATCGGCCCATAATTGCCTCCTTTGTTCAGATTTCTATTTCGAGAATTTTTGCAACTTCAGGCCAACTCTTGGCCCCGTTTTCGCGCAAGTCATTGGTCAGGTCTTCCGGCACCCAATCAATGAAGCATTTTTTGAAATTGGGATTGGCCTCAATCCGGTTGAACCATTTCTCAACATTCGGCAGGCGACCATTTTCCCACATACCACGCATCGACATCATGGCCAGACGGTTGACATAGGGTGTCAGTGAAATGTCGGCGATGGAGAACTTGTTGCCCACCAGCCAGTCGGTGTCCTGCAAGGCCTCCTCCATCTTGAACAGATACGTGTCATACAGTTTGACCTTTTCAGCCGCTCCTGGCGCTTCAAAGCCAAAGCGAACAAAACTGTCCTTTTGCTCTTTCCAGTTCGATGTGACCGACAGTTTCGGTGTGGAGGCGAGAAATTTTTCGGCCCCTTCGGGCCCGAGGTTTTTCAACACCGTGTGGCGATGAGAACAGACAAATGTCATCGTCCCACAGGCCGGGTGCAGATCTTCATCAACCGCCTTGGTCCAATAGCGCACCTGAGCGCGTTCCCAGGGATCAGTCGGATGCAGGCTGGTATCCGGCGCGATCTGGTCGAGATATTCAATAATGACCGTACTGTCAGGGATCACCAGATCATCGTGGAGCAGTGTTGGAACCACCCCTTTTGGATTGAGCTTGAGATATTCTGGTGTGAACTGCTCGCCCTTCAGAATATCGATATAGACGCCATCCCAGTCCATGTTCTTTTCCGCCAAGGCAAAACGCACTTTTGCTGCGCAAACCGACGAGCCGTGATGATAAAGCGTGAAACTCATAGCTGGACAGTCACCCATTTCAGTTCAGTCATTGCCTCGAGGTCCGCGTCGGTACCCTCACGACCGACACCGCTTTCGCCATTACCGCCAAACGGAACATGGGCCTCATCGTGCACGGTAGGCCCATTTACGTGGCACATGCCAGCCCCAATATTGCGGGCAAAATGGAAGGCCTTGTTGATGTCGTTGGTGAAGATGGCCGAGGACAGTCCAAATTCGGTGTCATTGGCTTTCTCCAAGCCCTCCTCGTAGCTGTCGATCGGATAGATCGACGTAACCGGCCCAAATGTCTCGGTCCGACAAACCGTCATGTCCTCGGTGACCCCGGTCAACAGCGTCGGCTGACAGCAATTGCCTACGAACTCTCCGCCAGCAACGATGAAGAAGTGTGTGTGCGCCTGGCCGGCCTGGCAAACCTCCTCGCCATCGCTAAACCGGAAGAGCTGCATGCACATCGCAAGCTGCTTCGCCTCGCGGTCCGACA
>JABSRX010000021.1 GCA_013214695.1 Rhizobiaceae bacterium | reverse complement strand
CAGCAAGGCATCCTCGACAAAGGCGAGACCGTCATCGCTGGTTGTGTGAATCTCGGTGCTGTCAAACTCATCGTAGAGTTTGGAGGATCTCAGGAACCGAGCCACGGCGGGTTTATCCTCCAAACTGCACAGGACAAGCGTACTGCCGTTTTTGAGGCAGGCATTACGGGCCTGGCACAACAGCGAAACTGCCGTCGTGTCGATTTCACTGGTGCGTTTGAAGTCGAGCAGGATGAAACGAACGTCTTCCTGCGAAAGTTCCTCAAGTTTCGTGGCAAGCCGATCGCTGGTGCCAAAGAACAGCGGCCCCTCAAGTTCGATAATGCGGACCCGCTGGCCGAGTTCTGCTAGGGCTTGGTTTTCCTGATCGTTGCGATGGACATGCGAGCGGATGCTCTCACCGGTGAATTCGCGCCGCACATTGTCATGGGCCATGCTGAGAATGAAATGGGCGAGGGCGACCAGCACGCCCGCTCCAACGGCTGCCAGGGGGCCGAAGACCAACAAGATGATCATCACCGTCGCGATGATCGACAGGTCCTTGATCGCCTCGCGCAAGTTGACCTTACGCTGGATGGCGTCGCTCAGCAGTTGCAAACCGGGCCGGTCGAAGATCGAAAGGGCAAGTGCCAGGAGGCATCCGGCCAGAACGATCTTGGGCAGATTGCTGATCACCGGACCCAGGAACAGGATCACCGCGATGGCCAATCCGCTGGCTGCAAATCTGGAGGTCAGGCCGCGACCACCATTGCCATAGTTGGTCATCGTGCCGCCCATTGAACCTGATGCGGCCATGCCGCCAAACAGGCCGCTGACGAAATTGCTGATGCCTTGTCCCACCAGCTCACGGTTGGATGGGCTGCGGGTTTCCATAAGATTGTCGGCGGTAACGACGGCGATCAAGGTTTGCAACGTATTCAAAACGGCAAGCGCAAGCGCTGTTGGCAGAAGGGGCAGCAGCAGATCAAACGTTTCCGGTGAGGTGACAACCGCCAGCAGATCGTCGGCATATTGCGGCGTCGGGATTGCCGATGGAATGGCGCCCACAAAGTCGGTCAGTTGCAGGCTCATGCCAAAGCTGGCCAATGCATAATAGACGATGGTGCCGGCCAGGATCGCCAAAACGGCGCTGGGCACCTTCGACGTGATGCGCCCGCCCTGCCACATGACCAGGAAAGTCAATATGCCGATCATCGCGGTCGGCCACAGGATTTCGGTGAAGACGATCGAGTCGTCACCATCAAAGCCCAGCAGGGGCCGTACCTGACTGATCACAGTCACGATGGCAGTGCCGTTGCGCAGTCCGGCGATGACCGGCATGGGTACGAATTTGGCCAGATCTCCCAATCGAAACAGCTACAGCAAGACCTGAATGATAGCGCTGATGGCCACAACGGCCAGAAGCAGCACCAGAGCAAGATCGATATCGGGTTCTCCCCCTTCAGGGGTAACCGATACGACAATCTGTGCGGCCAAAACCCCCAACATCACGGCGGAGAGGGAGAAAGGCAGGCTGATCAAGATGCGCGGTCCCCCGAATGCGCAGGGGATCAGGTTGGCCAGAAAGACGGTGAGAATACAGCTGACAATGCCAATGGGCAGCACTTCCGGCCGATGCACGGCCAGCGGCGAAAAGATGATGACGGCATAGGCCATGGCTTCTGGAATGGCCAAAAGCCCGGCGACGGATCCGCCGACCGTATCGTTGAGCCAGGATTTGGCCATAAGAATTGTCCCAACAAACAACATCTGCGGAATAGCAAAATGTTGTTGCCCTAAGGGCAGCTTGGACGAAATCTGCATATACGGCAAGGGATTGGGCCGAACCGGCATGACTCAGCCAGCCACGGCCTTCCGCTGTCGAGATCAATGATTCTTTCGAACCGCTTGGTTCAGCTTTTAGGAATGCGGATCCGATGGAGGGATAACCGCCCATCGGAACGGGAGGCTTCAAGCTAGATCGCCAGCCTCACCCAGGCGCCGTCGCGAGAAGAGGAGCGCACGCAGGCATCGACAAATGCGACGCCTTCCAGACCATCGTGGACCGTTGGATAGGGCAGGCCGGGGTCTGGTTCGCCATTCTGCATGGCCCGGATCGTCTGGGCTGCTTCATTGTAGATGGTCGCAAAGCCTTCCAGATAGCCTTCGGGATGACCGGCGGGAATTCGGCTGACAGCCATGGAGGCTTCGCCAATGCCCGCGCCGTTGCGGGTCAACAGGCGCTTTGGTTCGCCCAGCGGGGTGAACCAGAGCTTGTTCGGGTCTTCCTGAAGCCATTCAATCCCGCCCTTGGTGCCGAATACGCGGATGCGCAGGCCGTTTTCATTGCCGGGGGCGACCTGGCTCGACCACAACATGCCGCGGGCGCCACCCTCAAAACGCAGCAGCACATGGGCATTGTCATCAAGTTCGCGTCCCTCGACAAAGCGCTGCATGTCGGCACACAGACTGTCGAGCGTCAGGCCGGTGACGAACCGGGCCAGGTTATAGGCATGGGTGCCGATATCGCCGATCGAACCACCAGCCCCGGACTTGGCCGGATCAGTGCGCCATCCGGCCTGTTTCTGACCGGTTGATTCCAGCGGCTCCGACAGCCAGTCCTGCGGATATTCCACCTGGACCACCCTTATGTTCCCCAATTCTCCGCTGGCCACCATCTCGCGCGCCTGACGGATCAGCGGATAGCCGGTGTAATTATGGGTCAGGACAAACGCCGCGTTGGAGGCTTCGGCGGCTTTTACCAGCTTTTTAGCATCGGCCAGCGTTGAGGTGAGAGGCTTGTCGCAAATGACGTGGATGCCGCGCTTCAGAAACTCACGGGCTGCCGGGTAGTGGACATGGTTGGGCGTGACAATGGCAACCGCATCGATGCCATTCTTCAAACGGCCCTCGCGCTTGGCCATTTCGGTGAAGTCGCTGTAGACGCGATCTTCCGGCAATCCGAGATCCGCACCTGAGGCCTTGGACTTTTCAGCGGTTGACGAAAAACAGCCGGCAACCAGTTCAAATTGATCGTCAATGCGGCTGGCGATACGATGCACAGCTCCAATAAAGGCGTCACGTCCGCCGCCAACCATGCCCAGTTTGATGCGATTGTTGCTCATGTTTCCGTCCTGTTGCGCGTCCATGGATTGTCCATTTAAATCCTTTTAGTTGATGGGCCCGGGGGGTAGTCAACACGCAAGCGCGGGGTCTTGAACAAAAAAGGCGTTGCCGTGTATTGTCGGAACCGGTTGGTGGTGCGGGTGCATGCGTTAAAAAATCTGACAATTGCATGACAGAAAATCCATTGTGCGTCTTGCACTTAGCCCCGTCCTGCCATAGATAAGCAGCAATTCATTGGGGTTCGTTGAGTATGTATTCTACTTGGCGAGCCTGATTGCTGTTTGAAAACAAGTTGATGCGCGAGTTTATTCAAGCATCGTTTGAGGAAATCACTTTGGCAACCAAAACGAATCCTTTCACATTTCTCCAGCAGGTGCGGGCGGAAGTGGCAAAAGTCGTCTGGCCGACACGTCGTGAAACCGGCGTGACAACGGTGATGACTCTTGTTCTTGTGTTCATCTTTGCGGTGTTTTTCTTCTTGGTCGACCAACTCCTGAGCTACGGCACAGGCTTTCTCTTCGGCTAATCGATCCTAACGGAGTGCGGACATTCCATGGCTATGCGGTGGTACATTATTCACGCCTACTCGAATTTCGAGCAGAAGGTGGTGGCCTCAATCGAGGAGCAGGCCCGTCAAAAAGGTCTTGAGCATCTTTTTGAACAGATCCTGGTGCCGGTCGAAAAGGTCGTTGAAGTTCGCAAAGGCAAAAAGGTCGACGCCGAGCGCAAGTTCTTTCCGGGCTATGTGCTGGCTCGCATGGAGATGACCGATCAGGCGTTTCACCTGATCAACAACACGCCAAAGGTCACTGGCTTTTTGGGGTCGGACAACAAGCCGTTGCCGATTACCGACAAGGAAGCTGACCGCATTTTGAACCAGGTGCAGGAAGGCGTCGATCGTCCGAAGCCATCTGTGATGTTCGAAGTTGGCGAAAACGTCCGCGTATCCGATGGGCCATTCGCGTCCTTCAGCGGTACTGTGGAAGAGGTGGACGAGGAACGCGCCCGCCTGAAAGTGGAAGTTTCGATCTTCGGGCGTGCGACGCCAGTGGATCTGGAATATGGGCAGGTCGAAAAGGTCTGATCCATTTCTGTGTGGGAGGTGAGGGGCCTGGCCGGCTTCCAAATCCGCACCACGCAGGTCTTTGAGCGCAGCGCAAGCTGCAAAACGTAATTGCTCCGCAAGGGGCGCAAACAAAGGCATTTATTATGGCCAAGAAAATTGAAGGGTACCTGAAGCTTCAGGTTCCTGCGGGCAACGCTTCGCCGTCCCCGCCAATCGGTCCAGCGCTGGGTCAGCGCGGTCTGAACATCATGGAATTCTGTAAGGCGTTCAACGCTGCCTCTCAGGAGATCGAAAAAGGCGCGCCCGTGCCTGTGACGATCACCATCTTCCAGGACAAGTCGTTCACTTTCAAAATGAAGACGCCACCAGCGTCTTACCTGCTGAAGAAAGCGGCTAACCTGAAATCCGGTTCAACTGAGCCCGGTCGTTCCATTGCTGGTTCGGTCACCAAGGATCAGGTGAAGGAAATCGCTGAAGTCAAAATGAAAGACCTCAACGCAAACACGATCGATCAGGCAATGCTGATCATCGAAGGTTCTGCCCGCTCCATGGGCCTGGAAGTGAAGGGCTAACGAGATGGCAAAAGTAGGTAAAAGACTTTCCGCTGCCCGCGAAGGCATCGATCGCAAGAAACTGTACGATATTTCCGAAGCTGTTTCTTTCATCAAGAAAGGCGCTAACGCTAAATTCGACGAAACCGTTGAAGTTGCAATGAACCTGGGTGTTGACCCGCGTCATGCTGACCAGATGGTTCGTGGCGTTGTCACCATGCCAAACGGTACCGGCAAAAGCATGAATGTTGCTGTGTTTGCCCGTGACGAGAAAGCTGAAGAAGCCAAGGCCGCTGGTGCTGACACTGTCGGTGCGGAGGATCTGATGGAGCGCATCCAGGGTGGTGACATTCCATTCGACCGCATCATCGCAACCCCTGACATGATGGCTCTCGTTGGTCGTCTGGGTAAAGTGCTCGGCCCGCGCGGTCTGATGCCAAACCCACGTGTTGGCACTGTGACACCTGACGTCAGCCAGGCTGTTAAAGATGCCAAGGGTGGTTCGGTTGAGTTCCGCGTTGAAAAAGCCGGTGTGATCCATGCAGGTATCGCCAAGGCCAGCTTCGACGAAAAAGCCATCGAAGAAAACGTCAAGGCATTTGCCGAAGCCGTTGCCAAGGCCAAGCCGTCCGGCGCCAAAGGCACTTTCGTCAAGCGCGTGGCAATTTCTTCAACCATGGGCCCAGGTGTGAAGGTCGACCCAGCGTCGGTTCTTCCAGCCACCTGAATCAAGACTTTAAGTTTCGCTTATAACAGTCGGAACTGAATCAAGAATTTCGGACCGGTTCGCCGGTCTGAATGGGTGGGTCGAAAGACTCACCCCCTGTCCGAGACTGCAGGCGATGTCCCTTGGGGCGTCTTAATCAACCAAGCCTGCACAGACGAGCGAACCGGTTTTCGGTTCAAACGAATGCCTTGCGCTGCGGCTTCCCCGGAAGTCGGAGGATGCAGGGGGACAGGACCCTCGAGCGTCGCTCTGATTAGCTTCGGCGAAGCAGGCGGCAAAAGGCAACCGGATCCGGAGATTTCTGGATCCAAACTGGAGAGACAAATTGGATAGAGCGGAAAAACGCGAATTTGTTGCCGAGATGAAGGACACGCTTTCGGGCGCGGGCTCCATCGTGGTGGCACAATATACCGGTCTGTCGGTTGCAGAGATGACGGAATTCCGTTCATCGATGCGCGAAGCCGGCGGTACCGTCAAAGTCGCGAAGAACCGTCTCGTCAAGCTTGCTCTTGAGGGTACGGATGCTGAACACATGGGTGACCTTTTGAAAGGTCCAACGCTTCTGGCTTATGCCGAAGATCCAGTGGCAGCTCCGAAAGCAGCCGATGCATTTGCCAAGAAGAACGAAAAGCTCGTTGTTCTGGGTGGTGCAATGGGTGCGACCAACCTCGACGCGAACGGCGTGAAGTCACTGGCTTCCCTGCCGTCGTTGGATGAACTGCGCGGAAAGCTGATCGGCATGATCTCTACACCTGCACAGCGCATCGCCATGGTCACCAGCGCCCCTGCGGGCCAGGTGGCACGGGTCATCGGGGCTTACTCCTCAAAAGACGCTGCATGAGCGGACTTCGAAACCAATTCAACTTCACAAACTTATCGTTTGAACCAAATTAAGGACTAAACAAATGGCTGATCTTCAGAAGATCGTAGACGAACTTTCCACCCTGACTGTAATGGAAGCTGCTGAGCTGTCCAAAATGCTCGAAGAGCATTGGGGCGTATCTGCTGCTGCTCCTGTTGCTGTTGCTGCTGCTGGCGGCGCTGCTCCTGCAGAAGCTGCTGAAGAAAAAGACGAATTCGACGTCATCCTGGCTTCTGCCGGCGACAAGAAAATCAACGTCATCAAAGAAGTACGCGGCATCACCGGTCTTGGCCTCAAAGAAGCCAAAGACCTGGTCGAAGGCGCTCCAAAGCCAGTCAAAGAAGGCATCTCCAAAGGGGAAGCCGAAGAGCTCAAGAAGCAGCTGGAAGAAGCCGGCGCGACTGTCGAGCTCAAGTAAGCGTTTATTTGCTTTTGGGGCAGGGTTCATCTCTGCCCCATTCGCAACACATTGTTGCGAAACAAACCCAAAAGTTCCCCCAAGTGATTCGTTTCAGGGGGTGCCTTTGATCCAGCCTGTTGCTTGGCAGGTGTCCTGAAAGTCCGATTGGATAGGGCTTTTTGGCGACTTGTCCAAAACAACAGACCATATGCAGCGTTTATGCCGACCTGTTTTGAGAAAAACGGGCCGCGCGTAAGGGCTGTTTTTGTGTGTTCAGCCCTTTTCCAGGGGCCACCAATACGAGGATTGTCCATGGCTTCGAAAGCTCATGTCTTCAACGGACGTAAACGCGTTCGTAAAGTTTACGGTCACATTACAGAAGTAACCGATATGCCGAACCTCATCGAGGTTCAGATGTCATCTTATGATGCCTTCCTGATGGTTGATGAGCCAGAAGGTGGTCGCGGTGACGAGGGCCTGCAGGCCGTTTTCAACTCCGTCTTCCCAATAAAAGACTTCACCGGTGCAGCGCAGCTGGACTTTGTCCGCTACGATTTTGAAGCACCAAAATATGACACCGAAGAGTGCCGCCAGCGCGACATGACCTATTCGGCGCCGCTGAAGGTCACCCTGCGTCTGATCGTGTTCGATATCGACGAAGACACCGGCGCCAAGTCGGTCAAAGACATCAAGGAACAGGAAGTCTACATGGGCGACATGCCCTTGATGACAGGTAACGGCACCTTCGTCATCAACGGTACTGAGCGCGTGATCGTTTCCCAGATGCACCGTTCACCGGGCGTGTTCTTCGACCACGACAAGGGAAAGACCCATTCCTCGGGCAAGCTGCTGTTCGCTTCCCGCGTCATTCCTTATCGCGGCTCCTGGCTCGACATCGAATTCGACGCCAAGGACATTGTCTACGCGCGTATCGACCGCCGTCGCAAAATCCCTGCCACAACCCTGTTGATGGCGCTCGGCATGGACGGCGAAGACATCCTGTCCCACTTCTACAACACCGTCACTTTCAAGAACGACGGCAAGAAGGGCTGGCGCATGCCGTTTGACGGCGATCGCCTGAAGGGTACCAAGCCAACCGAAGACATCATCAATGCCGACAACGGCAAGGTGATCATCGAAGCTGGCAAGAAAGTCACAGCCCGCACCATCCGCGATCTCGACGGCAAAGTGAAAGACATCCGCGTTGAGCCCGATGCTCTAAACGGCCGTTATCTGTCGGAAGACATCGTCAACATGGAAACCGGTGAGATTTATTTCGAAGCCGGCGATGAGCTGACTTATGAGTTCAATGAGAAAACTGGTGAAGCTTCCGGTTCCGTCGTAGATCTGATCGATCTGGGCTACGACTCCATCGACGTCCTCGACATCGACCATGTCACTATCGGCGCTTACATGCGCTCGACACTGGCTGCCGACAAGAACAATTCCCGTCAGGACGCGCTGTTCGACATCTATCGCGTCATGCGCCCTGGTGAGCCGCCAACACCGGAAACCGCCGAAGCGATGTTCCAGTCGCTGTTCTTCGACCGCGAGCGCTACGACCTGTCGGCCGTTGGTCGCGTGAAAATGAACATGCGCCTGGATTTGGATGCCGAAGACACCGTGCGCGTGCTGCGCAAGGAAGACATTCTGTCGGTAATGAAAACCTTGGTCGAGCTGCGTGACGGCATTGGCGAAATCGACGACATCGACAACCTCGGCAACCGCCGTGTTCGTTCCGTCGGTGAGTTGATGGAAAACCAGTACCGCGTCGGTCTGCTGCGCATGGAGCGCGCCATCAAGGAGCGCATGTCGTCGATCGAGATCGACACCGTCATGCCGCAGGATCTGATCAACGCGAAGCCAGCGGCTGCTGCGGTTCGCGAGTTCTTCGGTTCCTCCCAGCTGTCGCAGTTCATGGACCAGACCAACCCGCTGTCGGAAATCACCCACAAGCGTCGCCTGTCGGCGCTTGGNCCAGGTGGTCTGACCCGCGAACGTGCTGGCTTTGAAGTCCGCGACGTGCATCCAACGCACTANGGTCGTATCTGCCCGATTGAAACACCGGAAGGTCCGAACATCGGTCTGATCAACTCGCTGGCCACCTTCGCCCGCATCAACAAATACGGCTTCATCGAAAGCCCGTATCGCAAGGTTGTCGACGGCAAGGTCACCAACGACGTTGTCTATCTGTCGGCCATGGAAGAAGCCAAATACATCGTGGCTCAGGCCAACGCTGAGGTTGATGATAAAGGCAAGTTCGTCAATGAATTCGTCATCTGTCGTCAGGCCGGTGACGTGCAGATGATGCCGACCAGCTCGGTCGATCTGATGGACGTGTCGCCGAAACAGCTGGTTTCGGTGGCTGCGGCGCTCATACCGTTCCTGGAAAACGACGACGCCAACCGCGCTCTGATGGGTTCCAACATGATGCGTCAGGCGGTGCCATTGGTCCGCGCTGAAGCACCATTTGTGGGTACCGGTATGGAGCCGATCGTGGCCCGCGACTCCGGCGCCGCGATTGGCGCCAAGCGTGGCGGTGTGGTCGATCAGGTTGATGCGACACGTATCGTTGTCCGCGCAACGGAGGATCTCGATCCTGCCAAGCCAGGTGTTGACATCTACCGTCTGCAGAAGTTCCAGCGTTCCAACCAGTCGACCTGTATCAACCAGCGTCCGCTGGTGCGTGTCGGCGATGTTCTGAACAAGGGCGACATCATTGCCGACGGTCCGTCGACCGATCTCGGCGATCTGGCTCTGGGCCGCAACGTGCTCGTCGCGTTCATGCCCTGGAACGGCTACAACTTCGAGGACTCCATCCTGCTGTCCGAGCGCATTGTGCGCGACGACGTGTTCACCTCCATCCACATCGAAGAGTTCGAAGTGATGGCCCGTGACACCAAGCTGGGGCCGGAAGAAATTACCCGCGATATTCCAAACGTCTCCGAAGAGGCGCTGAAGAATCTCGATGAGGCCGGCATCACCTATATCGGTGCTGAAGTTGGCCCGGGCGATATTCTGGTCGGTAAGATCACACCTAAGGGCGAAAGCCCGATGACACCGGAAGAAAAGCTCCTTCGGGCGATCTTCGGTGAGAAGGCTTCTGACGTGCGTGACACCTCGCTGCGCATGAGCCCGGGTGCCTTCGGTACCGTTGTTGAAGTTCGTGTTTTCAACCGCCACGGCATTGAAAAAGACGAACGCGCAATGGCGATCGAGCGTGAAGAAATCGAAACCCTGGCAAAAGACCGCGATGACGAGCAGGCCATTCTGGACCGCAACGTCTATGGCCGTCTGGCTGACATGTTGAAAAACAAGGAAGCAGTTGCCGGTCCAAAGGGCTTCAAGAAAGGCACCAAGCTGAACCTCGAAATCATGCAGGAATACCCACGCTCACAGTGGTGGATGTTCGCTGTCGATAACGAGAAGCTGCAAGGCCAGATCGAAGCTCTGCGCGGTCAGTACGACGAGTCCAAAGGGCTGCTGGAAGGCCGCTTCATGGACAAGGTCGAGAAGCTGCAGCGCGGTGACGAACTGCCACCAGGCGTGATGAAGATGGTCAAGGTCTTTGTCGCGATCAAGCGCAAGCTGCAGCCCGGCGACAAGATGGCCGGCCGTCACGGCAACAAGGGTGTGGTTTCCCGCATCATGCCAATCGAAGACATGCCGTTCCTGGAAGACGGAACCCATGCCGATATCGTGCTCAACCCATTGGGCGTGCCGTCGCGCATGAATGTTGGACAGATCCTGGAAACCCATCTGGGTTGGGCCTGTGCCGGCATGGGCAAAAAGGTTGGCGCCTTGCTCGAAGAGTACGAGAAAACCGGCAAGCAGGACGCCCTGCGCAAGGAGATCGAGTCGCTCTATCCGGCCAATGACCGCAACGAGCCGGTCCGCGACTTCGACGATGATTCCATCGTTCGCATCGCTGACCAGTTGAAAACCGGTGTACGCATCGCCACGCCGGTCTTTGATGGCGCCCATGAGCCAGACATCGTTGAGATGCTGGAGCAGGCGGGCCTCGACGGTTCCGGTCAGTCAACCCTCTATGATGGTCGTACAGGTGAGCCTTTCGACCGTCCGGTGACCATGGGCTACATCTACATGCTCAAGCTGCACCATCTGGTTGATGACAAGATCCACGCTCGCTCGATCGGTCCATACTCGCTCGTCACACAGCAGCCGCTGGGTGGTAAGGCGCAGTTTGGTGGTCAGCGCTTCGGTGAGATGGAGGTCTGGGCNNTGGAAGCGTACGGCGCAGCCTACACGCTTCAGGAAATGCTCACCGTCAAGTCGGACGACGTGGCCGGCCGTACCAAGGTCTATGAGAGCATCGTGCGCGGCGACGACACGTTTGAATCCGGTATCCCGGAATCGTTCAACGTGTTGGTCAAGGAAATGCGTTCGCTTGGTCTTTCCGTCGAGTTGGAGAATTCCAAACTTGAGCTGGAAGAAGAAGCAGACGAATTCGTCGACATGCCGGACGCAGCAGAGTAGGGGCCTCGGCCCTTTCCACTCTGTCGCTTAGAATTTTTTCGGTCTGACAATCCAAAGCAGACCAAAACGGGCGAAAGCCCAAAAAGGAGAAAATCACATGAACCATGAGGTCATGAATCTCTTCAACCCACAGGTGCAGGCTCAGTCCTTCGACTCCATCCGGATCTCGATCGCTTCACCTGAAAAAATCATGTCCTGGTCCTTCGGCGAAATCAAAAAGCCGGAAACCATCAACTACCGTACGTTCAAGCCAGAGCGTGACGGTCTGTTCTGTGCCCGCATCTTCGGTCCGATCAAGGACTACGAGTGCCTGTGCGGTAAGTATAAGCGCATGAAATACAAAGGCATTATCTGTGAGAAGTGCGGCGTTGAGGTCACCCTGTCACGGGTACGCCGTGAGCGCATGGGCCACATCGACCTGGCCTCTCCGGTGGCGCATATCTGGTTCCTGAAGTCGCTGCCATCGCGCATCGGCCTGCTGCTGGACCTGACGCTGAAAGACCTTGAGCGCATCCTGTATTTCGAGAACTTCGTGGTCATCGAGCCCGGTCTGACCCCGCTGAAGGAGCTTCAGCTGCTGACCGAAGAAGAGCATCTGATCGCTTGCGAAGAGTATGGCGATGACAGCTTCACCGCGATGATCGGTGCTGAAGCGATCCACGAAATGCTGGCCGCTCTGGATCTGGAAAAGCTGGTCAACGAGCTGCGCGAAGAGATCGCCTCCACCACATCGGAGCTGAAATACAAGAAGATCTCCAAGCGCCTGAAAACCGCTGAAGCGTTCCTCGATTCAGGCAACCGTCCTGAATGGATGATCATGAAGACCATTCCGGTCATTCCACCGGATCTGCGTCCGCTGGTGCCGCTGGATGGTGGTCGTTTCGCGACTTCCGATCTGAACGATCTGTACCGTCGTGTGATCAACCGTAACAACCGTCTGAAGCGTTTGATGGAACTGCGCGCGCCGGATATCATTATCCGCAACGAAAAGCGCATGCTGCAGGAATCCGTTGATGCGCTGTTCGACAACGGTCGTCGTGGCCGCACCATCACCGGTGCCAACAAGCGTCCGCTGAAGTCGCTGTCCGACATGCTGAAAGGCAAGCAGGGACGTTTCCGTCAGAACCTGCTCGGTAAGCGCGTCGACTATTCCGGTCGTTCGGTCATCGTGGTTGGTCCTGAGCTGAAACTGCATCAGTGCGGTCTGCCGAAGAAAATGGCGCTGGAGCTGTTCAAGCCATTCATCTACGCCCGTCTCGACGCCAAGGGATATTCCTCCACTGTCAAGCAGGCGAAGAAGCTGGTTGAGAAAGAAAAGCCGGAAGTCTGGGATATCCTCGACGAGGTGATCCGCGAACATCCGGTTCTGCTGAACCGCGCACCAACGCTGCACCGCTTGGGCATTCAGGCGTTTGAGCCTGTGCTGATCGAAGGCAAGGCCATTCATCTGCATCCGCTGGTCTGTGCGGCGTTTAACGCTGACTTTGACGGCGACCAGATGGCGGTTCACGTTCCGCTGTCGCTGGAAGCCCAGCTCGAAGCCCGCGTCTTGATGATGTCCACCAACAACATCCTGCATCCGGCCAATGGTCAGCCGATCATCGTGCCGTCGCAGGACATCGTTCTGGGTCTCTACTATCTGTCGATCGAGGCAGAGAACGAGCCAGGGCAGGGCATGATCTTTGCCGATATGGGCGAGCTGCAGCATGCGCTGGACAACGGCATTGTCACGCTGCACTCGAAGATCAAGGGCCGTTTCAAATATGTCGACGAGGAGGGCAATCCAGCCTCGCAGGTCTACGAAACGACTCCAGGTCGCATGATGATGGGTGAGCTTCTGCCACGCCGTCCCGGTGTCAACTTCGACATCGTCAACCAGGAGATGACCAAGAAAAACATCTCCCTGATGATCGACAAGGTGTACCGTCGCTGCGGTCAGAAGGACACGGTCATCTTCGCTGACCAGATCATGAAGCTCGGCTTCAACAATGCCTGTAAGGCGGGCATTTCCTTCGGTAAGGATGATATGGTCATTCCGGACACCAAGGAAGGCATGGTCGCCGAGACCGCGGCTTTGGCCAAGGAATTCGAACAGCAGTACAATGACGGCCTGATCACACAGGGCGAAAAGTACAACAAGGTTGTCGATGCCTGGGCGAAGTGCGGTGACAAGGTTGCCGACGAAATGATGAACGGTCTGCAGGAAACCAAGTTCGACGAGAACGGTCGCCAGTTGCAGATGAACTCGGTTTACATGATGAGCCGTTCCGGTGCGCGTGGTTCGCCAGCGCAGATGAAACAGCTGGCTGGTATGCGCGGTCTGATGGCCAAGCCTTCTGGTGAGATCATCGAAACCCCGATCATCTCCAACTTTAAAGAAGGCCTGACCGTGATGGAGTACTTCAACTCCACCCACGGTGCCCGTAAGGGTCTGGCTGATACGGCTCTGAAAACCGCCAACTCCGGTTATCTGACCCGTCGTCTGGTTGACGTCGCACAGGACTGCATCATCAACGAAACCGATTGTGGCACCAGCAATGGTCTGACAATGCAGGCGATCGTCGATGCAGGTCAGGTCGTTGCAACACTGGCACAGCGCATCATCGGTCGCGCCGCGGCTGAAGAAGTTCTGCATCCTGAAAGCCAGGAAGTCATCGTGGCCGCTGGTCAGTCGATTGAAGAAGTTGACGCTGCAGCCATCGAAGAGGCCGGTATTCAGACGGTGAAAATCCGCTCTGCGCTGACCTGTGAAACCCGCACCGGCATCTGTAGCGTCTGTTACGGTCGCGACCTTGCCCGCGGGACACCCGTCAACATGGGTGAAGCCGTCGGTGTTATCGCGGCTCAGTCGATCGGTGAGCCTGGCACACAGCTGACAATGCGTACCTTCCACATTGGTGGTACGGCAAACGTTGTTGACTCGTCCTTCATCGAAGCCTCCTACGAGGGTACTGTGCAGATCCGTAACCGCAACATGGTACGCGACTCTGCCGGCAACATGATGGTTATGGGCCGCAACATGGCCGTGCTGATCATGGACGAGCAGGGCAACGAGCGCGCTGTTCACCGTGTTACTTACGGTTCGCGTCTGTTGGTTGACGATGGCGACAACGTCAAACAGGGCCAGCGTGTTGCGGAATGGGATCCATATACCCGTCCGATCCTGACCCCGGAAGGCGGTACAATCGAGTTTGAAGATCTGGTGGATGGTGTTTCTGTTTCGGAAAGCGCCGATGAAAACACCGGTATCGTCAAGCGTGTTGTCATCGACTGGCGTTCCAACCCACGCGGTGCTGACCTGAAGCCTGCCATTGTCATCAAGGATAAGAAGGGCAAGGTGGTCACAACGAAACAGGGCGAAGCACGCTTCCTGCTGTCCGTTGACGCGATCCTCTCGGTTGAGCCTGGTGCGGAAATTCACGCCGGTGACGTGCTTGCGCGTCTGCCGCTTGAAAGCGCCAAGACCAAGGACATCACCGGTGGTCTGCCACGTGTTGCGGAACTGTTCGAAGCCCGCCGTCCAAAAGATGCTGCTGTGATCGCTGAGATCGACGGTACCATCCGCTTTGGCCGCGACTACAAGAACAAGCGTCGCATCCACATCGAGCCAAACGACGAAACCGTCGAGCCGGTCGAACACCTCATTCCAAAAGGCAAGCCATTCCATCATCAGGATGGCGATCCGATTGAAAAGGGTGACTATCTGCTGGACGGCAATCCAGCGCCGCATGACATTCTTGCGGTCAAGGGTGTCGAAGCGCTGGCTTCCTACCTGGTTGACGAGGTCCAGGAAGTGTATCGCTTGCAGGGTGTGGGCATCAACGACAAGCACATCGAGGTGATTGTCCGTCAGATGCTGCAGAAGGTCGAGATTGTCGATCCAGGTGAGTCGGGCCTCGTGCGCGGCGAACAGATGGACCGCATCGAGCTCGAACTGATGAACGAAAAGCTGGCGGAAGAGGGCCGTGCGCCTGCCACCGGTGATCCAATCCTGTTGGGTATCACCAAGGCATCGCTGCAGACCCGCTCCTTCATCTCGGCAGCGTCGTTCCAGGAAACCACCCGCGTGCTGACCGAAGCGGCTGTTGCCGGCAAGTCGGACACACTGGAAGGCCTGAAAGAAAACGTCATCGTTGGACGTCTGATCCCGGCTGGTACCGGTGGGGTGATGAATCAGGTTCGCCGCATTGCGAACTCCCGCGATGACCTGATCGTCGACGAACATCGCAAAATGGCAGAAGCCGAAGCTGCGATGCTGGCCGACATGAGCGATACGGAAGCGGCCGAATAAGCGCCGATTATCGATAAAAAAGGCCGCGAGGGGCAACCTTCGCGGCCTTTTTTGCGTTTTTGAGCCTATTTTTGCTGATTTTGCCGTCAAAATTGGCCTTTTAGAGGTTTCCGATTGTTAACCATTGGTTAACCATTTTCCGATCCAGCGACTTTACGGTTTCTTTTCTGGTTGATTCTTGCTTGAATGGGGCAAGGGCAGCTTGAGGAGGACCGTGGTATGGGTTCCCAAAAATTGAATTTGGCGCCAAGTGGTGTCGTCGCACGCCTTGCCGGACTGTGTATTGTTGCAATTGGACTGCAGGCCTGTTCGTCCAGCAGCACACTGACTTCCGGTTATGGTTCGTCCTATCCGTCGATCGACAGTCTGCGGGCGCGGGCGGCGACTGACACAGCTGCATCCATTGAGTTGAGCAAACGTTTGCGCGGTGCCCGTCCTGAGCCTGTCAAATTCAACTATGCCGCGATTTACGGCTCCAAGGTGGACGAGGGCATTCATATTCCTGCCTTTGACTACACCAAAATGAACCCCAAGTTCTTGCGTCAGGAAGTGCGCTACTTTGGTGGTGAACCTGCTGGCACCATCGTCGTCGACGCCAAGCGCCGCCACCTGTATCTGGTTCAGCCCGGCAAGATGGCCATTCGCTATGGCATTGCGGTGGGTAAAGAAGGTTTTGGCTGGACAGGAAGTTCGGTTCTGCAATGGAAGCAGAAATGGCCAACTTGGACGCCTCCGCCGGAAATGATCGAGCGTAAGCCAGAGCTTCAGAAATACGCTGATGGCTTAAAAGGCAGCACCGAGAACCCACTCGGTGCGCGCGCCATGTATCTGTTCAAGGATGGTCGCGATACAATGTACCGCATCCACGGGACAACCCAGCCATATTCCATCGGCCGCGCCGCATCTTCTGGGTGTTTCCGCATGATCAACCAGGATGTGATCGATCTATACGAACGCGTTGGAACACGCGTCACCGTTCAGGTGCGACCTGAAGTGCGTGCATCGATGTTGGAACTAGCTGCCGAAAACTAATCGATTTCGACCGGCGTATCTTCACGGCCGCCCCATTCGGACCACGAACCGTCATAGAGTTTGTGGTCACGATGGCCGATTGTCTCAAGTGCCACGGTCAGAACCGCCGCAGTGACGCCGGAGCCGCAACTGGTGACCACGGGTTTCTGCAAATCTACCCCAGCATTGATGAAGACGGATTTCAGCTCATCGGCTGGCCGCAAAGCACCGTTTGATGTCAGATCGGTCATCGGGACAGAATAAGCACCTGGCATATGGCCTGAACGCATGCCGGCGCGGGGTTCGGGCGCTTCGCCGGTGAAGCGCGCCGCTGGCCGCGCGTCGGCAACCTGCATGGAGCCGTCACCGACAATCGCCTTCATGTCGTCGAAAGACGCGACGGCCTCAGGCGTGTAGTTGGCCTTGAACAGTTTTGGATAAAGCGGCGACCGACCGGCCTCGATGGGCAGGCGGTTTTCGATCCATTGGGGCAGGCCACCGTTCAACAGAACCACCTTGCTGGCCCCCATGATACGGAAATTCCACCAGACGCGGGCAGCAGAGAACAGGCCCATGCCGTCATAAACCACAATCGTGTCTTCGTCTGAAATGCCAAGCGCGCCGACCTTCTGCGCGAACACCTCTGGCGAGGCCAGGGTGTGGGGCAGGGGGCTGTCGGCCTGGGTGATGTCGTCGATGTCGAAATAGACCGCACCTGGAATGTGCTGGGCCTCATATTCGGCCTTGCCGTCTCTCGGTACGCCATTGACCAACATGGTTGGCAGGTACCAGGAGGCGTCAACGATCGATATGTTCGGGTCATCGAGACGGGCAAACAACCAATCTGTATCGACGGTGAAGGGGCTGGCGCTCATATCGCTTCCAATCAGACTTGGGGTAGGGGGCCAAAGCGAATGCGCATGCGGCGGTTTTCGCGGCCTTTTTTCTCGATCTTGCCAATGTGTATTTCGCCGACTTCCGCCGTCTCGCTGACATGGGTGCCGCCGCAGGGCTGTGAATCCACGCTTGATTCCTCACCAATGCAGACCAGGCGAATCTTGCCCACGCCGCGGGGCGGTTTGACGTTCTTGGAGCGCACCAGATCTGGATTGGCATCCAGTTCTTCTTCGGTGATCCACTGGGTGAAAACCGGGTGGTTTTGATTGACGACTTCCATCATGGCTGCCGAGACTTCCGCTTTGTCGGCGGTTTCGCTCATGTCGAAATCGATACGGCTTTCGGCCTCGCCAACCGCTGCGCCGGTGATCGGATGCGGGCATACAACCGACAATATGTGACAAGCGGTATGCATGCGGGCCAGTTTGTGGCGTCGCTCCCAATCGATATGGGCAATCAATTTCTCACCGATTTCAGGGACCGGCTGATCGGCCTGAGGCACGTGAACGATCGTCGACTTGCCGCCCTTTTCATAGACGGTTGTGGCGATTTCGATCTTTGTGCCGTCGGCCCGTTCCAAAAAGCCCGAGTCGCCGGGCTGGCCGCCGCTGGTGGCATAGAACACCGTTTGGTCGATGATGATGCCACCCAGCTCGTTGATCGCCAGCACCTGCGCATCGCAGGTGCTGGCATAGGCGTCTTCGGCGAAAATCTGGCGCGTGGTGCTCACTCGTCGACCTCTTCGAATGGGACGTCGATATTCGACTTGCTCTCCATCCAGTCTGGAACAGGAATGTCCTTGGAACGCAGGAATTCCGGATTGAACATCTTTGCCTGATAGCGCGTGGCGTAGTCGCACAGGATGGTCACGATCGTATGGCCGGGGCCCAGATCCCGCGCCAGCCGCACAGCGCCGGCAATATTGATGCCGGAGGAACCGCCGAGCACGAGGCCTTCATTCTGCATCAGGTCGAAAACCAGCGGCATCGCCTCTTCATCCGGGATGCGATAGGGGAAATCGACTGTCAGGCCTTCCAGGTTGGCGGTGATGCGGCCCTGACCGATGCCTTCGGTGATCGATGTGCCCTCAGCCTTCAACTCACCGTTGGCGTAATAACCGTAAAGCGCCGCACCGCCGGGATCGGCGAGACCGATTTTGATGTTCGGATTGCGCTCCCGAAGAGCCGTTGCAACTCCGGCAATGGTACCTCCTGAACCGGCTGCACAAATGAAGCCGTCGACCTTGCCGCCGGTCTGTTGCCAGATTTCCGGACCGGTCGTATCGATATGCGCCTGACGGTTGGCGACATTGTCAAACTGATTGGCCCAGATGGCCCCTTGGGGATGGCTCTTGGCCAATTGTTCAGCCAACCGTCCAGACAGGCGCACAAAGTTGTTGGGATTGCTGTAGGGCTTCGGCGGCACTTCGATGAGTTCTGCACCGAATGCGCGAATGGCGTCCTTTTTCTCTTGGCTCTGTGTGTTGGGAATAACGATCACGGAGCGATAGCCAAGGGCATTGCCAACCATGGCAAGGCCAATGCCCGTGTTGCCGGCCGTGCCTTCGACGATGAGACCGCCCGGGCGGATTTCGCCGGCTTTTTCAGCCGTCTTGATAATGGAAAGGGCAGCCCGGTCCTTGACGCTTTGACCGGGGTTCATGAATTCGGCCTTGCCGAGGATTTCACAGCCGGTCTCGTCACTCACCTTGTTCAAGCGGATGAGGGGCGTGTTGCCGATTGCCGTGATGACGGAGTTATGAATTGTCATGGGGTATCCAGATGGAAATGCAGATTTTATGCAAAACTAAACACCTTCAATCCTTCGGGCAAGCAAAGCCATTGCCGCGGGACGGTATTTTCCTAGTTTGCTTTTCCGTCAGGCGTTTGATGGGGTTGCGGCCTTGTTGCTTGCCGCGTCGATCTGCTGCTTCAGGCTTTCAACCTGTTCGGCGCCGATGGGGAAGTTCCACATCAGACCAAGCGCGGGCAGTTTGCAGATGATCGGTCCCCAGCCATACAGGAAGCCGAGCAGGGTCAGACCGGCTGCGGTGGATGTTTTTGCCGGATCGGCTGAAAACCCTACCAGTTCCAAAAGCGGCAGGACGACGATCGCTGTCAGGGCCAGCGACAGCTTCGTTACAAGGCTCCACAGGGCAAAATAAGTGCCGGACCGTTGCTCGCCGGACTGTGCAGTGTCGACATCGATCACGTCCGCCTGAATGGCCGTCGGCAGCATCAGATCAGCGCCCAGGGCCAAGCCGGACAGTACGCAAATGGCGCCGAATGCGATGGCCGAGCCCGGTGGCAGGAAGGGGGCAGGACAAAAGACGATGGCCGCAAAGATCATTGCGATGCACCAAGCCCGGTGTTTCGAGGTGCGCTTGGCCAGTGCCGACCAAAATGGCACGCCGATAATGCCGCACAGGAAATAGACGAAGATCAGCGGGCCGCGCAGCTCCTCCAACTCCAGTCGTTGAGCGCAATAGAGCAGGAACAGGGTGGCGGCGATGGAATTGCCGCAACCGTTGAGGAAGAAGGACAAGAGCAGGCGTAGGAACGGCCGGTTTTGCCGCATGTGGTGCAGGCCTTGGGTCAGGTTGACCCGCGTGTGGCTGCGTTCCTCCGGCTCCGGCGCGAAGCTGACCGCAAGCAGTGCGAAGACCGGCAGTGTGATGACGATGATAACGGCCAACAGGGCGAAGCCATGAAAAGCGCCAGCATCGGCCCAACCAAGCGAAAACGGAACGGATATGGCAACGAGTGTTCCCACCAGGGTCAGCCCCTCGCGCCAGCCGGCCACCCGTGATCGTCCCTGATAGCTGGTCGACAGTTCGGCGCCCCAGGCGGTAAACGGCAGAATGGCGCAGGTGTAGCCAATCGATAGAACGAGCGTCCACAGGCCGACATGCTGCACAGTGGCGTTTTCTGGAGGCCAGAACAGGTTCCAGACCCCCAGCATGACCAGCGGAATAGAAGCAGTGAACCAGCTGCGGCGGCGACCAAATCGGCGGATTGACCGGGTGTTCAGCCGATCACTCAACCAACCGATGAATGGGTCGTTGACGGCATCGAAAAGCCGTACCAGGAACAACACCAGGCCGAGCGACGCCAGCGACAGCCCCAAAGCTTCCGCATAGAAGATCGGAATGAAAGAATAGAGGGGCAGCGTCAGCGCCGCCAGCGGCAGTGCTGGCAGCGCATACAGCGCTATCGTCCCGGTGGCGAGGGCTTTTTTCATAAAAGGAATACGGTCCGGATCACGCTTTGGTTTTCAAAGCGTTGTCAGGCCTTTTGAAAAACCATCTGGCGCACATTGATCGAGTCGGCTTTGAACCCGGCCTCGCAATAGTGGAAGTAGAACTCCCAGATGCGCTTAAACTTCTCGTCAAAACCCAACGGCTTGATGGTCGGCCATTTTTCCCAGAATTTCAGTCGCCAGGCTTCCAGTGTGGCCGCGTAGTCGGTGCCAAAGGCGCGGCTGGCGACCTGTTGTAGGTCGTGACTGTTTCCGAGCCTTTCCATGATCTCAACCGAAGGCAACATGCCGCCCGGGAAAATGTACTTCTGGATAAAGTCCGGTGTTGAGCGGTAGTGGTCAAAGTCCTCGTCGCGAATGGTGATGACCTGTAAACCGGCGCGCCCGCCCGGCTTCAGGCGATCGCGCAACTGGCTGAAATAGGACGGCCAATAGGATTCGCCCACGGCTTCAAACATCTCGATCGAACCAATGCGATCATATTGGCCGTCTTCCTCTCGGTAATCGAGAAACTTGATGTCCACCAGATGATCGAGTTTTGCCTTGCGGATGCGTTCCTTGGCATAGTTGAGTTGTTCGGAAGAAATCGTCAGGCAGGTGACCTTCGCCCCAATATTCTTGGCCACATATTCCGCAAATCCACCCCAACCACAGCCGATTTCCAGAACGTGATGGTCTTTTTGAATATCGGTCATCTCGGCCAGAGAACGGTATTTTGCTTCCTGTGCTTCCTCAAGCGAATTGGCGCCATCGCGGAAGATCGCGCTGGAATAGGTCATGCTGGGATCAAGCCATTGCGCGTAAAACTCGTTGCCCAAATCGTAATGGGCAGAAATGTTGCGCTTGGCACCGCGCTTGGTGTTGCGGTTGAGGAAATGGTTGAACTTGCTGACCAGGCTGAGCAGGATATTGCGGTTGAAGAAGTTCTCCGCGCCACCGCCATAGGAATTGATCAGGAACATCTCCAGAAAGGATGTCACGTCGGGGCTGTCCCATTCGCCTTCGATATAGCTTTCAGCCACACCCAGCGAGCCATTGGAAAATACCCGCCGGACAATGCCCCAGTTGTGAATAGTGGCTTCGGCATGCGGGCCTTTTTCCGGCGCCGTGTATTCAATGACCTCGCCACCCGGAATGGTCAGCTTCACCGACCCATATTTCAACATCGTAAGCGCGCGCATGACCATCGCGACCTTGCGCGGGTAGCGATTGGCGATATCGGAGATTGTTTCCGCTGTAAGTTGGATGGTTGCCCCTGCAGGATTGGCCAGTTCGTTCGTCATAGATTGACCCCTCCCAGGTCAATAACGTCGGTTTTAAGACGTGTTTTTGGAGAAATTTTAGCCGGACCGGGTGCCGCGTCAAGCATATCAGACTGTTTCTGCTGCGGTATTCAAGGATTGCAGCGCGTCAAGTGCGCGTGTTCGGGCTTGCTGGTGGTCGACAATCGGGTGCGGATAGGTCTCGCCCAGTCTTACACCAGCTCGGGCAAGCTCGTGGCGCGGGGCATCCCAGGGCGCAGAAAGATATTTAGCTGGCAGCTGCGCCAATTCAGGCACGTATTTGTGGATATAGGCACCATCTGGATCAAACTTCTGGGCCTGCAGGATGGGGTTGAAGATTCGGAAATAGGGCGCAGCATCGGCCCCTGTACCGGCGACCCACTGCCACTGTGCGGGGTTGGCGGCCGGATCACCATCGACCAGCGTATCCCAAAACCACTTTTCGCCTTCGCGCCAGTCAATCAACAGATGCTTGACCAAAAACGAGCCGACAATCATGCGCACACGGTTGTGCATCCAGCCGGTGCGCCACAGCTGCCGCATGCCAGCGTCGACGATTGGGTAGCCGGTTTGGCCTTTCTGCCAGGCACGCAGCACGTCCTGCTGACCTTGCCAGGGAAAAGGATCGAATTTGGGATTGAAGTTCTGGCTGTCCAGATGCGGCCATTCCTGCAGAAGATGGTAGGAAAACTCCCGCCACACCAGTTCCTTGCGCCAGGTTTCGCGCGAGTCCTGATTGGATTTGTCCAAATTGGCCCCGGACGACGGGTAAGACGCGTGCCACAGCTGATAGGGGCTGACTTCGCCAAAGCGGAGGTGTGGTGAAAGCCGCGACGTGCGGTCCGGTCCCGGAAGGTCGCGGCTGGTGCCATAGGAATTGATGTTCTCTTGCGTAAATTTCGCCAGTTGTATGGCCGCGCCAGCTTCTCCAGGCTGCCAGTTTGCACTGATTTCGCCAGCCCAGTCCGGATTGCTTGGCAACAGCTGCCAAGAAGGCAGGTCTTCGCTGGGCAGGTCTCCGCTGAAACAGTTTGCGGCATCGATCCGGGGCAGGGGCGCACGGGGCGCTGGGCCGGAACTGAATTTCTTCCAGAACGGCGTGTATACCTTGTAGGGCAAGCCGCCGCCGGTGCGCAGTTGGCTTGGTTCGTGCATCAACAGGCCACTGAAACTCTTTGCGGTATCGCCGTATTTCGCCTTGATCTTGCGGTCGGCATTCTGTTCGCCTTCCCCATAGCGGCGGTTCCAGCAGATGAGCGATGCCGACGTCTCTGCCATCAGGCCGTCGATGATCTCTGCTGCCGGGCCAGACCTGAGGACAAGTTTCCCGCCAAGTGCTTCAATATCTGTGCGCAGCGAGGTGAGTGAATGGTTGAGCCACCACTTTTGTGCCGCTCCCATTGCCCGCACACCTTCCGAGACTTCATCGAATATGTAGAGGAAGATCACACCAGCGCCAGATTGTGCAGCGGCCACGGCGTGGGAAAGTGCCGGATTGTCCGTCAGGCGAAGGTCTTGCCGGAACCAGACAATGACCGGACTTTGGTTTTCATTTTGGGACAAGTTGGGGCTTTCCAAGCAGGCGAGAGGTCAAAAGGGCGATTGGATTTTCGATCCGATAGTCTTTATACGAATTTGAGAAAGAAAAGTTTTGTACAAACAACTTCCGTCCATACTTTAACCGAAAATTTTCGTTAACCGCGCATTATGTCGCGACCTGGATAACCCGAAAGACGAGTCCCATGAAAAAAATCTCCATTGCCTTGCTGGCTGCCGCGGTTGTCGCGGGATGCACCAGCGATCCCTATACGGGCCAGCGCAAGCTCTCTAACACAACAATTGGTGCAGGTACTGGTGCAGCATTGGGCGCACTTGGTGGCCTGATCGTCGGTAAGACAACCAATGCGAACACCCGAAACTCCGTTCTCATCGGTGCCGGTATCGGCGCGCTGACGGGTGGCGGTATTGGCCTTTACCAGGATAAGCAGGAAGCCAAGCTGCGCGAAGAACTGCGCAATACGGGCGTCAGTGTGACCCGTAACGGCGATACGATCATTCTCAACATGCCAAGCAACATTACATTTGCGTCCGGTTCCTCAGCCATTCGCCCGGAATTCTACCGCGTGCTGAATTCAGTGGCGCTGGTGCTGCGTGAATTCAACCGGACCATCGTCAATGTCTATGGTCATACCGACAGCGATGGTTCCGACCAGTTCAACCAGCAATTGTCCGAACAGCGCGGTGTCAGCGTTGCCCGTTACCTGGTCAGTCAGGGTACGGATACGCGCCGCTATCATGTTGTGGGCTATGGTGAAGAGCGGCCAATCGCTTCCAACACCACCTCAGATGGCAAGGCTCGTAACCGTCGCGTGGAAATCGAGATTTCGCCGATTACAGCTGGCTAAGCGCCATCGCGCAATCGTCTTTTCAATCAGGGCTGCAGCCATCGCTGCGGCCCTTTTTGTTTGGGGGAGAATCAAAGAATCAGCTTCGCGCAAGCTCAATCCTTCACATTGTGTTAACGACACGAGAAATGAGGAAGGTTTGTCAATGGATACCGTGACATCAATGCTCCTCCTGGCGTCAGTTCTCCAGGCACTTTGCATCGCATCGCTGGGCTATTATGCCTGGCAGGCAAGCGCCGACGACTGACTGTCGTTCCTCTCGTTCAGGCTCTCAAGCCCGTTCCCCGATCCCAACCTTGCCGCATGGTCAGGTTCGCACAAGCCAAGTCTGCAAAATTGTACCTGTAGCGATGTGTGCTACGGGTAACTTGTGGGGGTCATGATGGCCGTTTTATTGAGCGGGGGCTTTGCCCCGTTGGTTTTGGTGAACTTGAGCATCATCGCCTTGATCGTTTTGTCGATCGGTCGTCGTTCTGCAGATCGTGCAGGCAACGATTGCTATTCACCCTTTGAGCATTAAGCCAGCTCTTCCTTTACGGAAATTGTGCATTCATTGCCGTCGGCGTCACCGCTGACGGTGTAAAGCATGCCGAAAAGCTTGATGGTTCCGCCGTTTTCAAGGCGGTGTGACATGTTGGCGCCCAGCAGAACGCCCCAGGTTTCAAAGAACCGGGCCCGTTTGAGCTTCAGGCCCTTCGAATTTGCGATCAGCTTATAATAGGTCTTGCTTGGCCATTGCTTGAGTCGAATGAACTCGCCCGGTCGCACGGATTGCACAAATTCTTGCTGGAACATGAGGCGTATTTCGTTCGGGCCAATATGGATCATTGGAACGTAGGCCAAGGGCATGGCCCGCACAAGCGATGCCTGAATTCGGCTCAATCGTTTCGAAGTCAGACGCCTGCTACGCATTCGTGCGCATAGGCTTGGCGGCATCTTAGCTATTCTTGGAAAGTGGCTCCCCGGGCCGGATTCGAACCAGCGACCAATCGATTAACAGTCGATTGCTCTACCACTGAGCTACCGGGGAACTTATATCGAAATTCGATATGTGCATTTGCACCGTGCGTCTTTACAAAGGAAGATCGCGCTTCGCAAGCACTAATAAGCCAGAATCGGACACTATTTTGATCTCACGCGTGCCAACCCCCAATACCAAGCTCGGTCGAACCGTGTTGGGTGTCGCCCTGGTGATTGGTGGCATACTGGGATTCTTGCCGATTCTTGGCTTCTGGATGATCCCGTTGGGGCTGCTGATCCTGTCACAGGACTTTGCATCGGTGCGCCGCTTCCGTCGTCGCTGGACCGTCAAGATTTCGCGATGGTGGGCGCAGCGGCAGGCCCGCAAGCAGCAGTAATTGGAATTGGCTTGAATGCCGCGCCAGTGATCAGGCAGTTTTGGCCGAATAATTGCTCAAAAATCATCGCCAACAACCTTGCCTCGCCTTGTCCCCCTCAAAAGTGGGTTTCGGCAAAGGTTTCGCTTGGCAAGGCTTGGGGCATTTGTTAAGCGATGCCGGTCCAACAGCGGACAGAAGGCCTCGTGGCGGAGTGGTTACGCAGAGGACTGCAAATCCTTGCACCCCGGTTCGATTCCGGGCGAGGCCTCCAATCGCTGCCCGGACTATGATATAGTCGTAAACGGGGACCTGATGCCTATGACGATCGATTACCAATCCGCCCGCCAGACCATGGTTGATTGCCAGGTACGTCCAAATGACGTGACCAACCTGGATGTGATTTCAGCCTTCCTGAGCGTTCCGCGTGAAGCGTTTGTTTCTGCAGCCCAAAAACCATTGGCCTATATTGACGAGGATCTGCCGCTCAGCGCGTTTGGATCATCCCGATATCTGATGGAAGCTATGTCCATGTCGAAGCTGATCCAGTTGGCAGATGTCAAATCGGACGACATTGTTCTCGATATCGGTTGTGCCAGCGGTTATTCCACAGCAATTTTGAGCAAGTTGTGCAGCTCTGTCGTCGCCGTTGAAAGCGAGGAAGATCTTGCAAACCAGGCAACGCAGACCCTGATGGATCTGGGATGCGACAACGCGGTAGTGACCAATGGACCATTGGAGGCCGGACTGGCCAGCGAAGGTCCCTATGACGTGATTTACATTGGTGGCGCTGTCGAAGAACTGCCGACTACGCTGACCGATCAGTTGAAAGAAGGTGGCCGTTTGGTCGTTGTGCAAGGTACAGGCAATGCTGGCGTGGCACGGTTGGTAAGTCGTGACAATGGCGTCATTGGTTCACGGGACGCTTTCAACTGCGCCGTGATGCCACTGCCTGGATTTGAAAAAGAAGCCGAATTCGAGTTCTAAGTAGGGTCAATTTTTCGCCGAGCTGATGACGTCCCCAGAAAAAGGCAGGGGGCCACCATCTTTACACTTAGCTGCATTGCAAGGGGCGGGAAATTCGCTAGAGTAACGTCTTGGGTAGGCGTTCGTTGGACATCCGCAGGCCGTTATTGGGTAGGCCGCAAGAGTGAGAAGTATAGTATGCGTTGGTATAGTTTCGTCTTGGTTGCGTCGGTGTTTGGCGGGTCAATTCAGCAAGTTAACGCCGAGTCCCTGCGCGAAGCTCTGGCCGCTGCTTACAATCACAATGCGACACTGAACGCTCAGCGTGCTGCAACACGCGCCGTCGACGAGAACATTGCCCAAGCCAAATCCGGTTTCCGGCCAACGATCACCGGCGATGCCAATTACGGATTTGCCAGCACCTACAGCAACCGCACAGGCAGCGCCGATACCAACCCATATGGTTATGGCATCACCATCTCGCAGAGCCTGTTTGACGGTTTCCGCACGATCAACAACGTTGCTGCCGCGGAAGCCAATGTCAAAGCCAGCCGCGAACAGCTGCGCCGCATCGAACAACAGATCTTGGAAGCCGCTGCCAGTGCCTATGTGAACGTCCTTGAGGCACGTGAAATTGTCTCCATTCGCCGCCAGAACATCGGGTTCCTGCGCGAGCAGTTGCGTTCCTCACAAGCACGTCTGGATGTGGGAGAGGGCACACGCACGGATGTAGCTCAATCGCAAGCCCGTTTGAGCAGCGCGCGGGCTCAGTTGTCAGCGGCAGAGGCATCGCTTGAATCCACCCGTGCCACCTATCGTCAGGTCATCGGCCGCACACCAAGCAATCTGAGCTGGCCGAATGGCCCGAACAGTCTCTATGCGGCGTCGCTGCAGGGGGCGATTGCGATGGGACTGAATGAGCATCCGGCCGTGCGTTTGACCCAGCACGCTGTCGACGCTGCTGCGTTCAATGTGAAAGCCCTTGAAGGGCAGTTTTTGCCAACGCTGTCCTTGCGCGGTAATGCCAATCAAACCTTTGACAGTGGTGGTCGCGGCAATCGCAACCAGTCTGTTTCGGCGACGTTGAACCTGTCCGTCCCGCTTTATCAAGGTGGTGGCCCCAGCTCGCAGGTGCGCCAGGCACGTGAAACGCTGGCGCAAAACCGTATTCAAGTAGATGAAGCCCGTGATGAAGTGCGCGCGGCCGCGATATCCGCTTGGTCCAATCTGCAGTCAGCCAATGCCAACATCACGGCAACGCGGGATTCACTGCGTGCGTCCAAGCTGGCGCTGGATGGCGTGATTGAAGAGCGCAATGTTGGTCAGCGTACCCAATTGGAAGTGCTGAACTCGCAGTCTACTGTGCTCGACGCCCAGGTTTCGCTGGTTGGTGCACGCAAGGCGCGCCTGACCGCCGGTTATGCGCTGGTTGCCGCCATGGGCCGCCTCAACAGCCGCCGCCTGCGCCTGCCGGTTCGCCATTATGATCCGGTCGAGCATTTTGAGGAAGTCAAAGACATGTGGTTCGGCCTGCGTACGCCGTCTGGCCGCTGATTGTCTGTAGAAACTCAAACGACTGTAGCCCTTTAAGCCGCAAATTGCGTTATATTGACACAACGAATCAGTCGTTGTGCTGCAATTTGTATGTCGCTTTAAGGGATTACGCATGTCACCACAGAGCTCCAATACGGCCAAACAGATAGAAGAAGCTGAAGCTCTGGGTGTCGAAGAACCGTCGATGGACGAGATCCTGGCGTCGATCAAAAAGATCATTTCAGACGACGAGGCCGCCGAAGCCAATCTCGACGATCGCGAAAAGTACAGCCACCCAACCAACCCTTCCAACAGCAATGAGTTAGAAGCCGAGTTGGAGGCTGATCTTGAAGCGGCCATCGAAATGGAGCTGAAGGACATCGCCGAAAGCGAAAGCGGCGAGGACAGCGCGGCTGCGCAACCATCGGACGACGCAGGTGAGCCGAGCCGCTCAACGGGTGACACGCTGGAAGAGCGTGCAGAACAAATCCGCAAGCAGGTTTCTGCTGCTTCTACGGGCCTTTCTGCCGACGATCGTCTGGAAAAATACCGGGTGCGCGGCAAGTTGAAAATGGAAGCCCTGGCTGAACGCCCGGTTGCTGATCCGGTGATCCCGCCGACGCCGGTAACACCGCCTGCCGCACCAGCGGCGCCCGTATCACCGGCGGTTGCTGCTGGTCCTTTGTTGCCAACAACGCATACAATTGCCCAGGAAATGGCCAACACGATGCTGGCGGAAAAAGAGCAGGAAATAAAAACGCTCGTCGCCAACATCATGCGGCCGACCATCCGCAAATGGCTCAGCGAAAACCTGCCGGTAATGGTTGAAAAACTGGTTCGCGAAGAAATCGAACGCGTCTCGCGCGGAAAACAGGCCTCCTAGGCGGTCGATTTCCCCTAACTTGTTGACTTGGCGCAGGGCTTTGTCTTTAGACAGGGCGAAGTTTTTGCGCACAAGCGCCCCTCCACTTGAGTGTGACGATGTTGGACAAGAATTACGACGCGGAAAGCGTTGAACCCCGTATTGCCAAGAAATGGGATGAGGCCGAT
>JABSRX010000207.1 GCA_013214695.1 Rhizobiaceae bacterium | reverse complement strand
AAGAAATGCGTCGCAAGGGCTTTGAATCCTGTGCCATTGTTCTGCAGCAGAACACGGCCGCTGGCACGCCGGGCCCGATTCTCGGTGCGACCGTGATCGAAGATCTTTAGAGCCAGGCTTGTTCTGATTGAACAAAGGAAAGGCCGGTCTGTTCTGTTGGGAACAGCCGGCCTTTCAATTTGCAACAGTCTTAGGGGAAAAGACTGATCCCGCATCGACGGCAAAGCCTTGGCTTTGCAAAGGCGGCCCGGCGGTTAGTGCTTATGGAAACAATGCTTGTCTCGATGGGGGCTGGGGGTAGTGAGCGAGACAAGGATTGAAAGCAGGGCTTCCGGGGCAACACGGATATAAGAATGGTCAAATGGGGCGCCAGCGCGGAGGGAATGCGGCGTTATTGTGGCCGGAAGGCCAATTTGATCAAACCCTGTTGCAAAGTGTTTCAGCCAATCACGTGCTTTTCCTAACGACGGGTAAGCGATTTTCTTGGCGTTGGAGCTTGAATCTTCGACTTGGAGGTCACAGACTGTGTTCCAACAGCGACGAAATCGGAGCAACCATGAGCCTTACTGACGGATCAAATCAAAAGCCGGACGCAGATTTGATTTCACTGGCCGCCAGGCGACCGCTCGTCAGCACAGGCATCACCAACAGCTTCGTATCTTCAACCGGCAATCCGGTGACACCCTCGCAAATCAGTTTTGATCGTCGCGAGCTTTCGGCAATTCTGCGCATTTATGGTTTCAAGGTGGCAGATGGCGAATGGCGCGATTATGCGATTGACCATCTGAAGGACCGGGCGGTGTTTTCCGTCTATCGGCGGGCCAGCGAGTCACCGCTTTATCGCATCGAGAAGAACCCCAAACTGGCGCGCAAGCAGGGTGCCTATTGCATCATCGATTCAAATGGCACGATTTTGAAACGCGGTCATGAATTGGGCCAGGTGCTGAAACTGTTCGAACGTCAGCTCCGTTTGGTCGAATAGCCCAAACCGCGATTATCCCCGCCGACCATTGTCATTGCCCGGATGACCGGCCTATAGAGCCTCATGACATTTAAGGCCTCCGTTCTCACCCTCTATCCGCAGATGTTTCCCGGCTCCTTGGGGGAATCCCTGGCGGGCCGCGCTTTGGATCGGGGAGACTGGTCGCTGGAGACGGTCCAGATTCGCGAGTTTGCAACGGACAAACACCGCACCGTCGATGATACGCCCGCCGGTGGTGGTGCGGGCATGGTTTTGCGGGCAGATGTTCTTGCCAAGGCGATTGACCATGCTTCGCCGGCAGGGGACACACGGCCAAGACTGTTGATGAGCCCGCGTGGTAAGCCCTTGATCCAAGCCCGGGTGCGCGAACTTGCTGGTGGAGAGGGTATCGTCCTGGTCTGCGGCCGATTTGAAGGTGTGGACCAGCGGGTGATCGATGGGCGCGACCTCGAAGAGGTGTCGATTGGCGACTATATCCTTTCCGGCGGGGAAGTTGCGGCAACGGTGGTGCTGGACGCCATTGTTCGCCTGCTGCCTGGCGTCATGGGCAATGTGCAATCGGGTGAGTTTGAGAGTTTTGAGCAAGGCCTGCTCGAACATCCCCACTATACGCGACCCGCAGAGTGGGAAGGGCGGCGCATACCGGAGGTTGTGACATCCGGTGACCACGCCAAGGTGGCCCGATGGCAACGGGAACAGGCTGAGCTTTTGACCCGCCAGCGGCGCCCGGATTTGCTGGAATCCAAGGATGAAGCCGATTAACTGTGGCAATGGCCCCAAAGGGCCAATTTTCGCCGCCATGGGTGGACAAATCGAATCATTCCCCCTATAGCAGCCTCGATTTTCGGAAAAACCGAAGAGACGGGTGAATTCGCCTTGGTTGCCCATCGAGAATGGAAACCATCCGGCGGCCGATAAAACCATGTTTTTTACGGCGTTCGGATCAGGCGCTCTGGCTTGCGATAAACAAAACAGCGACTGCTAAATGCCTTCAAATGTGGCGGCGGCAGCGTGATGAAAAGGTTAGATACGATGAATATTATCCAGCAGCTCGAAGCCGAGCAGGCCGAAGCAATTGAAGCCAAGCGTCAGCTTCCCCCATTTTCACCAGGTGATACCGTTCGCGTTCTGGTTCGCGTGACCGAGGGTTCCCGTACCCGCGTACAGGCCTATGAAGGCGTCTGCATCTCGCGCAAGGGCTCCGGCATCAACGAGAGCTTTACTGTTCGCAAGATCTCCTATGGTGAAGGCGTTGAACGCGTATTCCCAATGTATTCCCCGCTGGTTGAGGGCGTTGAAGTTGTGCGTCGCGGTAAAGTCCGCCGCGCCAAGCTGTACTACCTGCGCGGTCGCCGCGGTAAGTCCGCCCGTATTGTTGAGAACACAGGCATCCGCTCCAAGAAGCTGAACGACGCCGAGCGCGCCGCATTCCTGGCTGAGAAAGAGCGTCTGGAAGCAGAAAAGATTGCCGCCGCCGAAGCGCTGGCCGCCGAAAAGGCTGCTGAAGAAGCCGCAGAAGCTGCCGCTAAGGAAGCCGAAGCTGCTGCTGCTGAAGGCGGTGAGGAAAACAAGGACGCATAAGCCGCGTCTTTATCCGCTTAACGAATTTGGGGCGTCGACCATCGGTCGGCGCCCTTTTCATTTGCGGAAGTCGAACGGCTTGGAGGTGTGGGAATAGAATACCTCACCATCGCGAACCAGCTTTACTGTCCCTTGGTAGGTTCCAGCCGCGGGCGGGTTTCGTTTGCCGATATAGGCGGTGAAATTGGCCTTGTTGCGATCCAAAGGCTTGGTCTGGTTGCTGGATATGGGACCGTTTGGCCCGATTATCTTCAAATCCAGATAATCGCCGCGCCGCAAATTGATGAATTTGACGAAATAGACAAACGGGCTGCTCCGGTTTGGAGGCCTGGTCTGGCTCGTCAGGACCTGCATGTCGTCCACCGGTCCATCGGCAAATCCATCCTCTAATAAGGGTTGAAACCCGGTGTCCAAAAGAGGCTTCAGGGCGGTTGGCGAAAACAGGCTGTTGCTGAAATCTCCCTCCGTACAGGGCTGATCGGCGAACCGGCCGGTTATCGGATCAATCAGCTTGCCATTCTGGCGCATGGAAAAATGCACGTGGGGGAACTCGGTGGCGCCGGAGAGTCCGATGCGGCCCAGCAGCTGTCCTCTTTTCACACGATCCCCGGCGCGCAGCTTGATGGTGCCTCTTGCGAAGTGACAGAGCTGGCTGGTGTATTGCGCGCCGTTGATCACACCATAGTCGATGGCCAGGCCGTTGCCGCATTCGCGCCCCTTGATGCGCGCCTGATCCTGCTCGGTAACCATCAGCCGATCCGCCATATTATTTCGCACGGCCGTCACCACCCCATCGGCCATGGCATAGACATGTCCGAGTGTCTGAATTTCACGAAAGTTGCGCAGGCGGATGTCCGTACCCTTATGGCCTTCATAGGTGGCTGCATGGCACAGCGGATCTCGGTGGCTTAATCCGCTGTCCATATCCATCAGATTTTGCAGAAAACAGGGTTGCTCAGCCCCGCACTTCACCGGCAAGTCGAACGCCGGAGAGTTTTGTGACAAGGCCGGGGACGGCGCCGCCACCAGCGTGATTGCCATGGAAACTGCCCGCAGCCAGCGGCTGCGCTTTGAAGCGTCTTGATAATCCATCGACGCACCTTTATGCCAAACCCAAATTATATGCCTGAGAAGCTAGCGCCTCAGGGTTAAAGAAACAGGACTGAACATGGCTGATCGCAAACTTTTCCTTCTTCCCGGTGATGGTATCGGACCCGAGGCTTTTGCCGAGGTACGCAAAATCATCGATTATATGAATGAATCCGAAGATACCGGGTTTGAACTGGATGAAGGCCTGGTTGGCGGCGCCGCCTATGATGCCCATGGTGAATCCATCTCCAACGCCGATATGGACAAAGCGATGGCCGCCGATGCGGTCTTGTTCGGCGCTGTTGGGGGTCCAAAATGGGACGACGTGCCTTATGAACACCGTCCGGAAGCTGGCCTGCTGCGTCTGCGCAAAGAAATGGAACTTTACGCTAACCTGCGCCCGGCGATTTGCTACCCGGCACTGGCCGATTCCTCTTCGCTCAAGAAGGAACTGGTCGAAGGCCTCGACATTCTCATTCTGCGTGAGCTGACCGGCGGCGTCTATTTCGGCGAACCAAAGACAATCACCGATCTCGGCAACGGTCAAAAACGCGCCGTTGATACCCAGGTCTACGACACCTACGAGATCGAGCGGATTTCTGCGATGGCGTTTGAACTGGCCCGTACCCGCGGCAACCGCGTTTGCTCTATGGAAAAGCGCAACGTCATGAAGTCCGGTGTGCTTTGGAACGAAGTCGTCACAGCGACGCACAAGAAGGGCTACGAAGATGTTGAACTGTCTCACATGCTGGCCGATGCCGGCGGCATGCAGCTGGTGCGTCAGCCCAAGCAGTTTGACGTGATTGTCACCGATAACCTTTTCGGGGACATGTTGTCGGATGTGGCAGCCATGCTGACCGGTTCGCTTGGTATGTTGCCTTCCGCATCATTGGGTGCGCCAGATCCGAAGACCGGCAAGCGCAAGGCGATGTATGAGCCCGTCCACGGCTCCGCCCCGGATATTGCCGGTCAGGGTATTGCCAACCCAATCGCGATGATTGCTTCGCTAGCCATGTGCCTGCGCTATTCCTTTGAAATGGTAGCCGAAGCGGACCGCCTCGATGCGGCGATCGCCAAGGCGCTGGACGATGGTCTGCGCACCGGCGACATCATGAGCGACGGCATGACCCAGGTCGGCACTGTCGAAATGGGCGCAGCGATCCTCGACGCCTACAAGGCCTCCGCAGCCTAAGCTGCGGCATTTGGGAAGCGGATTGTTGTGGCAACCGCTTCCCGAAATGCCTACATTGTTGTCATGCGTAAGTTCTTTGTGATCATAACGACCCTTATGTTGGCAACTTTGAGCACCCATTCACTGGCCGCTGACTCGCTGAAGGCGCTGCAATGGGAAAAGCGACCGCTGCTGCTGTTTGCCAAGTCGCGCAGCTTTGCTCCCTTGGATCAGCAGGTAGACCTGCTGCGGTCCTATCGCCCCGACTTGGAGGAGCGCGATATGGTCGTGCTGAGCACGACCGGTCGTCAGGAAACCAGTGCGGCGATCGGTTATGTGTCGATCAATCGCGGCACCGCACGTCAGCTGAAAAAGCGTTTTGAGCCAGCAGACCGGGGACTTACTGTTATTCTTGTCGGCAAGGACGGTGGCGAAAAGGCCCGTTGGCAGCAGGTCGTTGATCCACAGGTCATTTTCGACATTATCGACGCCATGCCAATGCGTCAGGATGAGATGCGCCAGCAGGTCGAAACCCAATAGTTGGGCCGATACCGAATCGCTGCGGCGCCGCGGCGTCTAATCCATAAATTGGACAAATTCTGAAAGCGGTTCCCGCTCGCTGACGACGCCGTTTTCCGGCGCGCTCAAATCTGCATGGCCAAGCGCCATGCCACACACCACCACTTCATTGTCGGGAATCTCGAGCACCGGACGGATTGCCTTGTGGTAAGGCGCAAATGCCGCTTGCGGGCAGGTGTCGAGACCGCGCCCTCGGGCCGCGATCATGATATTTTGCAGGAACATGCCGTAATCCAGCCAGGAGCCGATTTCCAACCGTTCATCCACGGTGAAAATCATGCCGACCGGGGCGTCGAAAAAGACGTAGTTGCGGCCATGTTGCTTGTGCATCTTTTCCTTG
>JABSRX010000206.1 GCA_013214695.1 Rhizobiaceae bacterium | reverse complement strand
CCCGTGAGCAGGTGCTGCGCAAGGAACAGGAAATTCCCTCCGGGCACGATGCCTCAGACTACGTGGTGCGCCGCCTGCAGGCGCCGGCCGAAGATGGCGAACTGGTGCCGCTGACCGTACTGCACCACAAGGACACGCCACTCGATGGATCTGCCCCCTGCCTGCTCTACGGCTACGGCTCCTATGGCGCGGGCATGGCGGCGAGTTTCTCGCACAACCGTTTGAGCCTGGTGGACCGAGGTTTTGTCTATTGCACGGCGCATATTCGCGGCGGCGACGAGAAAGGCCGCCTCTGGTACGAGCAGACCAAAAAGGCCGGTAAGCCCAAAACCTTCAAGGACTTCATCGCCGCTGGCGAACACCTGGCCGCCGAGGGTTTCACCTCGAAAGGCCAAATTGTTGCCATGGGCGGTTCGGCCGGTGGTCTGCTGATGGGCGCTGTCGTTAACATGGCGCCGCAATTGTTCTCCGGCATCATTGCTCAGGTGCCGTTTGTCGACGTGCTCAACACCATGCTCGACGCCTCGCTGCCGCTGACACCGGGCGAATGGAGCCAATGGGGCAATCCGATTGAGAGCAAGGAAGAGTACCAGATCATCGCCTCTTACTCACCCTACGACAACGTGGTTGCCCAGGACTATCCGCCAATCTTCGCCCTATCCGGCCTCACGGATCCGCGGGTGCAGTATTGGGAGCCGTCGAAATGGGTCGCCAAACTGCGCGAGGTGACGGAAGGCAAATCGCCGATCCTGCTGAAAACCAATATGGGCTCCGGCCATTTCGGCAAGACCGGGCGCTTCGCCTATCTGGAAGAAGTGGCGCTAGTCTATGCGTTTGCCTTGAAGGCGGCGGGCAAGGCTTAGGGCTGGCGCGGCGTGGACGGGTGTGCGCCGGCCTGTATTTCAGGTCGGCTTGCACCGCCAATGCGGTCGACCAAATCTGCTAGTCAAAGAATAGCGCCTTCAGCAGAGCGAAGATGGCCAGTGTCAGCGTCGATCCGGCAACCGCCGGATACAGCACGGTTTCCAGTCGGGTTTTGACGGTTTCGGCGTTGATCTTTGCAGTGCTGGCGATCAGGTTGGCGATCTCTGCGCGGGCTTTGTCGTCAGCGAGTTCTTGCTCTTCCTTGGACATAGTGATCCCTTCTCGTGAAGGTGAGGTGTGGACGTGCCCAAACGCATTTTGGCATGGGGGTCGCAAAAACTCAAATGAGGTTGGTCGCGGGCATGGCTCCGTGGCGAGGCCGCCCCAACAAAAAAGGCCCCACCGGGTGGTGGAGCCTTTTCTTGTTCGTTTGACGAAACGGCTTTGAGCCGCTCGCCGCGCGACACTCGCCGTTAGCCTTTGGCGGCTGCGTACATTTCGGCGACGTAATCCCAGTTAATCAGGTTGTCGACGAAAGCTTCCAGGTAGGCTGGACGGGCGTTGCGGTAATCGATGTAGTAGGAATGCTCCCATACGTCGCAGCCGAGAATCGGGCTGGCGCCGTGGACCAGTGGGTTTTCACCGTTTGGTGTTTTGGAGATTTCCAGCTTGCCGTCTTTGACAGACAGCCAGCACCAGCCGGAGCCGAACTGGGTCATGCCGGCGGCGATGAAATCGGCCTTGAACTTGTCGTAACCGCCCAGGTCGCTGTCGATGGCAGCCTGCAGGTCGCCTGGCAGGGATGTGCCGCCACCGTTTGGCGCCATCCAGTTCCAGAAGTGGATGTGGTTGTAGTGCTGGGCAGCGTTGTTGAACAGGCCGGCATTGGTGCCGAAGCTGGCGACAACGATTTCTTCCAGTGTCTTGTCGGACATGCCGGCTTCTTCGGCCAGCTTGTTGCCGTTGTCGACATAGGCCTTGTGGTGCTTGTCGTGGTGGTATTCCAGCGTCTCGGCCGACATGTAGTCGCCCAGGGCGTCGTAGGCATAAGGAAGGTCAGGAAGGGTAAAGGCCATTGGAGGTCTCCTCGTGTGTCAGGTTTCAGGCAGCAATCGCGTGAGCGTATTGCCAATATAGGTCTCGCGCCTTGGCCGCGACGGGCCCCGGCTGCAAATCTCTTTCTTGGAATTTAATGACCGGCATGACTTTTGCCATGTTGCCGGTGGAAAAAATTTCGTCAGCCTCTTCAAAATCAGCTATTTTTAATGTGGTCTGTCGCACGTCATAGCCTGCTTCGTCCAGAAGCGAAATGACGCGGTGGCGGGTAATTCCGGACAAAAACGTGCCATTTGCCGCAGGGGTGAAGACAACGCCGTCTTTGACCATGAAAATATTGGCCGTGGCGAGCTCGGCGACATTGCCGAGGAAATCCAGCAGAATGGCGTTTTGAAAGCCACGGCTGTTGGCTTCCACCAGCGCCCGCGCGTTATTCGGATACAGACAACCGGCCTTGGCATCCAGCGGCATGCACTCCTGGGTCGGACGGCGGAACGGCGACACGGTGACGGTCAGCCCGGCGGTCGGCGACGGCATTGGCGTGACATAGATGGACAGCAGGAATTTGGTCGATTCCGGCAAGGCGGCGACCGCCAGCGGTCCGCCCTGGGTGGCGAAATACATCGGCCGGATATAGAGCGCTGCATCCTTGTCGAATTTGGCCACCCCTTCGCGGCACAGGTCGTAGATTTCCTGATCCGTCTTGGTTGGTTTCAACCCCAGCGCTTCGGCCGATTTGTTGACGCGGGCACAGTGCAGATCCAGATCCGGCGTTACCCCTTCGAATGCACGGGCACCATCGAACACGCTGGAGCCCAGCCAGAAGGCATGTTCGCGGGCCCCGACCACCGGCACGTTGCCCTCATGCCAGGCATCATCCATATAGGTCCAGGTTTCACTGAATTCGCTCATTTATTCGCACTGTTTGAAATTAAAGACGTTCTACTTTCACCTAAAGGCGACCTTGACGCAATGACCAAGCTGCGTTCCAGTGCGGATAACCTTTTGGGAGAGAAAAATGCACAGCGCCTACGTCTTTGATGCCTACGGAACCCTGTTTGATGTCCACGCCGCCGTGCGCCGACATGCCGATGCGGTGGGACCGGATGCTGCGCAATTGTCGGACGTGTGGCGCACCAAGCAGTTGGAGTTCACCTGGACCCGCACGATGATGGGGCGCTATGTCGACTTCTGGGATCTGACCAAGCAGGCCCTCGACTATGCGTTTGAGAAATTCCCGAATGCCAACAAGAGCTCCAAGAACCAGTTGCTCGATGCCTATTGGGAGCTTGATTGCTTTGCCGAAGTCCCCGCCGTGCTGCGGGCGCTGAAAGAGGCCGATGTGCGCACCGGCATCTTGTCGAATGGCTCGTCCGGCATGCTGGAAGCGGCGGTGAAATCTGCTGGCATTACCGATCTCGTCGACAATGTCATTTCGGTCGACCGGATCAATATCTTCAAGGCGATGCCTCAAGTCTATCAGATGGTGGTCGACGACTTCCGCCTCTATCCCGACGCCGTGTCCTTCCAGTCGTCGAACCGCTGGGACGTGGCAGCGGCGGCGAATTTCGGCTTTCGCGCTGTGTGGTGCAACCGCGGCAACCAGCCCGATGAGTACAAGGACATGTCGCCGGAACTGGTTCTGGCCGACCTCAACGGGTTGATTGGTGCCGACGGCAAGCCGGTTTAGAACCCGCGCTTCAGACCCCCGAGAATACCGCGCACCAGAGCGCGGCCCAGTTGCGAGGCAATCGAGCGGGTGATCGACTTGACCGCCGCTTCACCGACCGACTGGCGGCTTGAGCGCCGCTTGCGACCGCGGGCGCGGCTGTTGCGCAATCGCTTCTTCTCCTCGTCTTCCTTGCGACGCTGTTCCTCCTCGGCCTTGGCCTTCTTTTCAGCCCGTTTGGTGAGGATCTCATAGGCGGATTCGCGGTCGACGCCCTTGTCGTACTGGCCATAGACCGGGCTTGCATTGATCACCTCGGCCCGCTCTTGCTTGGTCACCGTGCCAAGACGCGACTGGGGCGGACGGATCAGTGTGCGCTGGACAACCGACGGCACGCCTTTGCGCTCCAATGTCGAGACCAGCGCCTCACCGATGCCGAGATTGGTGATGGTCTCCATGGCATCGAAATCAGGATTGGGGCGGAACGTATCGGCAGCTGTCTTCACCGCTTTCTGTTCACGCGGCGTATAGGCGCGCAGGGCATGCTGGATGCGGTTGCCGAGCTGGGCGAGAACCCCGTCCGGCACATCCAGCGGGTTCTGGGTGACGAAATAGACGCCGACACCCTTGGATCGGATCAACTTGACCACCTGCTCGACGCGCTTGACCAGAATTTTCGGGGCATCTTCAAACAGCAGATGCGCCTCGTCGAAGAAGAACACCAAACGCGGTTTGTCGGGATTGCCAACCTCCGGCAGTTCTTCAAACAGTTCCGACAGCAACCACAGCAGGAAGGTGGCGTAAAGGCGCGGCGACATCATCAGCTTGTCGGCGGCCAGCACGTTGATCGACCCGCGTCCATCACGGGTGGTGCGCATCAGGTCGGCAATCTCCAGCGCCGGTTCGCCGAAGAAATGGTCCCCACCCTGCTGTTCCAGCACCAACAGCGAGCGCTGGATCGCCGCCACGGACTGTTTCGACACATTGCCGAGACGGCGTGAGATCTCATCGGCCCGGTCCGCAATATTGGTCAGCATCGCCTGCAGGTCTTTCATGTCGAGCAGCAGCAGGCCTTCTTCGTCAGCAATCCGGAAGGCGATGTTCAACACACCTTCCTGAGCATCGGTGAGATCCATCAGACGCGACAACAACAACGGGCCCATCTCGGAAACCGTGGTGCGGATCGGATGCCCCTGCTCGCCGAACAGATCCCAGAAAATCGCCGGGAAATCCTGATATTCGTAGTCCTCAAGGCCGATATCCTGAGCCCGCTTTTCCAGGAAATCCTTGCCCTTGCCGGCCTTCGCCAGACCCGCAAGGTCGCCTTTCACATCGGCACAGAAGACCGGCACGCCGGCGTTGGAAAAGCCCTCGGCGAGGATCTGCAGCGACACGGTCTTGCCGGTACCGGTGGCGCCGGTGATCAGCCCGTGGCGGTTGGCGAGCTTCAAATTGAGATATTCCGGCTTCTGTAGCTGGTCGTCAGGGGTCCGGCTGGTACCGAGATAAATCTTACCTTCTTCGAGCATTTGCAGCGTCTCTGTGGCTGTTGTTGACCAGCTTATAGAGCGGCGACTTTGCCGGCGCAATTGATCCGGTGCCAACAAATGCGGGTCTGGCACACGACCTGCAACACCAACGCTGAAAGCCGGAATCCGGCCCAATTTGTATCAGGTTGGCACATGAACAGACGACATTTTCTCAAATCGTTAACCAGTGCAGGGCTCGTGCTGCCCGCAATTGGGACAGTTGCGCCAACGCTGGCGCACGCCTCCAAGCCTGATCTCCAGTCGTCAGACCTGCGCGGGTCGCTGGATGCGTCGAAATTCGGCGTTCGCCCAGATGCATTTGATGACCAGAGCCAGCTGTTGCAGCGGGTGCTGGATCAGGCGGCTTCTGAAGACAAACCGGTCTATCTGCCGCCCGGCACCTATGTGGTCTCCAACATCGACCTGCCTGCCCGCACCCGCTTGATGGGCATATCGGGCACGTCGCGCCTGATCTATGGCGGTGGTGGTGCCCTGCTGACGGCGACCGGTTGCGATATTCTGGAAATGCACGGCATCACGCTGGACGGCGCCAACCGGCCTTTGGGTGACGAATTTGCCGGTCTGCTGCATGCCCGCGCCTGTCCGCAGATCTATGTCGAAAACTGTGCCTTTGACGGCAGCCGCGGCGCCGCCATCTCGCTGGACACCTGCGGTGGCCGCATCGAGCGCAACCGGATTTCCGGCGCCGACGGCGTTGCCGGCCTGTACAGCGTCAACGCCACAGGCCTGTCGATTCAAAACAACAAGGTCGCCGACTGCTCCAATGGCGGCATTTTGGTGCATCGCTGGAAACCGGGTGAGGACAACACGATCGTCTCCGGCA
>JABSRX010000205.1 GCA_013214695.1 Rhizobiaceae bacterium | reverse complement strand
GTCGAAGACAGCGAGGAACTGCCCATCACGTCAGCGGAAAGCCGGCATGCATCGCTTGCCAAGCTGATGGGACACAATGTCGGCCTCGTGCATGGGCGCATGAAGGCGGCGGAAAAAGATGCCGCCATGCTCGACTTCAAAAACGGCAAAACGCGCGTGCTTGTGGCGACAACCGTGATCGAGGTGGGTGTTGATGTGCCAGATGCCACCATCATGGTGATTGAACACGCCGAACGCTTTGGTCTGGCCCAATTGCACCAATTGCGGGGACGCGTCGGCCGTGGCTCGAAAGCCTCCACCTGCCTGCTGCTCTACAAGGCTCCGCTGGGCGACATTGCCAAGGACCGGTTGAAGATCATGCGCGAAACCGAAGACGGTTTCCGCATCGCCGAAGAAGACCTCAAACTGCGAGGCGAAGGCGAAATTTTGGGCACCCGCCAGTCAGGCACGCCGGGCTTTCAAATTGCCCAGATGGAACATCATGGTGACCTACTGGAAATTGCCCGCGACAATGCCCGCCTGATCCTCAACGAGGATGCCGAATTGACGGGCCCGAACGGCGACGCGCTTCGGCTCCTGCTCTATCTGCATTCGAAAGATGAAGCCGTCAGGCTGTTGCGCGCCGGTTAGACGTTTATTTCGCTGTAGCTTTCTTGGCTGTTGTTTTCTTGGCCCGCGTGGCTTTTGGTTTCGCCGCTGCCTTGGCCTGTTCTGCAGCATGTTTAGCGAGAGCCTTTTCCTTGGCTTCCTTGAATTCCGGGGCAACCAGTCCGGCGGAGATCACCAGTTTCGCGGCTTCCTCAACCCCCATATCCAAGGGGATCACATCTTCGGCTGGAACAAACAGCAAAAAGCCGGATGTCGGGTTCGGCGTTGTTGGCAAAAAGACGCTCACCGTCTTGCCTGCGGGATCGTCCAGTCGGGCCTGAACTTCACCCAGCGTGTCGGTGGCAACAAACGCCAGAGCCCACAGGCCCTTGCGCGGATATTCGACCAGCACGACGCTCTGGAACGAGTCGGAGTCTTCGCGGAACACTGTCTCGAAGATCTGCTTGAGCGCTGAATATATGTTGCGCACCAGAGGCATTCTGGACAGCAGGTATTCGCCGTAATTGATGATCGAGCGGCCAATCAGATTGGCCGTCAAGAAGCCCACCGTGGTGATGACGAACACGGCCACCAAAACACCGAAACCCGGTATCGTGAACGGCAAATAGGAATCGGGATTGTACAGATCCGGCAGATAGGGCTTTACCCAACCATCCACCCACTCGATCAGCGTCCAGGTCAGATAGACCGTGATGGCCAGCGGCGCACAGATCACCAGGCCGGTGAAGAAGTAATTCCTCAGCCGGGTGGCATAGTGTGGTTTAGTCCGTTTGTCCGGATCACTCATAGACTTGCTTTGCGGTCGGGCTCCGACACCTATGTCGGCACATGTTTAATTGGCAACGCCACCGCTCTATTGCAAGTGCTATTCTACTCTACGGTTACCGATTTTGCGAGATTGCGGGGTTGGTCAACATCGGTGCCCATGTGAACCGCCGTGTGGTAGGCCAGCATCTGGATCGGCAGAGCGTAGACGATCGGCGTAATGATCTCCGGCATTTCCGGCATGACGATGACCTTGGCCTCGTCCATACCGACCTCGGCTGCGCCTTTTGGATCAGTGATCAGGATGATCTTACCGCCTCGGGCCGCCACTTCCTGCATGTTGGACACGGTCTTTTCAAAGATCCGGTCATGCGGTGCAATCACCACAACGGGCATCTCCTCATCGATCAGCGCAATCGGACCATGCTTCAGCTCACCCGCAGCATAGGCCTCGGCGTGAATGTAAGAGAGTTCCTTAAGCTTCAGCGCGCCTTCCATGGCCAGCGGGTAATTGGTGTCGCGACCGAGATAGAGCACGTGCTGCTTGTTCGCCAGCGTGTGCGCCAGGTCTTTGATTTCGTCTTCCAGCTTAAGCACTTCATTGGCGTAACGCGGCGCTTCGGCCAGCGCACGGACCATCTCGGTTTCCGCAGCCGGATCAATATGGCCGCGCTGGACACCGGCGCCGATTGCCAAAGAAGCGAGCACAGCCAACTGACAAGTAAACGCTTTGGTCGAGGCAACACCGATTTCAGGGCCAGCCAGCGTCGGGAATACGCTGTGAGATGAACGGGCAATCGTGCTTTCGCGCACGTTGACGATCGCCGCCAGCTTCTGCCCATGCTCCTCGCAGTATTTCAAGCCGGCCAGCGTGTCAGCCGTCTCACCGGACTGGGAAATGAACAGCGACAGACCATTTTTGGACAGCGGCACTTCGCGGTAGCGGAACTCGGATGCCACATCGATATCGACGGGCAAGCGGGCGTGGCGCTCAAACCAGTATTTGGCCAGATAGCCAGCGAGATAGGCGGTGCCGCAGGCGGTAATGTTGAGGCGGTCGAGCTTTGCGAAATCAAGTGGGTTGTCATTGTCACCCATGTCACGCAGGGCGATCTTTTCTGCGTTGAAATCAACATAATTTGCCAATGTGTGGCCAATGACTTCCGGCTGCTCATAGATTTCCTTGAGCATGAAGTGACGGTGATTGCCCTTGTCGACTAGCAGCGCCGATCCAACCGAAAGCTGTTGCTGGCGTTTTACGGCCTCGCCATGTTCATCAAAAATCGTCAGCTCATCACGGCGAATGACGGCCCAATCGCCGTCTTCCAGATAGGTTATCCGGTTGGTGAAGGGCGCCAGTGCCACAGCATCGGAACCGAGATACATTTCCCCTTGCCCGTGACCTATGGCCAGCGGTGGGCCGTTGCGGGCGGCAACGATCAGATTGTCATCGTTTTTGAACATGACAGCCAGGGCAAATGCACCACTGAGTTTCTGAATGGCGTAATGGGCTGCTTCTTCTGGCGGCAGACCATCGCGCAGGCCCTTTTCGACCAGATGAGCGACAACTTCGGTGTCGGTTTGTGAATCGAAGACGAAGCCATCGGCTTCCAAAGCTGCGCGCAGATCACGAAAATTCTCAATGATGCCGTTATGAACAACGGCGACGCCACCAGAAAAGTGCGGATGGGCGTTGATCTCAATCGGCGCGCCGTGGGTGGCCCAGCGCGTGTGGCCGATACCAATACGTCCAGAAAGCGGCGACGTATCCAATCGGTCCTGCAGGTTCACCAGCTTGCCTTCAGCGCGGCGGCGGTCCAGCACGCCCGATTCAATAGTGGCGACACCGGCTGAATCGTATCCGCGATATTCCAACCGTTTCAACGCATCCACGATGAGCGGTGCGACAGGCCGTGTACCGACAATTCCAACAATTCCGCACATATCAACTTCCCTAACTTGCGCCGTTTGAAGCAACATCCTGCATTAGGCAAAAAATTCGATTAACGGCGCGTCCCAAAGTTCCATCAGAGCCATATCACCGATTGGCGGCAGGAATAGTCAAAAATGATTTCAAATTTGAAAAGTTTCTGAAGCGGTAAACGGCGCTCAGCGCGATTAACCCTTTTTCTTTGCCTTTTCAGCCAAATAGCGCGCTCGAAGTTGCTTTGCCTTGCCTGGCAAATTCGCCTGTTTGGACCGTTCAATGGCAAGATCGTCGCTCGGCACGTCCTGATATATGACGCTGCCGGCAGCCGTATTGGCATGATCCCCAACGGTCACCGGCGCCACCAGGGAGGTATTGGTGCCGATGAAGGCTTCCTTGCCGATTGTGGTGCGATGCTTGTTGAAACCATCATAATTGCAGGTAATCGAACCAGCGCCAATGTTGGCCTTTTCCCCTACGGTGGCATCACCGACATAGGAGAGATGGTTGACCTTCGCACCGTCACCGATCTCGGCATTTTTGACCTCAACAAAATTGCCGATCTTGGAACCAACGCCGATATCTGCTCCCGGTCGCAGTCTTGCATAAGGTCCCACCACCGCGTTTTGACCGACGGTTGCTCCTTCCAGATGGGAGAAAGCACGGATGGTTGCGCCCTGCTCTACCTGTACGCCAGGACCGAACACCACATTTGGCTCGACGGTCACATCGCGAGCAATGCGCGTGTCGTGATGCAAATAGACGCTTTCGGGTGCGCTCATCGCAACACCCTCGCGCATCAATTGATTGCGGCGCCGCCGCTGATAGATGCCCTCGACTTCGGCCAGTTGAACCCGGTCATTGACGCCTAGTGTCTCTTCCTCCGGCACCTCAGCGGCCACGACCTTCAATCCACGGGCGCGGCCGATTTCAACGGCATCGGTGAGATAGTATTCGCCCTGGGCGTTCTCATTTGTGATCGCGTCCAGAACCGGTAACATGTGCTCGGCACGGAAAGCCATAATCCCGCTGTTACAGAAATCGACCTTGCGCTCTTCTTCGCTCGCATCCTTGTGCTCGCGAATGGCCATCAGCTCATCCCCTTCGACCAGCAGCCGCCCATAGCCTGTTGGGTCGGCAGTTCGGAATCCCAGAACAACCACGTCGGCGCCCTCTGCCAGGGCAGCGCGGGCCGAAACCAAAGTTTCTACCTTTACCAACGGAACATCGCCATAAAGCACGATCACATCATCATGCGAGGGCGCAACCGCATCGCGGGCGGCCAGAACCGCATGTCCGGTTCCGAGCCTTTCGGTTTGGAGATGGGTGCTGACCTGAGCCCCGTTCTCACCGACAACCTGTTCGACCAGTTCAGCCTTGTTGCCGACGACCACAGCCAGATCGTTACTGCCAGCATCTCGGGCCGTGTTGATCACATGACACACCATGGGCAGGCCCGCTACCGGATGCAGCACTTTCGGCAGATCTGACGCCATGCGCTTTCCTTCCCCGGCGGCGAGGATGATGGTCAGACAAGATCGGGTATCGGAAGAAACCATTTATTTACCTAAATCTTCATTTTGATAGGGCAAAATTAATTTTTGTCATGCCACAAACTTCCCAAGGTCCATCTGCGGCGCCCTGCGCCTTCATGAATGGATCATAGAAACGATTCGATCAACGGCTGATTCAGGCGAAACCAGCAAGATCATCTGCAGTGGTGGGAGCAGAAAATTGACGGATACAACGAGCGCAGAAGACACCGTCATCCGCATTGCCGCACTCAAAGCGGCCAAGGATGCCGCCGATCATATGGTCAGGACAAATCCGCCGAAAAAATCTAATTCTGTCGGCGCCTTCGCCCTGTACACTTGGGGTTCACTGGCTCTGGTCAGCGCCTTCTATGCTGCTGTTTTGGGAATTGACCTGGAAAATCTTGATTTCCAAGCACCTCAGATCGCCATCTTTGAGGATGCGGCGCCCCAACAGGCTGCCATCAAGCTGGAAACCAAGGAAGAGACCCAGCTTTCTTTGCTCGCCAAGTCCGATGTGCAGGAATTGCCCTCTGATCTCGACGCAAAACTGCGCAACGAGTTGAGCGAGCTGCCAGCACCATTGGTTCCGAAAGTCGAACTGCCACAAGAACACATGGCGGCGGTCGAAAATGATCCCTTGGTCGACGATTTTCAAACCGGAGCGATCCCAAGATTTGAAGACGAGGAACTGCAACCCTTCCCCGATGACGTCTTGCCGGAAAACCTGTTCGCCGTCGATATAGGCGGGGCCAAGGCCGTTGCGCCTCTGATTGGACGCTATTCAGCGCTGCGTCGACGGGCACCGGACCTGTTCACGGATCTGGAACCACGGATTCAACTCAAAGGCGCCAACAGCAGCCTTGAAGCACGGCTGATCGCCGGACCGTTCACGTCGGAACAACAGGTTTCAGCTTTCTGTCGGTCGTTGCGTCTGCGCCTGACCGTTGACTGCGCCCTGTCGAGCTTCGAAGGTGATACGATTCAGTAGTTTCCGGCTGGACTGACGGCCGGGGCGACTTGCACCTCACAAAAGAAGCTGCCATGAGCCGATCATCTGTTTTTTGATGGGCCATATCTCGCTTGTCTGACGCTTCCTCCCTCTCCCCATCTGCGCATGAACGACGGACAGCTTTTGCCGTTTTGATGGTCATGCCCTTGTTCTTCTCGTCCAACATCATTTTCGGGCGAGCGGTTGCGGATCAGGTGGAACCGTTCACCCTGGCGTTCATCAGATGGTCACTGACAGCCCTGGTGCTTGCCCCCTTTGTGTGGCGAGAACTCGCCAGCAAACGCCACCATTTGCAAGGCCAATCCAGCCTCCAGTTGCTGCTG
>JABSRX010000204.1 GCA_013214695.1 Rhizobiaceae bacterium | reverse complement strand
GGTCCTGCACCAATCGTGACCTCTTAATTCAAGCGATCAATATACTGTTCAAAGGTCCAAAGTCGAGTCGCACTGCTTCGCGTGACCATGTCAGATTGACCCATGGAGCCAAGGACTTGCTGCACCCACAATCACGGCCGCTGCATGCCCTCGCGGTTCAATATGACGGAATAGACACTCGTCGTTGCCGTGATGAACAGCTGGTGCTTGTTGCGCCCACCGAAGCAAACGTTTGAAACCAATTCCGGTACCAGAATTTTGCCCAGCAACTTGCCTTCCGGGCTTATGCAGTGGACACCATCGCCAGCTGACGACCAGATGTTACCATCTGTATCAATACGCAGCCCGTCTGATGCTCCAGGATCAATCGTGTGAAAGTGCGCACCGCCACTTACCTTTTTGCCATCAACTTCATAGACGCGAATATGACGGTCTGCGCTCTCATCGAAAATGGCTCCCGTGTCGGCAACATAAAGTCGGCTTTCATCGGGCGAAAAGGCCAGACCATTGGGGCAGACCATATCGGTCACCACGGCCTCAATGGCACCCGTCTCCGGGTCGAGCCGGTACACCTGACAGGGTAGTTCCTGTTCCGACTTATACCCCTCATAGTTGGTCATGATCCCATAATGAGGGTCGGTGAACCAGATCGACCCATCCGACTTGACGACCACATCGTTTGGCGAATTCAGTGGCTTTCCTTGGTACGCATCGGCCAACACCGTGATGGATCCGTCATGTTCGGTGCGCGAGACTCTTCGGCCACCATGCTCGCACGAGACCAGACGACCTTGGTGATCCCGCGTGTGCCCATTGGTGTAGTTGGACGGTTCGCGGTAGATCGATACTTCGCCGTCGGGGCGCCAACGCATGATGCGATTGTTGGGAATATCGGAAAACAGCAAGCAGTTTGCGTCGCCGAACCAGACTGGCCCTTCAGCCCAATCAAAACCGGTTGCCAGCTTCTTCACCGGCGCATTGAACATGACAAAGCGGGTAAACTGCGGATCGATGGCTTCATAAAATGACATACTGTCCTCCGGGGCGTTGCTTATCGCGGGCCGACCGCTATCGATACCACACGCAAACCACCTGGCAAGCAGCGAGGAAATGCCAACTGCTCACCGCGTTAACTGGTTCAGCCGTCGCCGAGAATCAACGCCGCTCCCTTTTCGGCGATCATGTAGACGGTGGCATTGATGTTTGCAGCTGGGATACTCGGAATGACTGACGCGTCGATCACCCGAAGCCCTTCAACACCTTTCACCCGCAGATCCGGATCGACCACGGCCATTTCATCCGTACCCATTTTGCAGGTCCCGCAAGGATGGAAGATCGTTCCACCGTTTTCACGGGCAAAGGCCAGAAGCTCATCGTCGGATTGGACCTCTGCGCCCGGCATAAACTCGCTCTTTACCAGCGAAGAAAAGGCCGATTGAGCATGAATTTTGCGTGCCATTTTGAGGCCGCTCACCACTGTTTTCTGATCAATTGTCTCACTGAGATAATTGGGATCAATGCGGGGGTCTGCGCGAGGGTCCGTGGACTGAATCGACAAACGTCCACGCGACTTGGGATGACATTGATAAACAACGGATGTGAAACCGGAAAACTTGTGCAGCGCCTCACCCGGCTTGGGCACGGACATGGGCATCACCATAAACTGAATGTCGGGGCGGTTGTTCACCGCATGCTCGGTCGCGGCGCTGCCACCGATCTGCCCAGCACCCACTGTCAGTGGACCTGTCCCTTTGAACAGCCATTGTAAGCCCATTTTGGCAAGTTCAACCGGGTTGCGAACCGCATTGTTGATCGACAGCTTTCTGTTGAGTTCGACGATCGTGCGTATCTGATAATGGTCCTGCAAATTGGCCCCGACGCCCGGCAAATCAGCGCTAACCCGAATACCCAGTTGTTGGAGCTGGGCGCCAGATCCAATGCCGGACAGTTGCAGAAGTTGCGGCGACTGCAGAGCGCCGGCACAGAGAATGACTTCCCGCCGGGCCTTGGCACTGGCGGTTGCGCCACCTACCTGCCAATCCACACCTTCAGCCCGTTTGTTGTTGATGTGAATCTGGGTCACCAGCGCCTTTGAAATCACCTTCAGATTGGGGCGCTTTAGGGCTGGCCGCAGGAAGGCCCGTGCCGAACTCTCTCGCCAGCGCGGGCCAATCGATAGTTGGTATTCTCCTACACCAAAGCCGGATTCGCCATTAAAGTCAGCGTTGCGCGGCAGTCCCGACTGTTCCGCCGCCTGTAACCAGGCATCGTTGGCCTCGCTGGCATTGCGCAGATTTGAAACCCGTAAGTTTCCTTCATTGCCGCGATATTGGTTCGGCGGGTTGGTAAAATTGTTTTCCAAACGCCGAAAATATGGAAGCACCGACTGGTAGTCCCAACCAGGGGCGCCATTTTGGGCCCATTCATCATAGTCTTCGCGCGGGCCGCGAATATAGATCAGGCCATTGATCGAACTGGATCCGCCCATAACCCGACCACGTGGCCATTGAATGGCCCGCCCGGCTGTTCCCTCACAGGGCTCGACACTGAAGCTGCGCGAGAACCGCCCGTCAAAGACGGTTCGATAGTAGCCGACAGGAAGTTGCAGCCAGAAGCTTCGGTCCGACCCGCCCGCCTCCAGTAAAAGCACCTTGTTGCGGGGATCTTCCGACAGCCGGTTGGCCAGCAAACATCCCGCAGAACCAGCTCCAACAATGATGAAATCGAATTCTTCCTGAGTGGCGTTCATAATGGACCAGACTGACTCATTCCCTGCACAAACCAGTTTCAGGCGATGTCAGCCCCATTTGTCCAGACCCTTGGGCAATTGTGCATGGAAAATCGATCAAGCGATTTGCAATCGCATATCAATCGCCGGCTGCGGCCCCGAAACTCTTGATGATCGTCTCGCGCAACCAGGTGTTCCGAGGCGAACTGTCGTTCTTCTTGTGCCAAACCAAATCGAAAATCGCCTCTGGTACTTCCAGTGGATGGGCGCAATGCGACAAGCCGCGCAAAGCCAATCCACCCAGAGCCTTTTGCATCGACGTTATGAGCTTTGTGCCCTTCATCATTTTGCCCAGGGCGAAAGCATTGGGTGCCCGGAATTTGATTTGGCGTTCCAGAGATTCCTTTTCCAGCAACATATCAATCGTACTCTTGGCGGTTCCGCCAAAATCCATTGTTGCGTGGTCAGCCAAAACAAAGTCCTCGATGGATTCAATGGGACCGCGCATGTCGGCATCATAGAAGCAGACGATTTCGCTGCGAAAAACCATTCTGGAGTTCAGCGCATTTGGCAGACTTGGCGAACGAACGGAAATCACCACGTCGACGATGTTCTGATCCAAAAGCTCCTTGGTGTTGTCGCGCGACCCCAGTTCCAGAAACTTGAACTGCGAATTCGGCGCCAGTTTCTCCAGACGGTCGAACAGCGTCTTCAACATCGGGAGCAACTCCATGACGTTGGCAGCAACGGCAATTTGGCGTTGATCCTCCTCCGGCGCGTAGGCGCGCGCCTGGGTGAGGCTGTCGAAGCCCTCAACCAGCGAGCGAACAACCGGAGCCAGCAAAGTTGCGCGATCAGTTGCGACGATTCCCCGGCCCGATTTGACGAATAAAGGATCGTTGAGAGCGTTTCGCAACCGATCCAAACCATAGCTTACTGTGGATTGATTGACCCCGAGTTGGTCGGCCGCTTTGCTTACGGAATTGTTGTCATAGACCGCCAGGAACAGCACCAGCTGACTCCCGGACAGATCTAATTGATCGAATTTTTCTATGGATAGATATTAAATGATCGATTGATTAAGGTCAATTTGATCGTGATAATCGATCCATGTGGGCAACAGCGAATACAGCAGAAGCCAGAGGACACGTAGATTTGCTTCGCAAAACCGCTCCAGGGGAAGAGAAGATTGCAGGCGATCAAAGGAAATTGACGCGCCTGGAGCATGATGTTTTGTGGCGTTTGTCGGTCGGAGAACTGAAGCCAAGCATCGCCGACGACATGAAACTTTCCGTCAGAACCATCGACATGCTGGTCGAATCAGCGACGTCAAAGCTCGATGCAGCAAGCCCAATCCACGCCGTATCGATCCTGTTGCGGAATGGTGAGTTGGGCCCGGAGCGGGACCCGCAATAGACTTCGGGTCACACGAGGCGACCCCGCGCAGCGACTGGAATCACCTCCACAATCTCGTCTCCGCGAACCGCCACCAGTTGATCAACCATATTCACTGCAACACAAACGTGGTTTGGGATCACCCGCACAATATCCCCCACGCCTGGCTTGTCATTACACCGTGACAGATCCAGAAAGCCATGTTCCTCGGCAAATTTGTGAATGCGTGCATTGGGGTGTTCGATGATGCGGCCATAGCCCTCCAATCCGCCCGTATCCGACGTGAGCGTTTTGGAACCCGCGTCGAGAATACCACGCTCTTCACCGGCCCGACTAACAACACTCGAATAGATCTGAAACGCACAGTCCTCTTGGGTCGCAACGCCCGCATTGATCATCATCAGATCGTTGAAGATACAGGTGCCCGCGCGATGTTCTGTGGCCCCCTTCAATTTCCCGAGGTTGACAAGATTGGGCGAACCGCCTGTCGAAACGATGGTTGCTTGCATTCCCAATTCATGAAGGCCCTCAGTCAACGCGTCGAAGAATGTCTGCGTATGCTCCCAACCGTCCAATGACGGATAGAACAGGATCCCAACAAAATTGAGGTTTGGATCGTCGCGAATGATTTGGGCCAGTGCCAACGCCTCACCGGGTGTTTCGACGCCGGCCCGTTTTTGACCCGTGTCACATTCGATGATCACGTCCATTTTGCGTTCGGCCTGCGCGGCTGCTTGCGCATAATGAGACAGCGTGACAGGATTGTCAGCGCACACTTTCAAGCCAACCCGACGTTGAAGGGCGGCGAGCCTGCCGGAACGTGCCGCACCCAACAGATTGGTTGCGATCACAATATCGGTGATACCGGCATCTGCCATCACTTCAGCTTCACCGAGCTTCTGACAGGTTATGCCCTTTGCCCCCGCTTCAATCTGCATCTTCGCCAGAAGGGGCGATTTGTGCGTTTTGATATGCGGGCGATTGGCAATCCCCGCCTCATCGCACAGGCGCTGAACCCGTTCGATATTGCGCTCCACCACATCCAAATCAATGACCGGACAGGGGGTGCCAAAGTTCTCGATAATGGCATTTTTCAAACGCTGAGATGATGCATCCATAAGTCCAAATCCCCGGTTTGACCTGTCGTCAAAACAGGCCCGTTGCAATCAACCTAACACCCATGACCAGAAAAGCGATCAGCACAATTTTCCGGAAGAGCTCTTGGGAAACGCCCCCTCGCATCAGCTCTCCGATACGAAAACCGATCAATACGACAACCAGTCCGATCAACGACTTCAACAGGACTGGCACCGTTATCAGTCCGGCAATGACCTCCCCTGCCCCAAGAGCGACAGCACCAAGCAGAAACAGAAATCCGGTTGCGCCAATAAAGCGTTCCTTGTCGACATTGCGGGCCACCAGATACATGGCAACGGTTGGCGACCAGATCGAACTGACACCGCCCAGAACCCCGGATATCACCCCAAAGCCAACCTGCCATCCTTTGCCCGGACCGATGGGCAGGCTTATGCCCGACAGCGAATTCAGCGAAAAAATCACCATGGCAACGCCAATGGCAACTGTGAGCAAGGCTGCTGGATAATGCGCAGCAAACATGGAGGTTACGAAGATCGCAGCCACCAGCGCCACCGCAAACAGCCAATAGGTGGAGGCGATTTCTTTCTTCGCAGGAGCATGGGCAAATTGCAGCGCGTTGGTGACCAGAATCGGCAACCACAACAGCGGGATCGCCTCAGCAGGAGGCAAGAACAGTGTCAACAACCCCATCGCGGCCGCGGGCATGCCGATGCCGAGAAATCCCTTGATGACTCCCGCCAACAGGAAAATGCCGATCAAGGCGCCCATCGCAAGCGGATCCAAGGCGGGCAGCAGCGTGTCGAGCAGTGACCCGTTCACCCAGAAACTCCGGAACTATCCATCTTTGCCATAGACCAGATCATGCAACTGCAACCGCTGGATCTTCCCCGACGGTCCCTTCGGCAAATCATCCAGGACATGCACCCGGTCGGGCGTCTTGAACTTGCCCAGTTGGGCAACGCAGTGGGCCAACAACTCACTTTCCGGTGCACTTTGCTCAGGCTGAAACTTGACGCAGGCCC
>JABSRX010000203.1 GCA_013214695.1 Rhizobiaceae bacterium | reverse complement strand
GTCACACGCCACTTTGTCGGTGCGGCTTGATCAATCTTTTCGGCCAAACGGGGATACAGCTTCAGGTCGTAGTCGATGCCCATCAGCGTTTCAGTGACGCCCGTTTGGTTCGACATCCAGCCGTTATATCCGGAACGCGGATCGGGTGTTTCGGCATTTGGTCCAAAACCAACGGAGATGGTCAGGCTGGCAGCCTGGGCAATGGCGGGCATTGCAGAAACAGCCGCGATCATCGCGGCACGTGCAAGTCGTCTAATCATAGACATGGGGCATTCCTCTGAGTGTGTAGATTGATGGTTGCGGCTAGGGACGGCATTTAAGGTCCCCTGCATCCGAAATCATGATGAAGTGAGCATCTCGTTGGCCTGCAGACACGGATCGGGAATAAATGGGCATGCAACCACTCAACGAAAACCACTTTTGCTTTTCTCAATGACTAAGCTTTGAGCGGGTGTGCACCGATCTCAAATTAAGCTAGTTCGAAAAGTGCTTATGTAACTTATTAAGTTACGTGAATGACGCAACTGAAAAAGTTACATGAAAATTGGATTCTTGAAGCTTCTGCGAGTTGCAGCCACTGCGTGTAAACCCCTGCGATTATCGTTACGCTGCTATGTCCGCATTGGGCTATTAGCGGAACTTGCAGCAATTGTGGCACGTCTAGGTCCGGGCAGCGGACGAAACGGATTCGGCGGTTTTGTTTGAATGCCTACGGGTTGCCACGATTGCCGGTGTTTAGGTGCAAACAGACGCGCAAAAAAACTGGCTATGCGTTGCCGCATTCTTCCTCAAACGGCTGATTTCACAATCATCCAAACCGCCATAAGCACCATCATCACATTTTCCGTTAGTGAAATGAATCCCAGAGGTACATTGGAATTTCCACCAACGCAGGCACAGCGCAGATCCCGCTTGTCGACATAGACTGCTTTGACGACGGACACTGCGCCTAGGCCTCCGATGAACAACGCAACAGGAATTGAAACAAAGTTCAAAGCCGCGGCTATCATCAAAACACCTGCACCACCCTCGGCAAATGGGTAAATTTTGGCATAGGGCAACCAGCGCATTGCAAGAAGGTCATAGGTAATGAATTGATCAGCGAATGAATCAAGGTCCCGTAATTTCTGAACCGCCAATACACACATCGAAAAGGCGATAAACCACTCAGCCGCAAGAATTGTAAAGAGGGAACCGTTTGATGAAAAGCTGGCAGCCATGGCCATTAACGCGGTCATGGCAAATAGCGCGATAACGGGCGTATATGAGGTTGCCTCGCTATCACCTTTTGCCTCGCCAAAATGGGCGAGGAGTGCATCGAACCCACCGACCCGCTTTCCGTCTATCCAGATCTGGGGTGTGGTTTCTACCTCATGCTTCGCTTTGAACGCGTCTGTTTCAGCCCTCGACGAAAGCTTATTGTCTTCGAAAGCGATGCCTTTCCTTTCAAGCAACGCTTTTGCCTTCAAGCCAGAGGGACAAATGTGTTCCCGCATTTCCATGCGATACAGTCGAGCTGTTGCAGTGGTCATCGGTAAGTTTCCAGAAGTTTGAATAATAATACTAGATAAAGCTTCCACCTACTGGAAGCTCAAGCGTCTTCTTTGCTGCGGTTTGCCTAGGCGGCAAAAGGTAGCCCGAGAGCAATATCGGACAAAGAACCTGACGTTGGTTGAACGGGTCTGGCCCAACCAACGCTTCAAAGAGTCAGGTATTTCTCCGCTTATTCAGGTACGATTTGCCCGGGCAGTGAATTCACAGTCAGCGTATCCTCCGGCCGGAAGTGAATAACTGAGCGGATGGACTCACCCGCTTTCAACAGGTCAAAGGCTGTGTTGATTTGCCCGTGTGTCATGTGATGGGTGATATAAGGGTCGACATCAAAGTCGCCACGCAACCATTCATCCACCATGCCCGGCAACTGGCTGCGGCCAAGGACGCCGCCAAATGCTGTACCGCGCCAAACGCGACCGGTGACAAGTTGGAAAGGACGGGTGGAAATCTCCTGCCCTGCACCTGCAACACCAATGACCGTGCACTCGCCCCAGCCTTTATGGCAGGCTTCGAGGGCCGAACGCATCAGGTCGACATTCCCAACAGCCTCAAACGTGTAGTCCAATCCACCATTGGTCATTTCCACGAGGACTTCATGAATGGGCGCGGCGTGATCACGCGGGTTGACGCACTCCGTTGCGCCGAGTGCCTTGGCCAGTGGAAACTTGTTGGGGTTAACGTCGATGCCGATAATTCGAGATGCCCCCTTCAGCACGGCCCCCTGGATCACAGCCATGCCGACGGCGCCAAGGCCGAACACCGCAACGCTGGCGCCTTCCTCTACCTTTGCAGTGTTGCGCACGGCGCCAATGCCGGTCGGCACGGCGCAGCCCATAACCGAAGCCTTGGATAAAGGGGCGTCCTTGGAAATCTTGGCGACCGAAATCTCAGGCAGAACAGTGTATTCGCTGAATGTGCTGGTGCCCATGTAATGCAGAATCTGCTTGCCCTTGTAGGAAAACCGAGAGGTCCCGTCAGGCATGACACCTGCGCCCTGTGTGGCGCGAATGGTCTGGCAAAGATTGGTTTTACCTGACTGGATGTACGGGCAATTTGGGTCCTCTGGAACATAGAGTGGAATGACATGGTCACCCGGCTTTACCGATGTGACGCCCTTGCCGACTTCCTCAACGATGCCACAACCTTCATGTCCCAATACGCAGGGAAATAAGCCTTCCGGGTCTTCTCCTGACAAGGTGAAGACGTCGGTATGGCATAGGCTGGTGGTGACAATACGAACCAGAACTTCACCTTCTTTTGGACCTTCCAGGTCAATCTCTTCGATCTCAAGTGGCCGGTTCGGCTCCCAGGCGATGGCGGCACGTGTCTTCATCAATGGTCTCCTCGATTTCAAATGGGATCTGGAGTCTTCAGTCGGCACGACACCCCCAGCCTCAATGCGGACCAGCGGGCTGATGAGTGGCTAAACGCGTGAGTGCCTTTCAGGCAAACCCACAAGTCCACAGCACATTCATCCAGATTCGCCGGGCTACCCGCGCAAACTTACATGGCGACCCATCTTATGCAACACTTATGGTTGCGTGACGTAATAACATTACCTATTTAGTCGAAGAGCCACAGTCTGAATGTGCTGAGCCAAATTCCGGTTCCAACCAGTGGCAACAACAAGAGTCATCGGCGGTCATGAGCCATCCTGATCACATACCTGTTTTTTTGCTCAGTGGATTTCTGGGGGCGGGAAAAACCACCTTGCTCAATGCTTTCCTGGCAGGTGCCGAACAGGGCCGATCAGCCATCATCGTCAATGAATTTGGCGACGTTCCCATTGATAATCTGTTGGTACGCCAAGGGCAGACTGCCATCAGTCGGGTCTCTACGGGGTGCTTCTGCTGTTCAAGCGACTCGGACCTAAGGAGCACGCTGAGAGATCTCGTGGCGGCACAATCCACAGGATCATCGCTTAGTTTTTCTCGCGTTATTGTTGAGATGAGCGGACTTGGTGATCCAGCGCCTTTGGTCAGCGCTTTGTCATCTGACCAAGACGCCACCTTTCGGATTCGACATAACAACAGATCCACCACCTTTTATCTGGCGGGCGTTGTCACCCTATTCGACACGATCGCGGGCCCGAGCTCAGTTGAAAATCATTTTGAAGCTTTAAAGCAAATTGCCTTTGCAGATCGCATTGTTCTGACAAAGGCTGGCCAGGCAGGTCCCCAGGGCGCTGAACCCAGCATTGAACAATTGCGCCTGCAGCTTCGCATGCTCAATGCCAACGCCGAAATACTCGATGACCGCAGTCTCGACCATCGGGAATTGTTTTCGCCAAGACCTTACATTGTCGCAGAACGGGGTGAAGACGTCAGTGGATGGTTGGCGCTGGAAGCAGCTTTGGCTCAAGATGGCACCGGCACGGCACACGCGCCTGCTACGGGATTAGCAACAAGGCATGGCGACGGCATTCAGACCTTTAGCATCGTCCACAGCAGGCCAATTTCGTCGCGACGTTTGTATCGGTTTATCGAGCTCATTCAGGAACTGGCCGGATCACGGTTATTGCGTTGCAAAGGCATTGTGGCCACCGCCGAAACGCCGGAAACGCCGCTGGTTTTCCATGCCGTGCAAAACCACATATCAGCACCCGTTCGTCTGGATGCTTGGCCCGACACAGATCAGCGCACCCGCATTGTGTTCGTAACAAATGGCATTGATCCCGACGCAGTTCGCCAGATGTTTGATGCGGTGGCAACCAATGCTGCGATCGAAGTGTTTCAGAAATTCAAACAAAGACTTGCCCGCGTGCCAGTCCAGTTATGGCAATGGCTCTTGGCCATCCGCCGTCAAATCTTGGAGGTTAAAGTGAATTCACCAACCAAAACACCCGTGACCGTTCTCACCGGATATCTAGGCGCTGGCAAAACCACCTTGCTGAACCGAATTCTCACCGAGAACCACGGCAAGCGTTACGCAGTGATCGTCAATGAGTTCGGCGATGTGGGCATCGACAATGACATCGTTGTCGATACCGACGAAGAGATATTTGAAATGAACAATGGTTGCATATGTTGCACCGTTCGCGGCGACCTCATTCGAATTCTCGAAAGCCTTATGAAAAGGCGCAACCGCTTTGACGCGATCTTGATTGAAACCACGGGATTGGCCGACCCGGCCCCTGTCGCACAAACGTTTTTTATGGACGAAGATGTACAAGCCAGAACCAAGCTGGATTCCATTGTGACAGTCGTCGATGCCAAACATCTCTTGCATGAGATTGACAAGGCGCATGAGGCACAAGAACAGCTGGCATTCGCCGATACCATCTTGTTGAACAAAATCGACCTGGTTGATGGACAGGAACTTGAACGTGTCGAGCAGCGAATTCGCGGCATCAATCCAACGGCCACCATCGTGCGCAGCGAAAGATGCCAGGTGGACCTTGCGCAGATCCTCGACCGAAACGCCTTTGACCTGGATCGCATATTGGAAATCGAACCAGAGTTTTTGGGCCACTATCATGATCATCATCATGACGATCACGTCAGCAGCTTCTCTTTGTTGAGCGAGGAGCCACTCGACTACAACCGATTTTTCCCCTGGGTCCAGTCCATCGCACAAAACCATGGCCCAGATTTGTTGCGAATGAAGGGGATCATCGCCTTTGAGGACGATGACGACCGCTACGTTATCCAGGGCGTCCACATGTTGTTGGAAGGCAACCACCAGCGTCCCTGGGAAACGGATGAAAGGCGCCTGACAAGAATGGTTTTCATCGGGCGGGACTTGCCCCGGCAGGTCTTCGAAGACGGCTTCAAGCAGTGTGTATACTCGGCAAAGGAACTGGTCGAGTGACCAAATTCGACAATCCTCTTGCACCAAAGTTTGGTCGGCTGATGAACCACTCAGCGCAGATTAAGGCGTGGGTACGGGAAGCACGGGATCTTCCAGAAGATACTCCCATCACCGTTGCCGAATTGGCCTGTAGGGATGAGGGCTGTCCTGATATTGAGACGGTCATTGGCATTCTTGAGGTGGACAAGCCAATCGTAACCCTCCGCCTCCACGCCAAAATGACCGAATTGTCGCGATACGACGTGTTGGCTATCGCCTGCAATTTCTGACTGCGGTCGGAATGTGCGGGTTAAGAACATTGCATTCAGATATGGAGATTGTCGCCCTTTGAAATGTCAGCTAATGGGATGGACCGACTGCTCCCCCTCAGTGAGGGTTGGTCGTTTAGACTGATCCTTTTGAAGACAGGAGCAGCATCCCATGACGGAGAACCATATCTCTGAACTTTCAAGTATTGGCGTTGATATCGGCAAGGACGTTTTTCACCTTGTTGGCTTTGATGCCAATGGAACACTTGTGTTGCGCAAGAAGGTGAAGCGCCTTTCGCTGGTTTCCACATTCGAGAAGTTGCCGCGCTGTATTGTCGGCATGGAGGCGTGCTTGAGTGCCCACTTTGTCAGTCGCACCTTGCGCAGGCTCGGGTTCGAACCACGCATTATCCCTGCCATTTACACCAAGCCGTTCTGCAAGGGACAGAAGAACGACTACAACGATGCTGAAGCCATTGCGGAAGCGGCGCTGCGCCCCAATCTGCGCTGCGTCCGGGAGAAGACACAGGATCAGTTGGACCTGCAAGCGCTGCATCGGGTGCGCTCCCGACTTGTTTCCAGACGCACGGCAACGATCAATCAGATCCGGGCCTTTCTGGTCGAACAGGGTATTACCGTGCGTACTGGTGCCAACGCCCTGCGTAGCTCATTGTTTGCCATCCTGGAGAACCGCAAGGATGAGATATCACCGCGCATGCACAACATCATCATCGGCCTACATGAAGACTGGGATTGG
>JABSRX010000202.1 GCA_013214695.1 Rhizobiaceae bacterium | reverse complement strand
GGCTTCAACATCCTGTTTGGATTGACTGGCTATCTGTCCTTCGGACATGCGGCCTTCCTCGGCGCCGGCTCCTACACCGCGGTGTGGTGCTTTAAGCTGATGACCATGAACGCCTTGCCGGCCATGGTGCTGTCGGTGGTTGTTGCCGGCTTGTTTGCCCTGGCAATTGGTTATGTCAGCCTTCGCCGTTCAGGTATCTACTTCTCGATCCTGACGCTGGCCTTCGCCCAGATGTGCTATGCGCTGGCCTATTCGGTGCTGGGTAACTCGGACTTCATCAACCTGACGAATGGTGAGACCGGTCTGCAGACGCGGTTTATCTGTAACGATGGCTCAACCAGCCTGATTGACTGTGACCTGCGTGTCATCGACCAGGCGCTGGGTATCGTGGAAACAGCCGTCCCAACGCCAAGCCTGTTTGGCTTGCCGCTGCAGGGCTACCCTGGGTTCTACTTCTGTGCCGTACTGCTGATCATCTGCTTCTTCATTGCGCAGCGGATCACCAACTCGAACTTCGGCATCATGCTGAAGGCGATCAAGTCGAACCAGAACCGTCTGAACTATACAGGTGTTCACACCCGTCCTTACCTGATCGCTGCCTTCGTCATTTCCGGCATGTATGCCGGTTTGGCTGGCGCTTTGTTGGCGGTCACTGACCCGATTGCCGGTGCGGAGCGCATGTACTGGACCGCTTCCGGTGAGGTCGTTTTGATGACCATTCTCGGTGGTGTCGGCACATTGGTTGGCCCGGTTCTCGGAGCCGGATTGATCAAATATGCTGAACAAAAGGTCTCGTCCTGGAACGAGGGCATCCTGCTGGAAATCTTCAGCTTCCTGCCTGAAGGCCTGCAACACTTCCTCGCCTCCATCACCAGCCTGTTCGTTGGTGAGGGCTGGCATCTGACCCTTGGTCTGTTGTTCATGGTCATCGTGATCTTCCTGCCGGGTGGCCTGATGGAAGGTTTCAATCGAATTGCTGGCTTGTTTAAGCGCAAGTCTGGCTCAAATCAGGGTGGTGCGGCGGCGCCACAACCTGCGGAATAAGGGGGCTCACATGTCAGTTGCTGAAGTTGCGACAAACGAACCCAATCGTGGCTTTGCCAGCGGTGTGGACAACACCGTTCTGCACATCGACGATGTTCACAAAAGCTTTGCTGGTCTGCACGCGCTTTCAGATGTTGATCTGGATGTACGTCAGGGCGAAACCCACGCGATCATCGGCCCGAACGGTGCTGGTAAATCGACATTGCTCAATGTCTGCGTTGGCCGCTTGAAGCCTGATCGGGGTGCCGTTGTCTTTGACGGCGAAATCCTGACGGGTAAACAGCCCCATGAGATCAATCAGCTCGGTGTGGCGCGTGTGTTCCAGACCCCGGAAGTGTTTCCGGATCTGACGGTTCTGGAAAACGTCATGGTGCCGGCGTTGTCGAAGCGTGATGGTCATTTCCGCCTGAATCCGTTTGCAGGATTTGCCCGTGAAAAGGCGATCCGCGAAGAGGCGGAGAACATTCTGGAAAGCGTTGGTCTGCAGGCACAGTTGACTGACGCCGCCTCTGCCATGTCGCGTGGTGACAAGCGCCGTCTGGAACTGGCGATGGGATTGATTCAGCATCCGCGCTTGCTGCTGCTGGACGAGCCAACCGCTGGTATGGCGCGCCATGACACCAATGCGACCATCGATTTGCTGCGCAAAATTAAAGAAGGTGGCATGACGAAGGTCATCATCGAACATGATATGCATGTTGTGTTCTCGCTGGCCGACCGCATCTCGGTTCTGGCCGGTGGCCGCATCATTGCGCAGGGGACACCAGAGGAGATCAAAAACAATCCGAAGGTGAAGGAAGCCTATCTCGGGGAGGAACAGGTATGAGCACTGCAGAAGTTGTCGATTTCGCCGAGGCTGCAACAGCCGCTGCGGCGACACAGGAAGCCGCTTCAACTGTTTCAGAGTATTTCTCTGTCAGCGGCTTGAACGCCTATTACGGCGACAGTTACATCGTGCAGGAAGTCTCCTTCGATGTGAACGAAGGTGAAATCCTAGCGCTGCTCGGTCGTAACGGCGCGGGCAAGACCTCGACCCTGCGCGCCATCGCACGGGCGAGCGAGCCAGAACTGCGCTCCGGTCAGATCTATCTGCAGGGCCAGGAAGTGCACAGCATGGAGTCGTATCAGGCGGCTGGTGCCGGCATCATTCTGGTCCCCGAAGACCGCCGCATTATTCCAGGCCTGACGGTTGAGGAAAACCTTGACCTCGCCGTGATCGCTGGCGAACGCGGCTGGGACTATGAGCGTATCTATGACCTGTTCCCGCGCCTCAAAGAGCGCCGCAAGCAGGAAGGCACAACACTTTCCGGTGGTGAGCAGCAGATGCTGGCCATTGGCCGGGCACTGGCGAAGGACCTGAAGCTGCTGTTGCTCGACGAGCCTTACGAAGGTTTGGCACCTGTTGTACGCCACGACATCGAGAAAGCGCTGCTGGAAGTGCGTGAAGCCGGTATCACCACGATCATCGTGGAGCAGAATGCTGTTGCTGCGCTGAAGATCTCCGACCGCGCCATCATTCTCGACACTGGTGAGGTCGCCTTTAAAGGCTCCGCCAAGGAAGTCTTGGATGACGAGGCTCTGCGCCACGAATATTTGGCGATCTAACTTGCCTTAGTCCCATGGGCCGTTTAGCCACGGCCCATGGTTGAATCCCGTTCAAAATTTGATGTGATTGTCCTCGGTGCTGGTGGGGCAGGGCTGATGTGCGCCCTGACGGCAGGCCAGCGGGGACTGCGGGTTTTGGTGATCGATCACGCCGACGCGCCAGGCAAGAAAATCCTCATTTCGGGTGGTGGGCGCTGCAATTTCACCAATACCGGAACCGTGGCGAACCGATTCATCTGCGCCAATCCCCACTTCGTGAAGTCCGCCCTGGCGCGGTATCAACCGTCCGATTTCATCGAGATGGTCGAACACCACAACATTGCCTGGCACGAGAAGACACTGGGCCAACTGTTCTGCGACGGCTCGGCCAAGCAGATCGTGCGCATGCTGTTGGACGAGTGTGAGCAGGGACAGGTGTCGATCCGGTTGGGCGAGGCCATTGATGAGATCATTCATCAAGATGGACGGTTCGCGGTGCGCACGGGTGCAGGGCAGTATTCAGCCCATTCATTGGTGGTGGCCACGGGCGGGCCATCGATCCCTAAGCTGGGCGCAACCGGGTTTGCCTACGAGGTGGCGCGTCGGTTCGCCTTGAAGGTGGTGGAGCCGCGTCCGGCGCTTGTCCCGTTTACGCTGGCTGGCGACGAGGCCCTGTTTCGCGACCTATCAGGTGTTGCGACGGAAACGTCCGTCTCCTGCAACAAGCAGAATTTCCGCGAAGCATCACTGTTTACCCACAAGGGCCTGTCGGGCCCGGCCATGCTGCAGATTTCATCCTACTGGCGGCATGGCCAATCGATCGAGGTTGATTTCCTGCCGGACCGTAATGCGGGTTGGCTGCTGGAAGCCAAACGTGAAGTGCCCAAGGCGTCTTTGGGCAGCTTGCTGGCTGCGGAGCTTCCGAACCGACTGAGCGACGTCCTGTGCGTCAAACTCGGTGTCGATGGCAGTCTTTCGGAGGTTTCCGACAAGGCATTGGAGCGCGCCGAGCACCAATTGCACCACTGGTCGTTTTCGCCCAACGGTACCGAAGGTTTTGCCAAGGCCGAAGTGACCGTCGGCGGGGTCAGCACAGCGGAGCTGTCGTCCAAGACCATGGCGGCAAAGAAATTGCCGGGCCTCTATTTCATCGGCGAGGCCGTCGACGTCACCGGTTGGCTCGGTGGCTACAATTTCCAATGGGCATGGGCCAGCGGCGTAGCAGCGGGCGAAGCCATCGATTTCGCCTAGCCGTCTATGCTCGCCGCTCGCCGTGGCCGTCGCCGTCGCCGCTAGAGCATGTCGTGTTCTTCAAGCACCTTGCGGGCGACCCGGAAGCATTCGAGGCTTTGAGGGACGCCGCAATAGATGCCGATGACGTGGATGATGGCGCGGATTTCTTCCTTGCTGACGCCGTTATTGATGGCGCCTCGGCAATGGATTTCCCATTCGTGCATTTTGCCCAGCGCCCCGATCATAGACAGGTTCATCATCGAGCGGGTTTTCTCGTCGATGACCTCGTCGCCCCAACCGAAGCCCCAGCACCATGCGGTCATGGCTTCTTGAAACGGACGGGTGAAATCGTCGGCAGCGGCCAGGTTTTTGTCTACGTATTCTTTGCCGAGTGTGGCGCGGCGCTTTTCCAGGCCTTTTTCGAAGAAGTTGTCGTCCATTTGGATGCTCCCCAATTGTCGGCCTGGGCGGTCCGCGCAGGCGGGTGATGTTTAGATTTATTTGATGCCGTGATTGCGTGAATAGCTTGAAGCATGGGCTGGCTGCCATCCTTCGGGTAGGTCTGCCTGTGGCTGGTAAATTTCCACACCCAGCGTGTAGCACTGGGCTTCCTCGCTGGAATGGCTGGCGCTGCAATCGCCGCCCGGGCAGGCCGACAGGCCGCCGAGCAGATCGGTTTCAGCAAAGAATTCCAGATAGTCGCCTTTGCGCACTGGGCTGGCCTTCATGAAATATTGCTGGGTGTCCCGGGTAAAGCCTGTGCACATGAATACGTTCAGCACGTCGTGAACCAGATGTTCGACTTCCGATGCCGGTTTGCCGGTGTGGTCGGCGAGCGCGCGTGTCAGGTTGGAATGGCAGCAATAGTGGTATTCATTGTCGTTGAGCAGGGTGTTTGTATAGGGGTCGCAGCGGGTGCCGATGACGTCATGCACGCCGCCGCCATAGGCGTCGTAGCCGTACCAGTCGAGCGTATCGTCGGTGATCGTTGCCAGCGGGCGCAAATAGGGCAGGTTGCTCCACAAGCGGTCACCTGTCCCGACATGGGTGCCGTGCAGCGCCCGGGTCTTGCCGCTGAAAAAGCGCTCTTCAAGATTATCGGCCTGCCACAGATTGAGATCACCCACCTGCGGGCCATCGGGGCAGGTGATGCGGAAGAACTGGCCAGCCTTGACGGAAAAGCAGGAGGCATCCCGTGGCTGCACAATGACTTCATCCACGAGCTTCATACCGACTTTTGCCGCTTCGAAGGGAGCGCGGTCAAAGGCTGGGAAAGAGTCGATTGGGTAGCAAACAACCGGTTCGATATCTTTGCGCGCTTGAGCGTCGTTGGGCGCCTGATGATGGGCGGTCGGTTTCACGGCAATGGCCTTCCAGGTTGGGCTGCAGGCAGCGATGGCCCGCAGGGAATTGATCGGGAGCAGGGGTTCCAACGATCCCGCGCTTGCCGTACATGAATAGGCAAGACGAGGGGCAAATCAATATCTGTCTTGCTTCGCGTCAGCAAAGTTTTTCGATCAATGGGACCTTGGCATATGGCGTTGAAGCGCATGGTGATGGAGCTCGGCATGGGGACCGATCTTCAAGGAGAGAATTATACCAAGGCGGCCTGTCGGGCTGTCCACAACGCGCTGCGGCAAAACTCGCTGCATGTCTACGATGCGTTTGGGGTTTCCCGCGATGACATGGTCGTCGAAATCATCATAGGTGTGGCCAAGCCGGAGCAGGTTGATGTCGACGAAGTCTCCAAAATGCTACCCTATGGTTCGCGCACCGTCCGGGTCGAGGCCGGCGGCATGGACACGCCGAAGGAAAGCGGTGGGGTTACGGTGATGGCCAATGCAGCGATCATTGTGTTTCTCGATCTGCCAGAAGGCAAGAAATGGGGGGCTGCAGCATGACCCAGTTGAAACGCATCATTCTGGAGATGGGCACCGGCAACGATCTCTATGGTGAAGATTACACCAAGGCTGCCAAGCGCGCGGTACAGGACGCCATCCACCATTCGTCGATCACCCTGTTCAAGAGCCTCGACATTGACCCGATGACCATGCAGATCGAACTCAATCTGGCTTCGCAAAAGCCAGACGCCATTGATCTTGACGCGGTTGCAGCCGAACTGCCTTACGGTCAGGTGACGCCGAAGGCTGTGTTTGGTGGGCTGAACGTCCACGATGACGTGACCGGCCGCACGAGCGTGATCGTCAATGCCGGAATCATTGTCCGCTTGCCGCTATAGGCTCAGCTCAAACGTGTCGCTGGCAATGGTTTCGCCGTTGATCTGGATGTCGAAGCCATGCTGACCCGCATAGAACTTCCGGGTGGTGATCTGTTTCAGCGCAAACCGTTTGGCCATGGATACAGTTTTACCCGCCGCGAGATCCAGGTTTTTCCACTTGTAGACCTTGGCTGAGGTGCCACCATTGGCCATGCGATAGTGGATAACGAAGTCGACAATCAGGGGCTGTGCGTCTTTGGCATCCGACGTGATGTCCAGTTCGAATTCGAGATGCTCACCGAGCATAACTTT
>JABSRX010000201.1 GCA_013214695.1 Rhizobiaceae bacterium | reverse complement strand
TGTTTCAACACAATGAGCATTCACTTCTTTGTACAACGGATACTGGTACCGCAACAGGGTCTCACTCTGTTGCACTCGCCATCCACCGCCGATGGCGGGTCGCCAAGATCTTTCGACTTCCGTCCTCGCCGCGCTGCCTCGGTGTCGAACTTCGGCACAGGGGCTTCTGCTTCTTTGTTGCATCGATTTATCTGCCGCATGGACTTGACTCCAGGACTGGGGCGGATGCCGACCAAGCACACGACGAGGCGATGATGCTCCTCGACACGGTAGCAGGCTGGACTGCCGCTTACAGCGTGGCTTTCATAGCTGGCGACCTAAACTGCACAATCTGCCCAGGGTTGGACCGTAGTCACTCATCTTCTGCATCGCGCCCGCTTCCCAATCCTGTGGCCGCATCCATTCTCCACCCGACTTCCCAGTTCGTGGACGCTTTCCGCTCTTTACACCCGCTGGAGTTTGGTTGGACTCGTGGCACGGCCCGACTGGATTACCTCATTTTCAAAGGTCCTCCCACATGCCACCTTGACGCATGTGAGGTGGATGCCTCGTTCGCTTCTGACCACTGCAACGTGGTGTGCCGCGCGTCCATCCCATCTAGGGGAGCAGCCCGGATACGCCAGCCCTGGCGTCGGCGTACATTCAATGTCCACAAAGCCTCCCAAGAACAAATTCGGGGATTCATTCATCGCGCCAATACATTATTGGACCACGAGATGTGCGACTGGAACAAAGCGGCTCCGAGTCCAGGAGGTGATGAAGACTCAGCTATGTGGCTTACTCATGGCTATCGCGCCCTTGCAAGTGCCGTCATGTCCGCTGCCACCGACTTTCTCCCAGTGTCCAGCCCTGGCAAGGATGATCAGCGCAAGGTGTGGATCCGCCGCCGCATTACAGTCTTACGTGCCACTGCTGACAAAGTTGAAAGGGCCCTGGATGGCCAGATGCCACTTTGGCATAACTCTTTACTGAACCTCTTCACCCGTCTCGACCATCTCAAACTCCGCCAAGTGCCTCACTTGTCATCCTCGTCGCAGGTCTGGAGAGAATGGCTGCGGGAGGCGTCGGCTGATATGACCGACCTGAAGGCGAGGCTCGTCAAGCTTCACATGACTCCGGATCTAGTCGAGGGCCGATCGTTCCCAGAGCGACTCTGGAGGAGCCTCCGTGGGAAACGTTCATTTTTCGACAAGTTCTTCAGACATCACAGCGCCGACATATGTTCTGCTGTGGATCCACAGAGTGGGTCCCGGACTTGGGACCCTGATGTGTACAAGGACTTGGTTAGAGAGGCTGTGAGTGCCCCATTCTCGACTAAGGTCCATCTTCCTGACCGGTGTTCGCATGGTCCATGTCGGGAACGCTGTGGAGCCACGAGGACTGAACCGTGCAAGCGCACCGTCTGTGGGCATACTGGGCTTGACGACAACCTCGCCCAGTGTGTGGACGGTCGGTGCTCAGGAAGGCCGGAGTGGTGGGACGCCGTATATGGGCCTGACAACGTTGTCTCTGGTGCCCGTTCCGCCTTTGCTGATGTGTTCCTCCCCCCCTCCTGCCTGGAGATCGAATCGGCTATCCGCTCGTGCGATGGGGGCAAAAGCCCGGGACACGATGACGTATCGATCGATCTACTGAAGTTATTGCTGCCCACTCCACGCGACCGCTGGGACCCCGATGATACAAAGTTGCCGGCCGCTCCTATAGTGACGTTCTTGGCGGCCCTGACCCAAGCTGCATTTGAGACGGGGTCGATGTCCCCACACATCACGGAGGGGCTGATTGTGATGGTGCCCAAAGAGCAAGTTGATGGGCCTGTAGATGTTTCCAGGATGAGGCCAATCACCTTACTCTCCGAGCTTGGCAAGATCCCTTCCCGGGTCCTCGCTACCCGTATTTCGACAATCCTTTCAGCAAACCCGGACCTCCTCCACCCGGCCCAACGGGCCTTTCTTAATAACGGGGAGGTATCCCAGTGCATTGCCACGATGCTCGATGTCTTCGAAGACTTCCATGAGAGACTCCGGCGAAGCAAGGACGCCCAAGTCTTCTGCGTGTCTTATGACATTAGCAAGGCATACGACTCTGTCCAAGAGTATTCAATCCGTGCCACTCTACAGCGGTTCGGTTTCCCAGCCAAAGCTATCGACTACCTTTGCTCATCCTTGTCCGATGCGCAAAGCCGGGTGGTCACGAAAGATGGACCAACCGCTCCCTTCCGGGTTCAGTCTAGCGTTCGCCAGGGCGACCCTCTTGCCCCCATTCTCTTCATCCTGATCTTGGACGCACTTCACTGCGGTCTCGCCCGCCTCCCTATGACTGACGCAGTTCACGGATACACGATGAACCAGCATGTGCCAGGGGCCGATCATTTGGTTGTCGCCTCTACCGGCTATGCAGATGACACCGCGATCCTCGCCGATTCTTGGGACGATGCCGTGGCCTTACACGAGTTTGTCCGATCCTTCTTCGGGGCTCATGCGTTCAAGGTCAACGCAAAGAAAACGAAGTTCGTTACCTCTGTGCGTTCTGATTCCCTTCCGTGCTTGCGTACCGTTTGCGGTCATGGGCATATCATCCCACGTCCGGCGTCGTTCACCTTTCGGTACCTAGGTATCATGATTAATATTAACCTGTCTTGGGACGAGGAGATGGCAAGGCTCAACAGGCTTGTTCAGTTTACCCGAGGTAGGATCTCATCTCTCGGGATCCCTTTTGCCCCCGCGGTTGATGCAGTGAACTCGTTCCTGCGGCCAAAGATGGAGGCAGGCCTCAGTTGTGTTCCTCTAACGTCTGCCAACAAAAGGACTATGTCGCAATGGTCACGTACGTTGCAACATGTGTGCCTCAATTCTACCTCCTCTGTTGTGGCTCACTCAGTGTCTACGGCAGCCTTTGACATTGTTACCGGGATGATCCAGTTTGACAAATTTGCTATGATCATCAGGGTGTCTTCGGCGTTCACGCGTCTCTGCATGCGAAAGGCCTTCCTCCCCCCGTCAGCCCGCGCGCGCTACCAGGCGGGTTCGCTTCTGGGATCTCTCCGCACAAACAGAGTGCTCAGCGCCTTCCGATCATCCCCTATTAGCATTCGCCCTAACCCTCGCTTCCAGGATCCAGACCTGAGACTTGAGGTGAGCCGGATCAAAGTCAAGAGTGATGACCCACTCGACCATGTGAGAGTTTCTCCGACATGGGTCCCGGGGATGGAGATTCGTATGTTTGAAACAGGGTCCTCGGGCCTTGCTTTTACCGCCTTCCCTGATGGGTCTATCATCCCCGGTGATCGGCGATGTGGTGGCTTCGGAGTGACTCTGACAGGATCGAATTCTTGTTGGCCTGATGCGTGCCTTTTGATTGGTGGGCACTGCAAAGCTAGCGGGGGTAGCTTCCTTCCTGAAATGACGGCCATCCTGTCTACGTTACTTTCAGTCCCAGTCCAGGCGGACCTACGTATCGTGTCGGACAGTATGTCCTCTATGGCGGCGATATTGCGGTCGGACTCTGAGCGTGGTCGGATTCGAGCTGCAGCCAGACCAGTGCTGACATGCATTAGAAGGGCTTTGTTGACCAAGGGGCACTTTGGTGCGGCGGTGTCGTACAACCACGTATTTTCCCACACCTCAGACTCTTCCTTCTTTGCTCGGGGGAACCGCCTTGCCGATGCTCGCGCAAATGATGAACGAAAGAAGGCCTCCTCCAAGCGTTCGGTGCCGTTCCTGGACGGTGAGGAAGGCTTCACAGCATGGATCGACACCGATCTCGGACCTTGTCATGTCATTGGGGACCTTCGCAAGGAACTCAAACGCTGGGATCGACAGCAAACGTTACGTCGGTGGAAGTCTCTCGCTCATCAGGGAAGGTGTGTGACATCTAATCCTGGGGGAGTGACCCGGCTTTGTCACTTGGTACGCAGACAGGCCTCTTCCAAGCTCTTACGCTTCGCTCTGCTCGCCCTTACCGAGTGGTTGCCGTCGGGTAGATACTTTGCCCGTATGCAGAGAGTCCTGGGTCATGAATCTGGTAAATGGGGTTGTCCTTCCTGCCCTGCGGCGGGAAATGAAACCTCCAGGCATGTCTTTTCGTGCCCGTCAGTCAGGGTCATGCTTCGTGAGTCATGTGAAAAGGTCCACACCTTACTCACACCATATGTTCAATCTTCGGCTGCCTTGGACCTCTGTGCGACCCCTGCTGAACGTGGCCTTGCTGTTGCGCGACAGCTTGGCCACCAATTCAATTGTGGGTTGGCCGTCGTGGCTCCCCTTTTACGGTCCCCCGCAGGTGCGTCCCTGCACCAACATGATCTGCTTGGGTTGACCCGTGACATGACCAGCGCCGTCGCTCGCCTTCGGATCTCGTGTTCATGTAGCCTTGGAGCCTGTTGGCGCCACGGATTCCGCCCTTCGTCGGAGTTCTGTGACTTGCTCATGTGGGCTGCTCGGTTGGGGTCCTGTCTCCCAGAGAGCCTCCCGGGAGACGCGACTAAGCCATGTTTACGGTTCTCGTCCCGCATGTCACGGGACTTTGGCCCTTTATATCCGTCTCCCTGGCACCAACCTTGGAGTGGTAGGTTTGCCCTGTGCGCTCCTCCTTGGGTTGCTGGTCCCCAGGGTGACCGGCTGCTGGGCAAGTCCCTTGAATATGCGACCCGTGCTGTCGAAGATCCGCGTCCAGCCCGGTTTATCTTTGTCTGCCCCAACCCCATCTCCGGATGCGACCCCCTATTTTCCCTCTCAGATGGGAAGAGTGTTTGGTGGGTGTCTTTACTGCAGAACGACCCTGCAGCACGCCTGGCGCCTCTCCCCTTCCGTAGTTTGATGCGCGCACTCACTCGGATTGAGGGGTATAGCATTGCGGATGTCTCTTCTGCTTCCCCCGAGGCCCGTCCACCGTCTCGGATTACCAGATCCTTCAGAATGGGGGACACTTTGTTTGACCCTGTATCGCTTCGCACTGGCAAACTTTTACATTTCTGGGATCCAGCGTGTGTGCCGGTGCAGCCAGCATGGCTACAAGGGGTCGAAGGGCCCAGCCGTGCTTCGAGATCGTTCCAGGATTTCGCTTCTCATGATTGGTATGCTGGGATTCTTGGTGTGTTGCCCCGTAACTTTTCATATGTCCTTGCGTGTGCCTTCTCCCAAAGCCACTCCCCAGATCCTGGGTCCTGTAAGCTGGCGGATTCCCTTCTTGATCAGATTCAGCTTGATCTCTTAGTTTCGGCTGAAGGGATCTGGTCTCGGTCCACGGCTCTCCGGAGCGCGTGGTGGTCGAGCATGGATGACAGGTCAATCCTGCTTCAGCACGACTCTCTGGCACAGCACCGATTTGAGAAGTCCCGGTCTTCCCGAGCTCGTTCGTTTGCCAGATCTCAACGGCTGGCAGCAGCTCGACACGGATTCCTGGCCCCGACTAGGTCCCGTGCGGACGGCTCTCTCCGGCCTCTTAAACGCAGACACGTTCACGATGACTTTATCGTAGTGTTACACCCCAGAAAGTCCCGCCGCCGTTCCATGCTGGCCATTCGCAAAGCCGTCTTCCATTCTGTGGGAGTTGCCCCCTCTCGCCAAGATTGATTGGTATCCAAATCTCACGTTCCGCCGGCGGAATGGTGACTATGTTTGACTGGGTATCCCAATACCTTTAGATCCTTTCAGATACAGTCATTTGAACATTTTGGCCATTCCAGTGGTACGTGAGCTTTTGATCCCTTGATGAGGAATCTGCTATCTTGGATTGCGTTTATCCACCTGACTATGTCTCTCTATGGCTTGTTGCGAGCGATACTCTACCCTATCGCTGCTGCAACCAAATGTCTTTGCTTACGTTTCTTAGTTCAGTCCTGTCCTCCCTTTCTCGATTATTTTCATTCATCCCCCTTGCGCTCTCTCTTCTTCTTCCTTCTTCGGTTTTGCTTGCGCTTCCCTCTTCGTTTTTCCTGCGCTGCTCTGTCTCACGTGCTCTTTATATTCCTTCTCTCTCTCCCTTTTGGATTCTCCTCTTTCCTTCCCTTTTCCCATACTCTCCCTTTTTACTCTTGACCTTTTCTTTTGCTACTTGTTGTATTTTATCTGTCCCTCCGGCTTGCCGATTATTCCCCCGTCCTGTTTCGCCATTGGCTTCTGTTTCTCCTTTTTGGAGTATTCGCTGGCGACACCAGCTTATCTATCTGTAATCATATGTTATATTTACTAGGATTTGTTTTATAGAATATAGGGCCTGCTTTCAAGCGGTCTTTATTAAACTGAAATTGAATTGAATTGAATACCTTGAAGGCAGAAGTATTGGAGAGAAGTTGATGTGAATCTGGTGTGTGGACTCTTTTGTACATCGTTGCTGGAATAGCGGACGTTGCAATATGCGTTCTGGAATATGTATATATATATAAAATATATGCGTTTAAAAAAAAGCTTGTTGCGAGCGATACTCTGCCCTATCGCTGCTGCAACCAAATGTCTTTGCTTACGTTTCTTAGTTCAGTCCTGT
>JABSRX010000200.1 GCA_013214695.1 Rhizobiaceae bacterium | reverse complement strand
GGGCAGCACTCGCACGCCGCTGCGATGGGAGGGCGTCGGATGTTGTGTCAGACGCTCAACGCGGAATTTGCCCCCAAAGGCATTCATGTGGCCCACATCATTGTCGACGGATCGGTGGACGCCCCCGACACGCTCGGCAAACTGCTGGGTCCTGAACGTTTTAAAAAGCTGCGGGATACGGTGGGTGCGGAAGACGGACTGCTGCTGCCGGAATATGTCGCCGACACCTATTGGCACCTGGCCAACCAGCACCGTTCGGTTTGGACGTTCGAAATTGACCTGCGCCCCTATTCGGACACACCGTGGTGGAACCGCGCGTAAACGATCTAAGGCATTAGCGTTCGCTGAACGCCCGGTCGACGGAACGATAGATCGGCTTCAACAGGTACCGCATCAGCGACTTGGTGCCGGTATAGATTTCAGCCTGAGCCACCATGCCGGGCAGGATGGGCTTTTCACCGGCGACTGAACTCAAGGTCTGGCGGTCCAGGTCAAGCTTGGCGGTATAGAAGTAGTCGCCTTTTTCGTCCTGCGACGTTGTCGGTGACAGAACCGCGATCTTGCCGTTGGCATAGCCATAGGTTTCATTGTCATAGGCGGTGAGCATCACCCGCGCCACGGAACCGACCGTGATGTGTCCGATATGTTCGGGCGGCACATTGACTTTGACTTCGATTCTTTCGGTCGCCGGCACCAATTGCACGGTGACCTCGCCGGGCTTCACCACCTCACCGGCATTTTGGGCTGCGATTGTCTGTACAATGCCGGAAACCGGCGCCAGCACGTCCTGACGCGCAACCTTTGCGTGAAGGTTTTCCAGCTTTTGGTTCAGTGTCGTGATCTGCTTTTCGGTTTCCGACAGCGCCGCGATCCATTCACTGCGTTTTGTAGCCCGGAGGTTGGCGAGCTGGCTTTCAGCTTCCGCGACTTTGCGTTCGGCCACTTCAAGCGACCCTTCGGCCCGATCAAACTGCAATTCACTGTCCTGCAGCGCCAGTTTGGCATCCAGATGCTTTTCACCGGTCGCCAGCCCCTTGCGCAGCAATCCTCCAAGCACATCGATACGCGACTTACGCATTTCGATCTCGGCCTGGTGTTTCAGTGTTTCGGAATAGAAGGTGTGCAACTCAGATTTGCGCTGGGCAATGACAAGCTTGGCTGCATTGACGGCCGCCAGATAGGCCTGCTTCTCCGCCTCAAACAACGCTTTTTGGTCGCGGATGGTGGAGCCGAAATCGGGACCGAATGAAGAAAAATCAGGCTCCCGCCGTTCGATCAGGGCCATGATCCGCGCGCGTTCGATTTCCAACGATGTGCGCTGTGTCGACGAAAGATCCAGTTCGGTTTCAACGTCAGGGGCGCTGACCCGCATCAGCACGTCCCCGGATGACACCAGATCGCCTTCCTTGACCTTCACCTCGGTGACAATTCCGCCATCCAGATGCTGCGCTTCGACAACATTTCCGGACGGAATGATTTGCCCTTGGGCGACGACGATCTCGTGAATGGGTGCAAAGGATGCAAGACCGATCAAGCCGGCAACCAGGACACTGACCAGCAAAAGAATATGACTGTAGAGCCTGGAAAACTGGCCGTAGTTGATTTCGAGGGGAAGAGACAGTTTGTCTTGAGGCAAACTGGTTTTCTTTTTGAAAAGCGCCATCTGCGAACACCGATACGAGAAAAAATGGCATTTCTGTTCACAGGCGCCGGCAAACTCATCCCGACGGATGGCGCGCGATGTCAACGGGGGTACATTGTTGCATTAGATGCGCGCCGGAACAGACAGGCTCACAATGACCGATCGTGGTTAATTTTCCGTTTTTGCGCCGCCGATCAGTTCTGCATCATCGGCAGGATTTTTTCCGGCGGTCCGCTGGAAACCACGCTGCCATTTCTTAAATAGACGATCTGATCGCAGGTGGGCAGCAGATCCATATCGTTGGTGGCGATGATCACCGTGGCTGTTTTGCTGAGGCTTTTCAACTTTCTAAAGAAGCAGGCCCGTCCTTCGGTGTCGAGCAGTGCAAACGGCTCATCAAACAGATAGATCTTTGACTTTTTGGCATAAACACGCGCCAAAGAGAGCCTTTGTCGCAACCCTTCCGGCAGGCCTTCCAGAACCCGTCCGCTGAGGCGGGTTTCGGCCCCTTCTGGAAAGTTCTCGTCACCGTCGACATCAACTCCTGCATCCGCCAGAGCCTTGGCAATGTCGTCGTCTGTGGCTGTTGGCTGGAACAGGCGGATGTTCTGCGCCACCGTTCCGTAGAAGAAGATCGGATCCTGCGGCAAATAGGAGATCGATGCCCGCAATTCACCGGTGTCGATCTGCTTCAGATTGAGACCATCGACAAAAACCGCGCCGGCCTGGGGCCTGTAAAGGCCGATGATGAATTTCAGCAGACTCGACTTACCTGACGAGTTGGCACCGGTCAGCGCCGTCAGAGCCGGCGTCTGGAAGTCGATGGAAACGCCACGCGCCACAGGTTCAGAATTCGGATTGTAACGGAAGCCAACATTCTCCAAGCGCACCCGCCCAGTGAAGTTCCGGAAAATGCCTTTGGAGCGGTTGATGGTGCGTTCGGAGGACAGGCGCATCAACTGGTTCACCTGGCGCACGGATTCCCACATCTGCGAGATATTGGAGAAGCTCAAAAACAGGGTTTGGATCGGCGAAAGAACCTTCCAAACCAACATCATGATAGCGATCAGAGCGCCCGTACTTATGGTTGAATCAAGCACCAGCAATGTGCCTATCCACAAGGTGGCAACCCCGGCAATCATGACCAGGCCCTGGGAGATGCTGTTGAGCACGCCATCGAAGAACTGGCTCTTGAACTTCAGGTGGGTGAGCTCAGACAGATAGCCTTCATAGCGCTTTTGCCAAATTTCTTCGGCGTCCAGCTGCTTGACCGTGGCTGAAATCTCCATGGTCTCCAGCAGGAAATTCTGGGACTGACTGCGCGCCTTGCCGGCCAATGCGATGTTGCGCTTGGTCAGCGGTACGGTAATCAAGCCGATGACGAGAAACGCAACAGCCAGACATACCGGCACCCAAAGCAACGGCCCGCCAATCGCGCCGATGACCAGAAAGAAAATAATGATGAACGGGAAGTCCAGCGCCGAATAGGCGACCTTGCCCGAGAAGAAACTCGAGATCGACTGGAACTGCTTGATCCGCATCAATTGTGAGCTGATCGACGCCGATTCCGTCATCGAAATCTGAAACCCGAGAATCTTGGCAAAGCTCTCGCCGAGCAGAGACGCCGTAAAACGCGCGCCCACAAAGGCCACCAGTTTACCGCGCAAGGTGCGCAGATAGAGTTCTGCACCCATGATCAGCACCATGCCAACCGCCAGATAGACCAGCGTGTCCGCAGCCGCAGCAGAAAACACCTTATCATAGACAGTCATCACATAAAGCGGCGTTGCCAGACCCAGCAGGTTGATGACCAGTGTGATCAGGCCGACCCCAAACATCTGTTGTTTGAAGCTCAAAAGAGCCTCAAAGAACCAGTTGTAGCGCTTGTCCTGGTTGTCTTCTTCTTCCGCATTCAGCGAAAACAGGCAGAAGTGATAGTTCGACTGTGTGAGGTCGATTTCTTCCATCACCTCGTTGCGACTGACCAGGGCACGAGCCTTGCCACCGGGCAGCAGTTCATAGACAACACAGGGATAGCCATCGGGTAGAATGGCAACGCAGGGCAGTTGAGAATCCTGCAGTTTCTGCAACGAGTCGTTGTAGAGTCTGACATTGAACCCAAGCTTGACCATCACAGCCGCAAACTGGCAGATGTCCATGATCGACGAGGCATGAGGGTGCGCTTCGATCAGGTGCCTGGGTTCGCCGGACCAGTTCAGCGCGATCAACAGGGGCTTGATACAACTTTCAAACGCATGGGCCAACTCGCTGTCGGGGGCATGCGGGTTGGACAACAGGCTGCTGATCGGCGTTTGCAGGCCACCTGGCTCTTCGGGCTGCAGGGCAAATGCGGCACGCAGGCTTTTCTGCTGATCGATCACCGCATTGTATTCGCCGCCCGCCAGAGCGCCTTGCCTGGCATTATCATCGACCTGGTTGAGTTGCGGTTTCATGGGTCGCCCACCGCCTGGTTCCAATTGCCAAAGGCGCCCGAAGACTGGGTGCCGGCATGGGGGATAAGTTCAATCGACTCGCGCGTGACTTTGAAAACCTGATCACAGATTGCCAAATAGTCAGGATCGGTGGTCACCATCAAAATGGTCGTATGACTGGCCAGTTGCTGCAGGCAGGCAAGCACTTCGACATTGATTTCGGCGTCCAGAAAAGCCTGTGGATCGTCGAGCAACAAAAGCTTCGGGGACTGGGCGATGGCCCGGGCCAGGACAATCTGGCGAATGGTGCCTTCCGGCAGCGCCTCGGTCACGCCTTCCCGCAGCTTTGTACTATACCCCTCCGGCAGTTTGTCCACGACCTGGCGCAGCCCAATCATTTCACAGGCCTGCCGCGCCTGCTGAACCGATGCACCGCCGCCAAACAGCGTCAGATTCTCCATAATGGTGCCGCGGAAAACCGAGGTTTGCGGCGTCACATAACCGATCGCCTGACGGCCGTTGTGGCGGTAGACCCGGGGGTCCTCACCGGCGATGGTGGACACCAGCCAGGGCGTATCGGCGATGGCCGAGAAAGACTTCAAAACACTCGATTTACCGCTGCCATCCCCTCCGGTGAAACCGGCAATGGTTCCACCCGACAATTCAACTGGTGCGATCAGGTCCTGTTTTTTCGTGTGAACCACCTTCACAGAAGGCGCTTCGGCGTAGTTGATCTGCTTGGTTTCGGGCTCCGGCGTAAACCTTGAAATAACAGATTTTGAATCTTCCAAAGCAAGCACGGCCACTTGGATCTCGTTCCAGGAGGCAGCAGAGCGCACCACCGGTTGGATGGCTCGCGCCGCCAACTGGCTGGCCGCCGCCAGCATGCCGATGGTCATGTCGCCAAAAATGGCAATCACCGCCCCGGTGGTGACCATGGTGACGGTCACGGCGCTGCCGAAGGAGGCAGAAATCGTCTGCGCTCTGCTGGTCGCTTCAATCAGCTGCTTGTTCAGGTGGGCCGAATTTTCCATCAGGCTTTCAAAGCGACGCTGAATGAACGGCTCCATCGCCGAAGACTTTAGCGTGAGAATGCCGCGCAGGGTTTCGCCAACAAAGTCATACATGCGGGAGCTTTGAACATCGCGCGATTCAAGCGTATCGCGCATGATCTTGGCATGGCGAAATATGGCCCAGCCGAACAGGCCGATCAGCAGTATCGGCACAATCACAAGCGGCCCGACGATCAGGCCGATGAAGGCCAAAAACAGCGCTGCAAAAGGCAGATCAATCAACAGCAAACGCGATGTGCCGCCATAAAAGTCGGCGAGCTTACCAATCGCGTTGACCCGTTCGACCAATTTGCTGGAATGGTCGCTGTTAAACTCGCCATCGTTGGCCGAAACGATGTTTTTCAGCGCCGAAAGCGACGTGTGATGGCCAAATTTTGAGGCGTTCAGCCCCACAACATAGGAGCGGGCGATGCGCAAAAGCGTTTCCAACACGACGATGGCGACCAGTCCACCGCACATAATGTACAGCGTCGACAGAGCCTCGTTTGGAATGATGCGGTCATAGACCTGGAGAATGGCAATCGGGACGGCGAGGCCAAATATGTTGATGATGATCGATGCGAAGATCACCCGCGGCGATAAAAGGATCAGCCCCGAATAAACAAAACCAAGTGATTTCAGATGCCTTGCAGAAAGCTGACGGAGTGCAAACCGATTTTTCTCGACCTTCTTGCCCGGCATGGAATTAGAGGTTCCAGACCCATTTTTACCCTTTTTGGGGCGATTTGCTCGAGGCGATCGCAAAGGCATTGGGCTCCCCTGGCAGCATTCCGGTCACTGCATGGACAATCGCGGACACAACTGTCCGGGAATCACCACACGAGCGATTTCGAAAGTACTAGGGTGCCAAACCTTCGCGAACCTTGCCTGAGGGCCTGTTGTTCCTGCTTGATAACGGATTTGTTACCAGCGGATCTCCTCAACATTGAAGAAGTCGATGGTCGAACCATCTTCAAACTCAATCGTACCGGAAGCACCGTCGGACAGGATCATTTCGCCATCATCCTGGCTGTCGATGGTACCGACATCCAGTGAGACGGTCCAATCCGTGCCAGCCGACTCGGCCGAAAAGCCTTCCAGCGAAATGGCATCCACCCAGTTGCCGCCGCCACCATAGATGGTGTCGGAACCGTCGCCGTCGGCATAGATGAAGATATCGTCTCCCTGACCACCGCGCATGATGTCGTCGCCTGCGCCACCGGTCAGCGTATCATCGCCGCGACCGCCAAACAGGATGTCGTCGCCGCTGCCGCCATTGAGGGCATCATCGCCGCGGCCACCGCTGAGCGTGTCGTCACCGCGACCGCCATTCAGCGTATCGTCGCCCTGGCCACCGCGCAGCACATCATCACCACGACCACC
>JABSRX010000199.1 GCA_013214695.1 Rhizobiaceae bacterium | reverse complement strand
AAGTCGATATGCCGGCTCAGAGGCAGCTCGCGAATGCGTTTGCCGGTGGCGGCAAAGATCGCGTTGGCCAGAGCAGGTGCCGCCGGGGGCACGGGAGGTTCACCAATACCGCGCACGATGTCGCCGTTTTCCAAACCCTTCACCATGATGTTCGGGCACTGGTACAACCGCATGCCCTCATGTGCATGATAGTTGCTTTGCTCTGCCATGCCGTCGGCATAGGTGATCTCGCAGTTCATCGCGTGACCGAGGCCGAAGATGACCCCGCCCTGGACCAGATTTTCAAAGTTCACCGGATCCAGAACACGACCCACGTCGCAGGCAACCCAAACATTATCGAGCTTGATGCCGGCATCAGTGGCCGTCACTTCGACGACTTCGGCGACCGGCACGCCGAAACTCTCCACGAAGGCGACACCTCGGCCTTTGCCAGGCGCCAATTCACCGCCCCAGGAGGACATGTCGGCGACCGCGTCCAGCACTTTGCGGGAAACATCGTGCTTCATCAGCCGGATGCGTTCGGCCATCGGATCACCACCGGCATCGTGGATCAACTCGTCCAGGAAACAGTCAAACTCAAACCCAGCCCCGGGCGCACCCACGGCCCGCCAGGACGAAACCGGCGCAAGTTCCGGTGCGCGATAGGCGCGCATCCGGTAATTCGCCAGATCATAAGGATTGTTCCAGGCACCCGTTGCAATTTGTGCGTCGGGACCGGGAACCGGAATTTCAGCCCGGCCCATTTGCGAGCCCAGAACGGAAGGCGAAGCAATCTGCAAATCCATCGCAATCACCTGGCCGTTCTTGGCAATGCCGCGACCACGGCCAATTGACAGATGGCGCGGATAGTCGTGGGCAAAGTCTTCTTCGCGGCTGTAGGTGAGCTTCACCGGCGTGCCGCGCATGGCGTTGGCGATTTCGGTGGCCTGCTTGACGAATTCAAACTCCAGGCGATGACCAAAACTGCCGCCCATATACTGGTTGTGGAGCGTTACCTGCTCCTGCTCGTGACCGGTAATACCGGCGACCAGCACCTGCAATTGCCGGGGGAACTGATGACCGGTCCAGACCTGAACCCCTGAATCCTCCACCAGCACGATAGCGTTCAACGGCTCAAGCGGCGCATGGGCCACGTAGGGCGAACGGTACTCTGCCTCAAAGACGCGGCCTTCCGCCAGCGCCACATCGACATCGCCGTCATTGCGCCACTGGGAATCGAGGTTGTCGTCGGTAAACGATGCTTCAATCGCCTTCCAATGATCGTCCTGTTCAGCCGGGTAGGGAGCTGGTCCCCAGTCGAATTCGATGGCTTCCGCCGCCTGAAAGGCACGCCAGGTGTTGTCAGCGACAACCGCCACACCACCGGTGATCTCCATGATTTTGCTGACCCCCGGCATGGCCTCGGCCTCGGAAGCATCATAGCCATTCAGCTTGCCGCCCTGGCGAGGATTAAGCTTGACCGTGGCATGCACCATGCCCTTCACTTTGGCGTCGATGCCGTAGTTCTGTGTGCCTGTAGATTTGGCAACAATATCCAGCCTTTTCATCGGCTTGCCGAGCATACGCCATTGCGAAGGATCGCGCGGGGTGACGTCGGTTACCGGCTCGGTCTGGGCGGCGTCGGCGGCCAGTTCGGTGTAAGCAATTGTCTTGCCGTCTGGCAAAATGACGGTGCCATTGGCGGTTTTAAGCTGTTCGACCGGAACGCCTGTCTTGTTGGAGGCCGCCTTTTTCAGCGTCTCGCGCGCGACCGCGCCGGCGTTGCGCAGCTTGTCGAAACTGTCTGGCACGGAGGTCGACCCGCCCGTGCCCTGGATGCCCATGACCTTGACCAAGGAATCCATGATGCCGCGCGTGGTTTCTGCGGCAAAGCTACGGTCGGTTGACATGAAGGGCACGCCCTCAGAACCGAAGGCGGTGTTCCAGTAGGCTTTGCTTGGCTTGCCGAAATCGGTATCGAACTGGCCGAATTCAACGTCCAGCTCTTCGGCGATCAGAGCCGCCTGAACCGAAACGGCGCCTTGGCCCTTGTCGGCATGCGGTGTGATCAGGGTGATCTTCTCTCCGTCAATCTTGACCCACGGGTTGAACACGGCCTCACCAGCCTGCTGATCATCCATCAACGGATTGGCCGGATCGCGTTTGACCATATAGGTGCCAAAAGCCACGCCGCCTGCAATGGCGACGGATCCAATCAGAAAGGTGCGTCGAGCAATTGTTTTCACGCGTCCCATATCACGCCTCCCTCAGGTTCTTGGCAGCCGTTTTCACAGCGGCGCGGATGCGGGGATAGGTGCCGCAGCGGCACAGATTGCCGGACATGACGGCATCGATTTCGGCGTCGCTGGGGTCGTCATTCAACTCCAGCAGTGCTGCGGCCTGCATGATCTGCCCGGACTGGCAGTAACCACACTGGGCGACCTGTTGCTCAGCCCAGGCGGCCTGCACCGCGTGCATCGCGTCAGGCGTGCCGAGACCTTCAATCGTAGTCACCTCGCCTTCAAGATCACCGATGCGCAGCTGGCAGGACCGCACGGCCTGACCATCGACATGAACCGTGCAGGCCCCGCATTGTGCGACGCCGCACCCATATTTGACACCGGTGACGCCGAGCTCGTCGCGCAGCACCCACAACAGCGGCATGTCGTCTTCGACATCCACTTCATGAGAGATTCCATTGACTGTTAGATTCATCGATATGCCTCCGCACAAAGGGCGATTTTGATGGATTGAATTCAAAAGCAACTTGCGCCACTGATCGATGTGGCTAAACAGGCTTGGAGACGAAAGTTGACAAAATAACAAAATTTGTCAAGTTGAATTTATGAGCGAGAAGCAAGAAAAAATCGTGGCCTGTGCCATTGAGGTGTTCTCACGCTACGGCGTGCGGCGCACCACAATGGGGGATATCGCTGAAAGTGCAGGGGTTTCTCGGCAGACCCTGTATGCCAGCTATGCCAACAAGGAGGAGGTTTTGCGGGCCGCGGTGACACAGGTTTCCGACAGCACGATTGCGGAAATTGAGGACGCCTGGCGCGAGATTGAGTCGATTGAGGGCAAGATCGATGCTTATTTGGACCTCGCCGTGCTGTATTTTTTCGACATGTTGCGGAAACTGCCGGATGCGGCCGATCTGATCTCTGGTTTTCGGGAAATCGGTGCCGAGGAACTGGCCGCAGCCGAGCTTCAAAAGCAAGACCTGCTGGAGGTACAGTTCCAGCCCTTCGAGGCCAAGCTCCAGACGCATGGCATGACGCCGAAAACCATGGCCGAGTTTTTCCAGACGGCATCGACCAACTTCAAATATATTGCCGAAGACAGAGACCATCTGACGCGCCTGCTGGCATCGCTGAAGCAAACAACTCTGGTTATGCTTGGCGAGACTTCAAACCCGTAGTCATCTGGCGGAAATCACCCAATTCTTGTGACCATTTCAGAACCGAACCGGGGCCGTCGCTTACACTAAAGTGTCTGACTTCTCTGTTCGGCTAAACTCCTGGAAACAGTCATGAAAGCCAGTTCAGGTTAGAAACGATGGCGACAAATCCAGATTTGACGACAACGCCGGACGCCTTGGTTGCCGGCGATGATTGGAGCGATTTGCGGCAATATCTGGAACTGCCCGAAATCGATATGGACGGCCTGCTTGATTACCGCATCGGTCGGTTGCGTGAACAGATGCGCATTGCTGGCGTTGATGTGCATGTGATGGTCAATCCGACCAGCCTGCGCTACGCGGTCGACTACTCAAACTATGCCCTCTATCAGTCCCGGATCCCAACAACTTATCTGCTGGTGTCCACCGATGGGCCAACCGTGCTTTACGGTGGCTATGCCGAAGGGCGCCTGATCGATCGCACCGAGCCTGCCGACCATATCGCCTTCTTTGATGCCGGCGACAATCTGGTCGACAATGCGCGTCGCTTCGCCGACTGCATCGTGCGATATCTCAACGAAATTGGCAGCGACAACCGGCGCATCTCGCTGGAATATGTCAATCCCAGCGTCACCCAGGCCTGCCTGCAGCGCGGTTTGGAAGTGATTGACGGCGTGGCGGTTTCGGAAAAGGCACGGCTGATCAAGTCGGACGACGAAATCAAGTGCATTCGCTGGGCCATTGCGGTTGCCCAATTGGGCATGGCCAAGATGAAACAGGCCCTGCGCCCGGGCGTCACCGAACTGCAGCTGTGGGGTCTGCTCAACTACACCAATCTGGCCAATCACGGCGAGTGGCATGACGGCCGCATGTTGGCCTCCGGCCCGCGCATTAACCCGTGGTACCAGGAAGCCAGCCAGCGGGTTATTGAGTCCGGTGACCTCGTTGGCTTCGACACCGACATGGTGGGGCCGAAGGGCTATTTCTGCGACGTCTCCCGAACTTTCCATTGCGGTCCTGCCAAACCGACCCAACAGCAAAAGGAAATCTACCAGATGGCCTATGCCGAAGTGCAGCACAATATGGCGCTGGTTCGGCCTGGCATCAGCTTTCTGGAATTTCAGGAACAGTCATTCCCCATCCCCGAAGAATGCCAAGAAAACGCCTATACCTGTATTTTGCACGGCGTCGGCATGTGCGACGAATACCCGAAAATCGATCCGCTGCACCGTGGACCAAACCCTTATGATGGCGTTTTCGAGCCCGGTATGGTTTTGACCATTGAAAGCTATATGGGCCCCAAGGGCGAGCGCGACGGGGTGAAGCTCGAAGAGCAGGTTTTGGTCACCGAAGACGGTCACGAAGTCCTGTCGAGCTATCCCTTCGAAGAAGAACTGCTGGGCTAGAGCCAGACTGGCTCTAGATTTCTTCCAGAGCTTCCAGCGCGGCCTGCACCCTCCCGTGTTCCGCCGCTGACAGCGGCAGCAAGGGGCGGTGCGGCTGGGCCTGGCTCAGTCCCAAAATGTTCATGGCTGCATAAACGACACGCAGACTGCCGAACTCCTGAAACAGGTCCCAGAGCGGTTCAAATATTGAATTAAGGCGGGCCACTTCCTGCGCGTCACCGGCCAGCGCTTCCTTGGTGATTTTCATGGACGGTTCGGGCAACAGGCCCCCTATGACGCTGAACCAGATATCAGCGCCCGCCAGGAGCGCCTCGCCGCAGCCCCAGTCTCCGCTGTAGCCGACCGCAAAACCGGACGGTGCCGTGCTTCGGATTCTGGCTATTTCCGAAGCGAAGTCGCGGTCCGCAGGAAGCGGCATCTTGACCGCCGCAATGGTCGGCACTTGCGCCAGTCGTGCCAGCAATTCAGGGCTGAAATTGAAGTGCGTGGTGGACGGGTTGTTGTAGATGCAAAGCGGCAGATCGGTGGCGGAGGCAACCGCCAGATAGTGTTGGTAAGCTTCCTCCTGGGTCAAAGGCGTGTAGGACACAGGCGCCAGCAGCAACCCATCCGCGCCTTCGTCTCTGGCGTCCCGCGCCAGGTTTTGCGCTTCGTCGGTGCGGATGGCGCCCACGCTGGCGATCACCGGTACACGCCGGTTGAGCGCCTCCACGGCGATGGCGATTGCCCGTCTTCTTTCCGATCGGGTCAAATAGGCGTAGCCACCCGTGCTGCCCAACAGACCGACGGAATGCACTTTGGCCTTGGCCAGTCGCTCCAGCAGAGCCGCCAGGGCGTTTGCGTCGATCTGACCATTTTCGTCCGCGGGCGTAATGGGAAAGGCAGAAAGTCCTAAAAACAGAGCCATGGCGTGTTCCGATTCATGAAGATGAGCAACAAAGCGAAGCGCCGTTATGCGCCGTGATTTGGGGCGGGACAAGAGGTGCTAGGCGCAAAACTACACTGCTGATTGGACCAAAATATAGAGGCCCAAAACAAGCAAAGCGATCAGCAGTGCCCGGCGGAATTGAACCTCCGACAGAGACTTGCGCAGGGCCTGGCCAATCCCCATGCCAAGCAAAGCGGGCAGGACCGCGCCTGCGGAAAGCAGCGCCAGTTGCGACGGCAACAGATCATTTGTGCCCAACGCAACGGCCAAGGCCATGGTCGATACCGTGAACAACAGGCCCATGGCCTGGACAAGGCGATCGCGGGACAGACCCAGCGATTGCAGATACATAACGCCCGGCACGACGAAGGAGCCGGTCAATCCAGTAAGGACGCCGTTGACCGCGCCAAACAACGGACCTGCCCATCTTTCCTGCGTTGCGCCGAGTTTCAAGCGCCATCCACCCAGGCTGATCACCGCGTAAATGATCAAGGATGCGCCCAGCAATCCGGTTAACAGCGCGAGATCCAGATGCTTGAGACCCTTGCCACCGACCCAGACCGTCAAGGCGGCAACCGTGAGAAACGGCCACAGGCGCGCCAACAACGAGCGGAAGTGGCCACCGATCAGTGCCTGCCAGATATTTGTGATAAGCGACGGGGCGATCAGCAAAGCCATGGCTGTCGACAGATCAAAGAAGATGGCGAATACGGCAAGGCTGACCGTCGGCAAGCCAAGACCGACCACGCCCTTCACCGTGCCGGCGAGCAGGAATGTCAGGCAGATGACCATCAGGCTGAACGGTTCGAACATGCCCGCATCATAGGATGCGGGTGTGGTGACAGTGCAAGCGTGACATCGTACA
>JABSRX010000198.1 GCA_013214695.1 Rhizobiaceae bacterium | reverse complement strand
CTCAGGCAAAGGCGGCTCAGGATCAGGTTCGGCCAAAGGTGGATCTGGCTCAGGTTCCGCTAAGGGTGGCTCGGGCAATGGCTCCGGCGGTCAAGCCTACGATCCGTGGGGTACTTCAGGCGACGATAACCTGAAGGGCACAAGCGGTGACGATGTCTGGAATGGAACTTCCGGCAACGACAGCTACTATGCTGGCGAAGGCTACGACCAGATCAACTACGATGGCTCACTCAGTGACTACAAACTCGTCAAAAACGACGACGGCTCAGTCACGGTCACCAAGCCGAACGGGGACGCCGATACGCTTCGCGGCATTGATGGCTTCTGGTTCAACGGCGAAGGCGAGTGGTACAGCCTGGATTACGCTCTAGAACTGTCTGGTGACAGCGACGACTCCAGCGACGACTCGGGCGACGACGGAAACGACGATGACACCGACAATGGTGGCTCAGACGACAATGCCAATAATGGTAAGGTCTATGACGGCACCGACGGAGAAGACGTCTGGTACGAAGAAGCTGGTGACAACACCTACAACGGTGGCGATAGCTATGACCAGTTGAACTACTACGGCTCGATCAGTGACTATGCCTTCGTCAAAAATGACGATGGCTCTGTCACCGTCACCAAGGAAAATGGAGACAAAGACACCCTCAACGGTATCGATGGCTTCTGGTTCAACGGTGACAGCAAGTGGTACAGCCTTGACGACGCCCTCGAGATGTCCGGCTATGATGGTTCCGACGACGACGGAAACGACGGTGACACCGGCAATGGTGGATCAGACGACAATGCCAATGACGGCACGGTCTACGACGGAACTGACGGCGAAGACGTCTGGTTCGAAGAAGCTGGCAATAACACCTACAATGGTGGTGAAAGCTATGACCAGCTGAACTACTACGGGTCGATCAGTGACTATTCATTCGTCAAAAACGACGACGGTTCGGTCACTGTCACCAAGGAAAACGGAGACACCGACACGCTAAATGGCATCGATGGCTTCTGGTTCAACGGTGACAGTAAGTGGTACAGCCTCGACGACGCCCTAGAGATGTCCGGCGGCGCCCCTGTCGACGATTATGACGACGGAGACGATAACGACGACCCGGTCGGCGCCTATGTCCAGGGAACAGACGGCAACGACACGTTCTACGACGCGTCGGGTGATCAGATCTTTGATGGAGGCGAAGGCTTCGATCAGGTCAATTACCGCGGGGCTCTAAGCGACTACCGTCTCGAAAAACAGGATGACGGATCGGTCACTGTCACCCACGAATCGGGTGAGGTCGATACCCTGGTCGATATCGAGGGCCTGTGGTTCGACGGCGAAGGCGAGTGGTACAGCACCGACTACGCTGTGGAAGAATCCGACGTCGGCTAGGACCACATCTGATAAAATCAAAGCGGCCCGCTGGGACACTTCCCGGCGGGCCGTTTGTTTTGTGGCCGATGCCCGCCAGTGCGGTTAACGAATAGCTTCCAGGACGCCCAAGTATCAGACTTTGGTAACTAGTGCTCCAATTTTGGCACGTGAATCCGTCCTGGAAGGGCTCACAGCACCGCGTTTGAAGCATTTGATTCAGTAATTCGCGCCAGCATTGCCCCATCCTTGGGAAAGTGGATGGATCAATGGCGGCACATACAACCAACAATATCAATCAGAATGAAGTGGCTCTGGCTTGGGCCAAACAGCATTTTCTTTTTGAATCCAGCAGCCAGGTCACCAATCACCCCTGGGCGACCACGTTCAGGCTGACGGGTCGAGTCGGAAGCGCCTATTTAAAAACCTTGCCAGCATTGGAAGGTCAGGTGCGGCAGAATCACGTTCTGCAGGCGGTTGCAGATCGATTTTCCCCTGCCGTTCCCGAACTCCTGGCCAGCGACACCGAAAGCGGTTTTTTCCTCTACCGCGATCATGAGGGGCAGACGCTCGACTCTGGCTGGAACTCAGAACTCCGTAACGCTGTCTTGAAGAGCTATGCAAAAATCCAGGTCGAAGCCGTCAGCGATGCGCACCTCCTCAATATCTTGCCAGTTGTCAAATGCAGCGACCAATTCGCGCTGCTTCTTGAATTTCTTGCCGATGAACCGTCGTCAGCTCCAAAGATCGATGGATCGTTAGCGGCGAGTTACTTCCTCGGCTCCAAAAAATCCCGCGAATATCTAACGATCCTGGACGCAGCAAGAAGCGCCTTCGAAGCATTGCTTTCGCCGGGGGACCAACTGCCGCTGACAATCAATCACTGCGATCTGCGGGTAAAGAACGTCGCGCGCCGTTCCGATGACTCACTGGTCATTTTTGATTGGGACGATGCCGTCGCAGCACCACCCGGACTATCATTGCACGCATTGTTCAGTGGCAGCTTCCGCCCCATCGCGGCCCTTACATCATTTAATGAACAGTCAGGTTCTCAGCTGCGCCGCGACCGCCGCGTGCTTGACGCGTATGTAGCTGAGCTGACGGCCGACGGCGACTATGAAGCACAACAACTCCAGGCACTCCTGCCCGGTGTTCTGTGCGCAGGTGTCATTCACTACCTGCTTAGCTTTGCTGATTATCCGGTCGCCGATGAAAAGCTGCGTGCCCAGATTGGCAAAAACATGTCACGCCGATTCAGCGATCTGCTGGACGTCGCACAATATGTGGTTGGCAAGAACGGCGAAGAAGCCGAACAGCTGGCTTTTGCAGGAGCACTACGCCAGGCAGGTCGTAATTCTCGTGCCGAGCGCTTTACCAAAACATGGAACGTGAAAAGCGCTGCCCCGCGCCTCGCCATTAAGTCGAGCGAGTGGATAAAAGAACAGATAACTCAGAGTGATAAGGAAGGTGTCTTTCCGTCAATCACGCTGTCGGACAATGAACAGCAAGATCGCAAAATCACATCTCACAACGGCAAGTTAGCGGTCGAATTGTTCAAGCGTCATGGAACATTGATGGTCAACAATGCCATCCCAACCGACCTGGTAGAGCGGTGTCACGGCGAGTTCATGGATCGCTATGAACGCTATTTTCATGATGAGCGCCACAGCGACGCACTCCGTGTCGGCGACAAGCGCTTCATGATCACCCTTGATTTCGACGGTGGGTTTGCCGACCCGAACCTCTTTGCATCGCCCCTCGTCACACCAATGCTGAAGCAGTTGCTGTCCCCCGAATTTGTTCTTGGCAGTCTGACCGCCGTGGCGTCCCTGCCCGGCTCGGCCGATCAGCGGCTTCACAAGGATAACCAGGCACTGTTTCCGGAAGTCGACGACGGCATTTTGCCGAGCTTCTCAATCGCCATGATCGTGCCCCTGATTCCGCTGGATCAGGAAACCGGGGCGACACGCGTGGTCAAGGGAAGTCACCGGCATTCATCGAGCGAGTCGAAGAAAATGCCCTATCAGGATCCAACGGTACCGCTGGGGTCTTGCTTCTTCATGGACAGTCGTTTGACGCATCAGGGGCTGGCCAACAACAGCACCCGCGTGCGCCCTATTGTCAGCATCGTCTATCAGCGTCCCTGGTATCACGACAATCTCAACTACAAGAAACAGAAACCGGTCAATATCAGCGCCCAGCAATTCGAGCAGGTGCCTGATGACCTCAAACACCTCGTCGAATGGGCAGTATGATTATGAACGTGGCAGTCAACCTCGAGCTCGAGCAACCACAGTCCGAATATGTCTTGGACGCTCCCTACACCTGGAGCTACTTCGAGTATCAAAACCCGCTTCTCATGTCATTTGTGGCGCGCCTCAATGGCTACCAAATGCCCCCCATTTCCGAAGCCTTCACCTATTGTGATCTGGGTTGCGGCAACGGTGTCAGCGTCAATCTGCTCGCTTCGGCCTTCCCACAGGGCCATTTCTACGGAATCGATTTCAATCGCGAGCACATCGAAAACGCTCAGCGCATTGCGGACAAATCGGGCCTGACCAATGTGACCTTCATCGACGCGTCGTTTGAGGACTACGAAAAGAGTGATCCACCAAAATTCGATTACATCGCCATGCATGGCATTTACAGCTGGGTGAGCGAAGAAATTCGCGAACAGTGCCGGCGCCTTGTCGACCTCACACTGAAGCCGGGCGGACTGGTCTATCTGTGCTACAACACGCAACCGGGTTGGTCGGAACTCATTCCCCTATGGAAGATGATGCAAGCCTATAGCGCTCACCTCCCGGTGGATTCGCTGACCAAGGCCCGCATCGGCCTGGAAAACCTTGCTCTGTTGCGGGACCAGGGCGCTCAGTACTTTAGGGAAACACCCGCAGCCAGCCGATATCTGGACCGGCTGCTGGAACGCAATCCTCACTACGTAGCCCATGAGTTCTGCAACGGCGTTTTCGAACCTCAGTATTTTGCCGACGTCGCCTCAGACTTCGCCGCCTTTGGCCTAGACTATGCCGGTACAATGAAAGTTCACCGCAACAATCTCGACAATACGGTCTCATCGCGGTTCCGGGATCATCTGGAAGCCGCGGCGAACCCGATTGATCATGAAAGCCGCGTCAGCTTCATCCGCAACGAATTTTTCCGCCGTGATCTGTATGTCCGCGATGGTATCAAGGCGCAGGATCCAGCTGCATTGATCGACGATATTCTGATCGGTTCCAATGTCACCGACGGCAAACTCAATGAAGAGCTGGATCTCGGCCGTCGCAAGATCGATATGAGCCGGTCCTTCATGCCGGTTGTTCAACGTCTGGCAGCAAGCGGCGAGTACACGATCGGCGAGATAATGGGCCATCAGGACCTGAAAGATCACAACAGTGAAGACATTCGCGAAGCGCTTATCGATGTGTTGGGGGGCTATCAAGTCCAGCCCATCGCCGAAAAGGTATCGACAGGCGAGCTCGAGCCGAACGCAACCTGGAAGCTCAATAAGGCCGTCAATCGCGTCTTGATGGAAGAACGGTTGTTGGCTGAAGGCAAAACCTATGTGGAGTCGGCGGTCTTGGGCGGTGCCCTACGACTCAATTTCATCAACGGTTTGCTGACCTTGGCCCTCGAAGGAAGAACCCTGGCTGAGGCCATAGGGCACGTCAAATCCTCGGTCAGGGAATTTGACCCCGCAACGCTGGAGAGGCTCGCACCGACGGGTGATCTCGATGAATGGATCGACGCAAGAGCAAGGCAATTCCGCAAGTATAAATTGCCGGTCCTGGCGCGCTACGAAATCGTCTGCCCTGTCTGATTTTCATCGGCACGCTTGTCCGCATTCATGAATTGATATTCACTTCGCGCAACCGTTCGCGAAGTGAGTCCCCGGCATGAATGAATTCACCGAAATACCCGTCCTTGATGTCAGTGCGATACACAGTGGTGACTTGCAGGAGAAACGGGCTTTAGCCCAACGGTTTGCCGAGGTCTACGGAACGACGGGGTTTGGCTACATCGACAACCATGGCGTGCCTGCCGACCTGATCGAAGCGGTCTTTGCCGCCTCCAAACGGTTTCATGACGCTCCGCTTGCCACCAAGATGGGTGTCGAACTCAACCGAAATCACCGCGGCTATATCCCGATCAACACGTCCACGGATGTCAATTCAAAACTGGCCGACGTCAAGAAGCCCAACCAATCGGAAAGCTTCATGGTAATGCGTGAAGACGCTCCTGATGCTGCCGAAGTGGTCGCCGGCGACTATCTGGCCGGGCCCAATCAATGGCCTGAACTGCCCGATTTCCGCGAACCCGTTGAAGCCTATCAATCGGCCCTGTCGGACCTGGCACTTGGTTTGGTGGAGATCGTTGCCCTTGCCCTTGGCGCCGACCCGCAGCACTTGCGCGCCCAGTTTTCACCACCAACCACATGGCTGCGCCTGCTCTATTATCCACCTGCTCCGCCCATCGACGACCCAGAACTCTATGGCTCGGCGCCACACACAGATTTTGGGTTTTTGACCATACTTGCCCAGGACGAGATCGGTGGATTGCAGGTTCAAACGCCAGCAGGCAATTGGATCGACGCATCGCGCATTCCAGGCACATTTGTCGTCAATGTCGGAGACATGTTGCATCGTTGGTCCAACGGGCGGCTCAAATCCACACCACACCGGGTCATCAACCGGTCTGGAATGCCGCGTTACTCGTGTCCGTTCTTCTTCGACCCCAATGTGTCGACAGACATTGAACCACTGCCCTCAACGGTCACGGCGCAAACGCCTTCGCAATTTGCGCCGATCAATTTTGGTGAGTTCCTGCGAAGCGAGTTGGAAGCCGGCTATCAGCACCACAAGAAACCTTGAGGCAGCAACCCGGATCGACAGGAACGCCAGCTAGGCTGCTGACTGTTGTGCCTGCAATTGCTGCTCCAACTGATCAACCAAATCCGGCGGGAGAGCCAGTTGGGTCGACAATTGTTGCAGGTAATTCCATTCCATTGGATGGTCCGGATCGATGGCCAGGCGTGACACCAGATAGATTTCGCTGGCTTGTTCCAGGTTCGACGCAGAATTGGCGATCGTCTGTACGTCTGGTGGGTTCTTCAGGGTTCTGAAGACCAGCGCCTTGTCGTCTGGTTCCAGTTGCATTTTTTCGATCAAGTCGAAGATTGCGAACTGCTCCTTCGTATCGATATGCCCATCGGCATTGGCGGCAGCGATCATTGCCTGAATAAGGACTTCCTGAAACGGTGTGCCCTCGGTCGAAACCTGGGTAGTTGCGT
>JABSRX010000020.1 GCA_013214695.1 Rhizobiaceae bacterium | reverse complement strand
GCGCTTGGGAGGCGGCGGTTTGGCGGCGGCGGCGAGGATGGCAATCAGCCTTTGTCGGGCATCGGCGCGGTTCTTTTCCTGGCTGCGGTACCGGGTTGCCTGAATGACGATTTCGAGCTCGCTGTTCAGCCGGCTGCCGGCGAGTTTTTCTGCCTTGGCGATGATGTTCCAGGGTAAGGTCGCGCTGCGTCGCGGGCTGTACCTCAACTGCACACCTGTCGCGACCTTGTTGACATTTTGACCACCCGGGCCACCGGAATGAATGAAGTGTTCCGAAAGATCTGCCTCCAGAATGAACAATTCGCCAGTGATGGGGATGCGGATTTCGGCCATGGCAGTTTTCTAGTCTGAAGGCGTCCGTGGCGCAAATTCCCGGGACTTTCGACTTGGCAATCAATCCCCAAAGCCTCTAAAACAAAAGCAACCGTAAATCGTTTGAAAAAGACGTTCATCATGGCTGGCAAAGCAAAAATCGACAAATCCCAACTGCGCTCAAAACTGTGGTTCGCCAATCCCGACGACTATGACATGACCGCGCTCTANATCGAGCGNTACATGAANTGGGGNCTGACGCGGGAAGANTTGCAGTCCGGCAANCCGATNATCGGCATTGCCCAAAGCGGTTCTGATTTGTCGCCGTGTAACCGTCACCATCTGATTCTGGCCGAACGCGTGCGTGAAGGCATCCGCGAGGCCGGCGGCATCGCCTTTGAATTTCCGGTGCATCCGATCCAGGAAACCGGGAAGCGCCCAACAGCAAATCTAGACCGCAACCTGTCCTATCTCGGGCTGGTGGAAACGCTGTTTGGCTATCCTTTGGATGGCGTTGTTCTCACCATTGGTTGTGACAAGACCACACCGGCCATGCTGATGGCTGCAGCAACCGCCAACATTCCGGCCATTGCCTTGTCCGTCGGTCCAATGCTCAACGGATGGTACAAGGGGCAACGCACGGGCTCTGGCACGATTAAATGGCACGCCAAGAAGGAACTCTCCAAAGGCGACATCAGCTATGAGGAATATGCTGAAATCGTCGCTTCCTCAGCGCCGTCGCCAGGCTACTGCAACACAATGGGTACCGCCACAACCATGAATTCACTGGCTGAGGCGCTCGGCATGTCGCTGGCCGGTTCGGCGGCCATTCCGGCGGTCCATAAGGAACGCGCGCAGGTGGCCTACAACACCGGCAAACGTATCGTCGACATGGTTTGGGAAGACGTCAAACCTTCCGATATCATGACCCGTGAAGCCTTTGAAAATGCCATCGTCATCAACTCGGCAATTGGTGGATCAACCAATGCGCCGATCCATCTGAAAGCGATTGCCAACCATCTGGGTGTCCGTTTGGAAAACCAGGACTGGGAAGATTTGGGCTGGGATATTCCGCTGATGCTCAACCTGCAGCCGGCGGGGGAATATCTGGGTGAAGATTATCACCATGCCGGTGGTGTGCCGGCGATTGTCAACCAGCTCCTAGGCGCAGGGCGCTTGCCCAATCCGGGTGCCATGACTGTCAATGGCAAGACAATTGGCGAAAACTGCGAAGGTGTCGAAGTGGCCGACGACAAGGTGATTTGGCCCTATGACGCACCGATGGTCGACAAGGCCGGCTTCCTCAATCTGAAGGGCAATCTGTTCGACACGGCGATCATGAAAACCTCGGTGATTTCCGACGAGTTCCGCGATCGCTACCTGTCCAATCCGGATGACCCGAATGCGTTTGAAGGCAAGGCTGTGGTCTTCGACGGCCGTGAGGATTATCACGCGCGCATCAATGATGAATCGCTCGGGATTGATGAATATACATTGCTGTTCATCCGCGGTGCCGGACCGATTGGCTATCCGGGTGGCGCTGAGGTCGTCAACATGCAGCCACCGGACGCTTTGCTGAAGCGGGGTGTTTCTTCGCTGCCGTGTATTGGAGACGGCCGCCAGTCGGGTACATCCGGCTCGCCGTCCATCCTCAACGCTTCACCAGAGGCTGCTGTTGGTGGCGGACTGGCGCTGATCAAAACCGGCGACCAGGTGCGCATTGACCTCAATACACGGGAAGCCAATATCCTAATTTCCGATGAGGAACTGGCCAACCGCAAACAAGAGGTGGCGGCTCAGCTGGCTAAGGGTCGCCTGGACTATGTGCCGGATCATCAGACGCCGTGGCAGGAAATCCAGCGCGGCATGGTTGATCAGTTTGAAGAAGGCATGGTTTTGAAACCGGCGGTCAAATACCGCAATGTCGGCAAGATCGTTCCACGCGATAATCATTGATCTTCGAGACACGACAGAGGGCAGAAGGAGCTCCCATGCGTATTTTTGGCCCTCGCTGCACACTGGGTGAGGGGCCGCTATGGCACCCTGGCCAGCAGCGGCTCTATTGGTTTGATATTCCCGAAGGCCATTTGCATGCCTGCAATGCCCAGGGTGGACAAAACCATATGTGGGAATTTGGCGAACCTGCGTCAGCTGCCGGTTGGCTGGATGATGATCGCTTGTTGGTGGCGACGGCCAGTGGGTTGCAAGAATTGAACATGATCACCGGGCATTGGGATGAAGTGATCAGCCTGGAAGCCGACAATGCCATCACCCGTTCCAATGATGGCCGGATCGGCCCCGACGGATCGTTTTGGATCGGTACCATGGCGCGCGATGGGTCGTCGAGGCAGGGCGCTTATTATCGATACCATCAGGGCCAGCTCGATTGTCTGGCCAAGCCGATCAGTATTCCAAACGCCACCTGTTTCTCACCGGATGGCCGAACCGCCTATTTGGCGGACACTGCGCAGAACCTGATTTGGCGCTGGTCTTTGGATGAATCGGGCAATCCAATTGGCGATAAAGAGGTTCACATCAATTTGAAGGCGGACCGTTTTAACCCCGATGGCGCGGTGTGTGATGCGGAAGGCTACCTGTGGAATGCCCAATGGGGCGCCTGGCGGATCGTCAGATATGCGCCAGACGGCTCCGAAGACCGTGTGATTGAACTGCCGGTCAGTCAACCCACCTGCCCGGCCTTTGGTGGTGCTGATCTGAAAACGCTCTTCATCACCTCTGCCTGTGATGGGCTGAGCGAAAAAGAGATGGAAAAACAACCAGATGCAGGTATGACGCTGGCGATTGATCTGGATGTGGAAGGGCTGCCGGAACACCGCGCACTCATCTAAGACTGTGAGGTGTCACAGTCCGGTCATGCAACTATTGCGGCAAACAAAAAAGATGTCGCTTTTGTTGTATTTTGAGCCAATTCTAAACCGGATGTTTACATTACAGCGGCTATAGTAGTCGGAACCATTTAGCGAAAATTTATATCAAATTGTTCATCTCCTGTTAACGGGAGATGCGTGAACATGACTCCAACCTTAAAGGAGGGTGTTATGTCACGAGCACAGCCGCATTCGCTCAACGAGACCAGTATTCCGATTCCTGAGAATCTGTTTGGCCAATTGGCCCAGGCAGAACCCGCTGACGCTGTCGAAATCGCCAAAGAGCTGCCACTTCAGAACCGCGCCCGATTGGCTGCGTTCTGTTACGCGCGTCGTCATCTCAATCATCTGGGTCTTCTGATTGCGTCGACATGTGACTTGATGACTTTAAAACGCGCCATGGGAACCGTCGGGGAGGTGGTTTACCGCCAGTCTCGTGATGTTGAAAAAACCCTGGCTGCGGAACGTGGCAAGCTCGGTGCCGGCAACAAGATTACATTGGCGACGGCCGCCAATGTTGTGCCGCTGCGTCCCGTTCAGTCGATGGACCGCGAAGACTAAGCACCCACAACGCCCACTAGGGCACCGATCGAATTTTGAGGCGGCGCAAGCCGCCTTTTGTTTTGGAACTGCCTACTGTCTCCTCATCATGGAGAATCTGGTTCCCAATCCGGTCTGATTCTGCCAGAAGCAAGACGGGGCTGGTTGCGGTTCGCTGAGTTCTCGCGGACGTCGGGCCCAAGTCATGCAGATGGAGAATATTAGTGGACAAGCCATTTGACTTTCGCGCCTGGTCGCATCGGGCATCCGACTGGGCAGCAGATTATCTGGAAGGCGTTGGCGATCAGCCAGTACGTCCGCAGGTCGTACCCGGATCAATTTCCGCTCAAATCGCAACGGCACCGCCGGAAGCCGGACAGCCGATGGAAGAGATTTTTGCCGACTTCGAACAGATCATCCCACAAGGCATGACTCATTGGCAGCATCCGCGCTTCTTCGCCTATTTCCAATCCAACGCTGCACCGGCGGCCCAATTGGCGGAGCAATTGGCCACGGCTTTCGCCAGCCAATGCATGTTGTGGCAAACCTCACCGGCGGCGACAGAGCTGGAGATCGTCATGGTAGACTGGCTGCGCCAGGCTTTGGGGCTTCCGGAAACCTTCAAGGGATCTCTGCAGGATACTGCCTCGTCTGTGACGCTGTGCGCCGTTTTGACGATGCGCGAGAGGGCGTTGAATTTCACCGGCAACAAGGAAGGTTTGTCTGGCAAGCCACCGTTGAGAATCTATGCTTCCGGGCGCACCCATTCTTCCATCGACAAGGCCTTGTGGGTGGCCGGCTTGGGTCAGGACAATCTGGTGAAAATTCCGACCGCTCCCGGGCCACTCTACGAAATGGACACCGATGCTCTGCGCGCCGCGATCGCTGAGGACCGGGCAGCAGGTCGGGTTCCGGCCGGGATTGTCATTTGCGTGGGCGGCACGTCGATTGGCGCGACGGACAATGTGAAGGAAGTCTGCGCGATTGCAAAAGAAGAAGGCCTTTACACCCATCTGGATGCCGCCTGGGCCGGATCGGCGATGATCTGTGAAGAATATCGGCATCTTTGGGAGGGGGCCGAGGAGGCCGATTCCATCGTCATCAATCCGCACAAATGGCTGGGCGTGCCCATGGAATGCTCGCTGCATCTGGTCCGTGAACCAGAACTGCTGGTACGCACGTTGGCCATTCAGCCGGAATATCTGAAGACCCATGGCAAGGACGGCATTGTCAACTTCTCTGAATGGTCGGTGCAATTGGGTCGCCGCTTCAGGGCGCTGAAGGTCTGGTTCCTGATGCGTTGTTACGGTTTGGAGGGATTGCGCCAGCGCATTCGCAATCATGTCACCTGGGCCGAACAGTTGGCAGAACGCTTGGCGCAAGAACCCGACTTCGAAATCGTTACCGATCCGATCCTGTCGTTGTTCTCCTTCCGCCACGTGGACGCCAGCAAACCGGATCTCGACGCCCACAACATCGCTCTTGTCAACGCCATCAACGATGACGGGCGCATCTATCTGACCCAAACAACGCATGAGGGGCAGATTGCCATTCGCTTTGTTGCGGGCCAGTTCGATATGGCTGAATCCGATTTGGAGATCGCCTTCGAAGCGATCACGGAGGTTGCGCGTGGCCTCTGACCAACTGCCGATTGCCCCGATCACCGAACGGCTGGCGCTGTTGGGTGGCGCCCGCTGGGAAGTGCATTTCAACGCCCGACGGCGCGTCGCAGCTGGGGAAGACATCATCGAACTGACCATCGGAGAACCCGATGTGCCAACGCCAGTTGAACTTATCGATGTGGCCAATTCGTCGATGCGGGCTGGCCGTACCGGCTATGCCAGCGGGCAGGGCGAACCGGAATTACTGAAGGCTGTTGCGGCGAAGTATACGCGAAGAACAGGGCGCGAGATTTTGCCGGAGCAGGTGTTGATCTTTCCTGGAACTCAGGCGGCTCTTGCCATGTGCCTGATGTCGATGGTTGGGGAAGGGGATGCGGTGTTGGTGCCAGATCCCTATTACGCCACCTATGAGTCGGTTGTGCGCGCCACAGGTGCCGACTTTGTGCCCGTCGCCATGAGCGCTTCGAACGGGTTCTGCCTGACGGTTGAACAGTTGCAGGAAGCGAAGGTGCCCAACGCGAAGGTGCTTCTGCTTAACTCACCCCACAATCCAACGGGCTCTGTGTTGGATCGGCAGGCTGTATCCGAGATCGCTGCATTTTGTCGGGCCAACAATATGTGGATCCTGAGCGATGAAGTTTACGAGGATCTGATTTACGGCAAGCCGTTTGTTTCCGCCTTTGACATGGCGGAATTTGCCGAATGCACAATTGCGACTTCCTCGATCTCGAAATCTCACGCCGCACCTGGTTTTCGCTCGGGTTGGGCTGTGGGACCGGCTTGGTTCATCGAGCGGGCCTTGCCGGTGGCCGAGAGCTTTCTTTTTGGCAATCAGCCGTTCATCGCAGACATGACTGCCCATGCTCTGAACAATCCGGACCAAACCGCGGCGACGATGGCCGAGAAGTATCAGCATCGCATCGACCTTTTGCTGAGAGCTTTCGGGGCTGCTCCGCAATCGGGTCTGGTTCCGCTTCGGCCGGAATCGGGCATGTTCATGCTGGTGGACGTCAGCGCTACAGGAAAGAGCGGCTCCGAATTTGCCGAAATGCTTCTCGACTTTGGTGTGGCCGTGATGCCTGGAAGTTCGTTTGGCGATCAGGCTGGTGATTTCATCCGTCTTAGCCTGACTGTGGTGGATGAAGATTTGCAGCGGGCTGCGGAACGGATTCTAAACTGCGCCATGAAAATTCAGGGCTGACACCCATCCGTCAGATTACTGCGTCTGCATCAGCGATGGCCGCAATGGCTTTGGCGCGTTTCGAGGGGTCAAGACTGCGAAGATCCGCGACACCATTTTCAGTGACGATCATATCCACCAAAGAGCCGTCCAAGGTTGTGTGATCGACTTTCGCCACGATGGTGCTTGTTCGCGAACGGCCCGCAGTGGATCGTAAGACGATGATGTTGCAGCCGCCGGCTGAACGTCTTGCACCAGCGGCAAAGTCGGGCAGGCCTCCTGGCAGTGAAACCAGTCGAGATCCGATGCGCTCAGAGTTGACGTTGCCTGCGAGGTCAACTTGCAGGGCGCCATTGACGGCATGAAAGCGCGGCAGTTTGGCCAATCTCTCAACGTTATGGGTTTCGCTGATGGGGCTGAAATCAACTCTATCGTTGTTGTGGAGCCATTGGTAAAAACTGCGGCTACCCACTGCCATTGTTGTTGTGACAGCTTGGCGCAATCGGCCAGCCTCAATGACGTGACGCGCGGTGTCATTTATCAGCCCGGTTTGAATGGTCAGATCATCGAGATTGGCCAGAGCCATCATCACCGCATCCGGCGTACCGCCCATGCCGACCTCAATCGTGATGCCCGGTGCCAAATGCTCCAAGACAAGGTCGGCAATTTTCTGATCAACAGGATCGATCTGTCCCAAGTCATAAGTCGCCAGCGGGGTGTCCAAGTTGAGAACGACATCAAGTTCTTGAGCGGGAATAGAAGCATTGGTGACGGGGACATGTTTGTTGATGACGCCGATCACAAACGGATTTTGCGCCAACACCTGCGGCACAATGCCGACGGATGGTCCTAGTGATACAGTGCCAGCCGCGTCGGGTGGACTTACTTGTAAGACCAGCACATCGGCTCTTCGCCGTCCCAGGCTGTAGGCCTGGAATTGTTCAAACAGACTTTCACGAATCGGTCTAACCGTGCCGTCGTTGATCGCAGCCCTCAGGTGTCCTCCTGGCACAACGGTGGATACCGAAAAACGGGAATCTCCGACATAGGCGGGTGGTTCGCCCGGCATGAATGTTTCGATGCTCAGACCAGTACAGCGATCGCCGATTTCAACCAGCTGCTTACCGAGTTCTTGGGATTCGCTGACAGATGCATGAAAGACCAGATGCTTGCCACCCGCCAACTTCTCGCCAACTTCGCTCAGGCTTCTGATCTCGCGCATGATCGACATTTCCTCCTGGCCTTGGGCTCTACTATTAATTCGATCTCGGTGCTATGGCTGGATCAATCGGGAGGACGATATGAACGAACTGAGCAGTACATTTTTCAATATTGAACGGGAAGGGCCGGTCGTTCGCCTGGAAATGAATCGTCCCGAGAAGGCCAATAGCATGTCGCCCGACTTCTGGAGTGATCTGCCAAAACTGGCCAATGAGCTCAATCGAGATTCTTCGGTGCGATGTGTCGTGTTGAGTGGAAACGGCAAGCATTTTACCAGCGGAATGGATCTCGCGACATTTGCCGATATCAACACGATGCTGCAGGACGAACCCGGACGCGCGGCCTACGCCCTGCGTGATCTGCTGTTGTATCTGCAAGGGTCGTTATCGAGCCTGGAAAATCTGCGGGTGCCTGTCATCGCTGCAATTCATGGCGCCTGTCTTGGGGGAGGTATCGATCTCATCGCAGCATGCGATCTGCGTGTTGCCAGTGCAGACGCCTTTTTTGGCATTGAGGAAATCCACATCGGCATGGCTGCCGATGTCGGTACCTTGCAACGGCTGCCTCATCTGATGCCGCCCGCCATCGTGCATGAATTGGCTTATACCGGGCGGCGGTTCTCCAGTGAGGAAGCCAAGGGCTGGGGCTTGCTCAATTCTGTGCACGAAAATCAGGATGCGACCCTGAAGGCGGCCATGGATTTGGCTCAGGAAATAGCTCAAAAGTCGCCGCTTGCTATTGCTGGTATTAAACAGGCGATCACGTACAGCCGCGATCACAGCGTTTCAGACGCCCTGGACCATATGGCAACATGGAATGCCGGCATGTTGCGACCCGAGGATTTGACAAAGGCCATCGCGGCGCGCACAGCGAAGCAGGAAGCAATTTTTGCTGACTTGTTGAAACCGGCGAGTTGATTGCTTTAGGTCGTTGATTTGGGGAAGGCTTACGCCTGCTCAGTGGGTGCCGCTGTTGTCGCTGCTGCCGCAGCTGCGGCTGCTGCCTGCAGGTCTTGCAGCATCAAATTGTAGATGTCGGTTAGTTGCTGGAACTCGCGTGGATCGCCGCCCTGGTCCGGATGCTTGGTCATGGCCTGACGTCGATAGGCTGATTTCAGATCTTCCTCTGAATAGGGCTTTGTGGGATCCATACCCATGATTTGCATGCGTGCCGCATTGATCTGAGCAATGCGCTGGGCCTGGATTTTCTGGCGTTGCAGCTCCTCGTGTTCGGCTTGCAGGCGCTCGCGCTCCAACCGATCCGCGGCTTCCTTGATTTCCATCTGATAGGCAGCCTGTTGTTCTTTTTTCATCTGCTCTTCATCGAGCAAACAGCCGACACGGACAAATCGGACCCCGAGTTCGTTAGTCTTGCGCCAAGCTACTTTGCAACGGGCCACGAGATCTTCAGAACGCACGATGAGTAGAAAACTGTCAGCAACCCCTTGAATGTTGGCGATGCTCATGCGCGCGCCGGAAGAGTGGATGTCGCGCACGGTGCAAGGGAAAGCCAGATCGGCCCCGTCGACGCAAATACTTGCCGACTTGATTTTCTGAATACGTTCCTCTCGACGGTCAACATGACGCTTAGGTGCGGTCGCCCTGCCGCGGCGGACTGAAGACGTAAACATTCCAGAACTGTCCCTGTGAAATACCCTACGGCCAGCATTTTGCCGCAAATCCCTTAATTGGACGTTGAAGCAGTCACTCAAATGGGAGGGGCCCTTGATATGGTTAAAGCTTTATGTAGGGTGCGACGGGTCCGCAGAATTTTCGATTTTCAATAGGGGAATTTAATGAAACTGGTGCGTTATGGAAAAGCAGGTCAGGAAAAGCCGGGTCTGATTGATGAAGACGGCAATATTCGCGACCTGTCGCGCAAGATCGGTGATGTTTCAGGAGAATTTCTGTCTGACAAAACACTCAAGATGTTGCGCGAGCTCGACGTTAAGCGCCTGAAGAAAGTTGAAGGTCGCCCGCGGCTCGGTCCTTGCGTTGGCAATATCGGCAAATACATGTGCATCGGTTTGAACTATTCCGATCATGCAGCCGAAACCGGTGCCGATATTCCAGAGCATCCAATCCTGTTCATGAAAGCGACATCGGCGGTGGTCGGACCGAACGATACGGTGGTTATGCCGCGTGGTTCGAAAACCACTGACTGGGAAGTTGAGCTCGGCGTGGTGATTGGGCGTAAGGCGAAATATGTTTCAGAAAAGAATGCGCTGAAATATGTGGCCGGCTATTGTGTGGCCAACGATGTTTCAGAACGTACCTTCCAGGCGAAGCTCACCGGTCAATGGACCAAAGGTAAGAGCTGCGACACGTTTGGCCCAACCGGGCCTTGGTTGGTGACCCGCGATGAAGTGAAAGACCCACAGAACCTGGACATGTATCTGGACGTTAACGGCAAGCGCATGCAGACCGGCAATACGTCGACGATGATTTTCACAGTAGCCCAGATTATTGAACACCTGTCACACCTGTTTACGCTGCATCCCGGCGACGTGATCATCACTGGCACCCCTCCGGGCGTTGGCTTGGGCATGAAGCCGAAGCCAAAATTCCTGAAAGTGGGTGACACGATGGAAGTCGGCATCGAGGGGCTTGGCGTCCAGAAACAGAAAGTCAAACAGGATAAATAGGTTTTGCTGGTCGAAAAAAAGCGCCCGGTTCCGTGGGAGCCGGGCGCTTTTTTTTGTGACTTAAGGCTGTGACTCGTGCCGATTAAGCGGCGAGTTCCGCTTTGGCTTCATTGTATTCACGGATCAGACGCGCCACCAGTTCGGCTACCGGCACGACATCCTTTACAGCGCCGATTCCCTGACCGGATCCCCAGATGTCCTTCCAAGCCTTGGATTTTTCGCCACCAAAGTTCATGGTTTTCAAATCGCCTTCCGGCAGATCGTCGGGGTCCATGCCAGCCGCGCGCACCGAGCCCTTGAGATAGTTGCCGTGCACGCCGGTAAACAGGTTGGAATAGACGATGTCGTCGGCGGCCGAATCGGCGATCATCTGTTTATAGGTATCGACCGCTCGGGCTTCGTGCGTCGCGATCATCGCCGAACCGATATAGCCCATATCGGCGCCCATGGCCTGGGCAGCCAGAACGGCGCGGCCCGTGGCGATTGAGCCGCTGAGCAGCAGTGGTCCGTCAAACCATTCGCGGATTTCCTGAATCAGAGCCATTGGTGACAAGGTGCCGGCATGGCCACCGGCACCGGCGGCTACGGCGATCAGACCGTCTGCGCCCTTTTCAATGGCTTTGTGGGCGAAGCGATTGTTGATGATGTCGTGCAGCGTAATGCCACCATAGGAATGCACTGCGTCATTGAGTTCCGGTCTCGCCCCCAGCGACGTGATGACAATCGGCACCTTGTATTTGACGCACATCTCGATGTCGTGCTCTAGCCGGTCATTGGAACGGTGGACGATCTGGTTGACTGCAAACGGTGCAGCAGGCTTGTCTGGATTGGCACGGTTATAAGCGTCCAGCGTCTCGGTGATTTCCGCCAACCATTCGTCCAGCTGTGAGGCTGGCCGCGCGTTCAGGGCGGGGAATGATCCGATGATTCCCGCCTTGCACTGTTCGATGACCAGAGGTGGGTGGGAAATGATGAAAAGGGGCGCGGCGACTGCGGGAAGCGAAAGTCCGTCTTTGAGAATGGCGGGCAGGGTCACGTTGTTTACCAGACTTGCAGGAGGGGAAGTTGGAGCCAGACTAAGAATTCTTACCAAAACGTCAATTGGCGAGCTTAGGTGTTAAGAATATTAACCATTTTTCTTTACGATTTTGGTCTGAAAGAACAGGGAAGCGAATCAATTTGCTTTGACGGGTTTGAGCATTCGGGCCGCATTTTCGAAATCTGCTGCGACGCGCCAGTGTCTTGCGATGGACGATGTCCGCTTACGTTGCGCATCACGGGCGAATTCAGCGGCAATTTTGGCACACCGAACAAGTCTTGCTAAGAAGCGCTTTTCTTTGGATTCAACAGGCTCTAGAAGCGCAGAACTAGTGGCGCAGTCGGGAGATTGATGTGGCCGGATTTGAGGATCTTATTCGGGGAACCCTGAAGAAGCATGGAGATGCGACGCCGCAAAGCCGTGCGTCGATCTATGATTCTTCACGCCAGGCGCTTGAGCGCATGCTCAGCCAAAACAAGAACCTCGACCTGGCCGCGCAGAGCCTGCAACGGCAACGCTTGGAAAAGGCGATTGCCGATATCGAAGCAGGGTATGTCAACAAGACAGCGCCCAGTGAACCAGTAGCGGCTCCCCCAGCGCCAGCAACGCCACCAGCACCCGCCGCGCCACCAGCACCGGCTGCGCCCCAGGCGCCACCACCGGCGCCAGCCGCTCCCGCGGTTCCACCCGTTGCCGTGCCTGCATCGCCACCCGCAACTTCGCAGACAGTATCGCCTTCGCCGCCGCCACCGCCGACGCCGACGTCGCCGGTGACCGCTCCTGCGTCACCTTCCGCCGTTTCATCGGTGCAGCCGCCTTCCGCGCCTCCGCAGTCGGCACCAACCCAAGCCCCGCCCCCAATTCCCGTTTTTAAGCCGGCATCCAGCGCGTCAGCAGGAACCACTGGACGCATCGAGCCTGGGTTTGAAGCGCCGCCCATTCCGGTTCCGCCAACGGTATCGGCTCCCTCGCCCTCGCAGCAGGCGCCATCGGTGGCCCCTGTGGCACCACAAAATCCGCGATCGCCTTCAACGCCGGCAAAAGGCCCGGTTGTTGCGCCGCAATCTGGTGGTGCCGATGCTTATTCGGAAGCGGTCGAGGCTTCTCAAGCCAATGAACGTAAGCCCTATGCCAAGCTGCTGCTGTGGACCATCATCGTGGTGGGTATCGGTGTTTCATTCTGGTGGGCCATCAATTTTGGTCCAGGCCTGTTGAAGCAGCAATTGGGTGGAAGTGTACCGAACCCGGGACAGACCATCGAATCCGGTCAGTTCCTGCCCGATGGAAGTGGCGGCGGGGAAGGCTGGGTCACAGCGTTCAATCCGGCTGACGATTCCATCAATATTGAAACCGGTGGCCGTGGCACGGCTGAGGTTTTCCAAAATGAGAACGAGACCTTTGTTCGCTTGGCATCCAACGCCGGTGGCAATGACAATAATCTGAAAGTGCTGATCCCGCGCGGTGTCATGTTGCCCTTGAAAGGATCGGCAGCGACCATTGAAGTCCTACTGAAAGGCTCTGAGAAGGCCGCGCAGGAATTTGCCGTCTATTGTGAGTTTGGATCCATGGGCAGTTGCGGTCGCAAGCGCTTCAGCGCGCCCGACCGTGCTGACGTGCAGATTTTTGATGTTCTGCTGAACAATGTCGAATTGGCGGCCGATGAGGAGGCCTATTTGACCTTCAACACGGACCTGGGCGCCGAGGGACGTGGCATCGACATCTATGGGATCCGGGTTCGCCAGAACTAGTAAGTCGTCCGCCCGCTATTTTCCTCTCAGGTAGTCTGCAGCGCTTTGACCTGAAGCGCTGCTGATGACATTTGGATCGAGTTCGCCAATGGCGCCGGGATCTTTGCCGTCATATTCCATGTTCATCAACACGTGCCGGATGGCATTGAGACGGGCCCGCCGCTTGTCGTTTGAGCGAACAACTGTCCAGGGCGCATGCTGGCTGTCGGTTGCTTTCAGCATTTTGTCCCGTGCCGCCGTATAGTCATCCCACTTATGCAGAGCTTTGATGTCGATCGGCGACAGTTTCCAGGATTTAAGCGGATTGTGGCGGCGGTCGTGAAAACGCTTAATCTGCATTTCCTGCCCGATATTGAGCCAGATTTTGAAGAAGGCGATGCCTTCGTCGACAATTTGTTTTTCAAATGCCGGGACTTGTTCCAGAAAGTGGGTGTTCTGCTCGGGTGAGCAAAAGCCCATGACCGGCTCGACGCCTCCACGATTGTACCAAGAACGATCGAACATCGTCATGTCGCCATCTGTTGGGAAGTGGCAAACATAGCGTTGAAAATACCACTGGCCCCGCTCGGCTTCGGTTGGTTTTGACAGGGCGACCACTTTGGCGTGTCGGGCTTTCAGATATTCCCGGAAGGCGCCAATGGTGCCGCCTTTGCCAGCGGCATCGCGTCCCTCGAAAACAACGATCATGCGCTGCCCGGTGTTCAGTCGATGCGCTTGCAGTTTCACAAGCTCCAGATGCAGTTTATCCAGTTCCGCATCATACTGGGAGCGCTTCAATTTCTTGTCATACGCATAGTCGGCGGATGTCAGGGCATGGTCGGAAACCCAATCCGGCAGTTCTGGATTGTCCAGGTCAAACTGACAGGTTTGATCGCCTACCTTAATGTCAATCATGGGGAGTCTCACGGCCGAAAATTCTTCGGCCATGGTTTCATGTCTTTAGATATTGGACAAGACTTTTGGAGCGGCGATCTCGCTGCTTAGCGGCGGCGGCGGCGTTCGCTTGGCGGCTGGAATGCCAGCTTGTTATGAAATTCGCAGTAGGGCTTGCCGTCGCTCGTCGAATGACCGCAGAAGGAAAAGCCGGGCATGGTTGGATCGCCGGTTGGCCATTTGCAGGTTGATTCAGACAATTGCAAAAGGGTCAATTCGCGCGACTTGGGCGCGACCAAATCCTCGACCGGCTTAGGTTCAAATGCTGCCTCTTCCTCGGCCTCGAAATCAACCTTGATGACGGTATTCCCGACAGTCCGCGTGGTCTGCTGGGTGCGTGCATATTTCGCGCCACCGCCACCACCGCCACCGCCGTTGCCGGTTGCGCCATTGGTGGCGCGGGCAGCCGGTTTGCGACGCGGCCCGGAATTTGACTTGCCAGCGGGCTTGGCGCGGCCTGACAGGCCAAGACGATGGACTTTACCGATGACGGCATTGCGCGTGACACCGCCCAAATCGGCGGCGATTTGGCTGGCGCTCAGCCCTTCAGCCCAAAGTTTGGCAAGACGTGCAACACGCTCATCGGTCCAAGACATGCAAAATTCCTCAATCGTTCGCCGCTGTCGACAACTGGAATCAGGCACGCAAAAAACCCTGCGCTCAAAATAGCGCTGTCAAAACCGCCACGGGTGTCGGGGGCGTCAGTCGGATGTTTTGCGATGGAGCCAGCCAGCTCATCAACGTTCCGAGGAAGCTACAATGCTCCTTGACTCGCTCGCAAGAGTCCCAGCAGCAACACGAATCATTTTTTCACTTTGTCCCCAAGCAAAAGAATCTGGTTCTGCAAAATGAGTGAAAACTGGGGATAAAGGGAGCAATTTTGCCAAACCTCATTTTGCCGCAGTGGACTGAGACAGCCCATGTTCACTGGCTCGCAGGCACAAACTCTTCATTGACAGGGGGTGACCTATGGGTAAATTGTCGCTGGAAACCGCCCTCTCGGTATCGTTGGGCGGTTTTTGCTTTTTTTCATCCTCCGCTCACAAGAGCTTCACAAAGGACCATCGTAATGGCCGACACAACATCTTCTTCCTCACTCTTTAGTGCATTTGCCAGAGCGCCGATTCACTTCGAGCGCGGCGAAGGTGTGCGATTGTTCACGACAGATGGAACCGAGTATCTCGATTTTGCGGCTGGCATTGCAGTGAACTCCTTGGGTCACTCTCATCCGGATTTGGTTGCGGCACTGGCGGAACAGGGTCAGAAGCTCTGGCACGTCTCCAATTTGTATGAGAGCCCGCAACAGGAAAGTCTCGCAGAACAGCTGTGTGCCCATTCCTTTGCAGAACGCGTGTTCTTTACCAACAGCGGCACGGAGTCGATGGAATGCTGCTTCAAGACCGCACGTCGCTGGCACTATGAAAATGGCGCACCGGAGCGGGTAGACATCATCACATTTGAAGGGGCCTTCCACGGTCGTTCGCTGGCGGCGATTTCAGCTGGCGGCAATCAAAAATACATTACGGGCTTTGGCCCGCAGGTGCCCGGGTTCGTTCAGGTGCCATTTGGCGACCTTGATGTGGTCAAAGCGACAATTTCCGAAACCACAGCAGCAATCCTCATTGAGCCCATTCAGGGTGAGGGCGGCATCATCCCGGCACCGCATCAGTTCTTGCGTGGATTGCGTGAGCTGTGTGACGAGCATGGACTGCTGTTGATCTATGACGAAATCCAGTGCGGCATTGGGCGTACCGGCAAGCTGTTCGCCCACCAATGGGTCGAGGGCGCCGAGCCCGATATCATGGGCATCGCAAAAGGCATTGGCGGCGGTTTCCCGATTGGTGCTTGCCTCGCGACCGAAAATGCTGCTTCCGGCATGCAGCCTGGCACCCACGGCACGACCTATGGCGGCAACCTACTCGGTATGGCCATCGGCAATAAGGTGATGGACATCGTTATGGCCGACGGGTTTTTGGATGACGTCAACCAAAAGGCGATCTTCTTAAAACAGAAGCTGGCTGAAGTGGCCGACAGTTTCCCAGAGCTGATCGAGGGCGTCCGTGGTGAAGGTTTGATGCAGGGTTTGAAGTGCAAGGCATCAAACCTCGATGTTGTCGGTGCCTGCCGTAAACAGCATTTGTTGAGTGTTCCGGCCGGCGACAATGTGGTGCGTCTGTTGCCACCGCTGACAGTCAGCGAAGCGGAGATGCAGGAAGCCGTCGAGAAAATCACCTTGGCGCTGAGCAGTCTGCAGGAAGCCAGTTAGCACCATGACTAGACATTTTTTGGATATATCGGCGGTTCCATCCGGCGAATTGAGAGCTATTTTGGACAATGCCAGCGCCATGAAAACAGCGCTGAAAGCCGGCAATGCGCCCAAGGCTGGCGAACGCCCATTTGAGGGCAAAGTGCTGGCCATGATCTTCGACAAGCCATCGACCCGCACCCGTGTTTCGTTCGACGTTGGCATGCGTCAATTGGGGGGTGAAACCATTCTGCTGGATGGTGAGTCATCGCAAATGGGCCGTGGTGAGACTGTGGCCGACACAGCGCGGGTCCTGTCGCGCTATGTCGACGCCATCATGATCCGCACCACTGTTCACGAGCGGCTTCTGGAACTGGCCAAATATGCAACGGTTCCGGTGATCAACGGTTTGACCGATGAGACCCATCCCTGCCAGATCATGGCTGATGTGATGACTTTCGAGGAGCACAAGGGATCCATCGCCGGCAAGACATTTGCTTACAGCGGTGACGGCAACAATGTCGTCAACTCGATGATGGAAGCGACTGCGCGATTTGATTTCAATCTGAACATTGCGACGCCAGAAGGCTTCGACCCGGATGTGGATTATCTCAATCGTGCGCAGGAAGATGGCGGCAATATCAGATTGACCCGTGACCCGCGTGAGGCCGTAGCTGGCGCTGATTGCGTGGTGACGGATACCTGGTCATCGATGGGAATGGAAGAAAAGTCCGGTGGCCACAACACGTTTGCTCCCTATCAGGTAAATGAAGAATTGATGGCGCAGGCATCACCCGATGCGATCTTCATGCATTGCCTTCCAGCTCACCGTGGCGAGGAGGTCACCGACGAAGTGATGGATGGTCCTCAAAGCGTGATCTTTGATGAGGCCGAGAATCGCCTGCATGTACAGAAGGGAATTCTTGCCTGGTGCCTGGCCAATTCCTGAGGAATTGGCTGCGCTCTTGTATCGTCGACAGATCGCACTATTTGATGATGCAATGTTGGTGCGCTGCGGGGGCAGCCATCAACGATAAACCCCAGATTTTTCGAAATTGAAACGTTGTCGACCCGCCCACCATTTGTGGTGCTCGGCATCCAAGTTGGATTTGAACCATGTCAGAAGCGACATTGAGCGTAGAATTTGCTGGACAGGATGCAGTGATTCCGTTCCAGGTGAGCCCTTTGGACGTGCGCGGTCGCGCTGTCCAATTGGGTCCAATGCTGGACTCCATTTTGGAACGTCATGCCTATCCCGAGCCGGTATCACGGCTGTTGGCCGAGACGGTTACCCTGACGGTTTTGCTTGGCACCGCGCTGAAGTTTGAGGGCAAATTCATTTTGCAGACCCAGACCGATGGGCCTGTCTCAATGATCGTCACCGACTTTGCCACACCTGACTCGGTGCGCGCCTATGCACGCTACGATGAGGCTGCCATTGCCGAACTGGACGAACTCGATTCAGCTTCGCTTCTCGGACGCGGCACCTTGGCCATGACCATTGACCAGGGCGCCTATACCCAGCGCTATCAGGGGATCGTGCAGCTCGACAATACCAGTCTGGAAGAAGTCGCGCGGCAGTACTTTCGCCAGTCGGAGCAGATTCCCACCGAGATCCGGCTTGCGGTCGGTGAGACGCTGACCCGTCGTGAAGGCGGGTCGCCTGCCCACTCTTGGACAGCCGGAGGCGTTCTGGTTCAGTTCCTGCCAGACACCGAAGAGCGCATGCGCCAACGGGATCTGCATGGTGGGGACGGCGACACCGGCGACAGCTCTTTTGTCGAAGATGAGGCTTGGACGGAAACAAAATTCCTGATGCAGACCATTGATGATGTGGAATTGACGGACATTCTGGTTGAGCCAGAGAAACTGCTTTATCGGCTTTTTCACGAACACGGAGTACGTGTTTTTGAACCAACACGCGTGCGCGACAATTGTTCCTGTTCACGTGAAAAGGTTAACGACGTATTGGCAGGATTGACCGCCGACGAGCGCGCCGAGAGCGTGGAGGATGGTGAGATAACCGTGAAGTGCGAGTTTTGCAGCGCTGCCTATACGTTTGACCCGGCATCGTTTGGCCCCAATGGGTAGCGACAATATATCCGTACCGAGATTCCAATCGGTGTGTTACGTTGCAAATTGTTAACTTGAGTGGCGCGAGCCTGAGACTAAAATCTGCGCTATCCAAGGAGAAGGTCCCATGTTGGACAAGGTTGGCGGCAAGGACTTGCCGGTAGCGGAAAACGACAAAGACGCCGAAAAGGACGACGCGGTTACAGTACTGGCGGCGAACACCGTTGTTACGCCTGTCAAAAAGCGTTCGATCTTCGTGTCGATGTTTATGGGACTGTTGCAGATCATATTGATGATCGCGGTGTTGTTTGGCTCGTTTATGCTCGCCAAGCGCATGATTGACGACAAGCCGGATCCGCGCCAACGTCGCGCTTTCAAAACGGTCTATACAATCGATACAGTTGAGGTGAAGTTGGGCGACTACCAGCCCGTGTTCACCTCATACGGACAAACAGTCGCTGCGCGCAGTGTGGATTTGCGATCGCTGGTTTCAGGCGAGATTATTGCCGTCAATCCAAAACTTCGGGCCGGCGCTCGGATCGCCAAAGGCGAAGCACTGGTTGAAATCGATGAGTTCAACTATCGCGGAGCGCTTGCTGAAGCCAACGCAAATCTCCAGGAAGCTCAGGCGCGTCTTCTGGAAAATGAAGCGCAGATTGCCTTAGAGCAAAGCAAGCTTGAATCGGCAAATGAACAATTGGAACTTGCGGTTACCGATTTGCAGCGTATTGAATCGCTGAAAGAACGCCAGACAGCGACACAGCAACAGGTTGAAGCGCGCAAGCTGGTTGTCAGCCAGCGCAAGCAATCGGTTGCCCTTTCCGAAAACACACTGAAGGTTCAGCAGGCGCGCATTGATCAGCAGAAGGCCTCGCTGTTGCGCCTGCAATGGAAGGTCGATCAGGCGCAGCGCAATCTGGATTCAACCACTCTGGTTGCGCCTTTCAGCGGCATTGTTCGCTCCAGCACCGCTGAAATTGGACGGGCCATCACAGCGAACGACGTCGTCGTGTCGATGTATGAAGCCGACACTATGGAGGTTCAGTTTACGCTCACCGACGCACAATATGGACGCCTGCAAACCGACAGCGAAGGTTTGATCGGTCGGAAGGTTCAGGTTGTCTGGCCTGTCGCCGGCAAGGATTGGACCTATCCTGCTACCATCGATCGTCTGGGCGCTGAGATCACGTCAACCCGCGGTGGTGTCGAATTGTTTGCAGTTGTCGGTGATGCGCCCGATAGTGTAGCTATTCGTCCCGGTGCGTTTGTCGAAGTGCGGGTGCCGGATCAGGTG
>JABSRX010000002.1 GCA_013214695.1 Rhizobiaceae bacterium | reverse complement strand
TTGGTGCCTGGAAGCATCCTCTCCGAGCAATTGTTGATGGGAAATTCGATGATTGCTGCAAATTCAATACCCGGACGCTGGGTTCAGCGGGCGCGGGAACAGTGGAACTTGCTCGGTTTATGTTTGCGCTCACGCAGGCGGCTGCGCCGCCGCTCCGCGGGGGCGGGCCTGACCGGCCCGGACGGCTCTTCGCCGTCTTCTACGGAAACTGATGTGCCAGCATTACGGAGCTTGCCGTATTCGAGGTGAGGCAAATTCGGTGGCAAAGTGTCAGCCCGCCGATAGGCGAGCCGCGAAGCGCCCCCAATAATAAAAATGCGGAGCGAAGGGCGGCTTTGCCGCCCGACAGCGTGAGCGCAAACATAAACCGCGCGCACGCAAAACCCGCGCCTCACTCAAACCCCGAGAAAGCGGTTACTGATATCCGTCGTCAGATCCGCGGGCACGCCGTCCCAGACGGTTTCGCCCTTCTCCAGAATCACACAATGATCGGCGATCTCCAGCAGCTCGCTGAGCGTCTTGTCGATCAGCAGGATGGACAGGCCGGTGCCCTTCAGCTCATGCAACGCGGCCCAGATTTCCTGGCGCACCACCGGTGCCAGCCCTTCTGTAGCCTCGTCGAGCAGCAACAGCTTTGGATTGGTCATCAACGCCCGGGCAATCGCCAGCATCTGTTGCTCACCGCCCGACAGGGTATTCGCCATCTGGTCGCGCCGCTCGGCCAGCCTCGGGAACAGGTCGGAGACCTGTTCAAAGGTCCAGTGCCCGGGCCGCGCGGCGGCCATGCAGTTTTCCCGGACCGTCAAATTGGGGAAACAGCGGCGGCCTTCTGGCACCAGACCCAGCCCGGTCTGGACGGCGAGATGGGGTTTCAGCTTCAGCAGGTTGTGGCCGGCGAATGCGATTTGTCCGCCGCGCACGTCGACCATCCGGCAGATGGCGCCAACGGTCGTCGACTTGCCCATGCCGTTGCGGCCCATCAGGGCGACGAGATGCCCCTCGGTGATCGAAAAACTGACATCGAACAGGGCCTGCGAGGGACCATAAAAAGCCGACAGATTTTGCACATTCAACAGGGCGGTCATGACGCCTCCTGTCCGAGATAGGCTTCCTGCACCTGCGGATTGCTTTTAATTTCTTCTGCCGTGCCGGTGGTAATGATGCGGCCATAGACCATGACGGAAATCCGGTCGGCCAGTTCAAACACCGCCGCCATGTCGTGCTCAATCAGCAGGATCGGCACTTTCTGCTTCAGGGCCTTCAGCAATTGGGTCATTTCCAGACTGCCGGCCGGACCAATCCCGGCCAAGGGCTCATCGAGCAGCAAGGCCTTGGGCTGCAGCGCCAGCGCCATCGCCATTTCCAACTGGCGCCGTTCGCCGTGGGACAGTTCCGACACCCGGATGTCGGCGCGGTCCTGCAGGCCGAGCTCGGCGACATAACCCTGGGCGCGCTCCAGCAAGTCGGCGTCTTTGGAAAACCGCCGCCACATGCCAAACGACCGGCCCTGCTCGCCCTGCACCGCCAGCATGACATTCTGCAGCACGGTGAATTCCGCAATCAGTGAGGAGATCTGGAACGTACGGCCCAGCCCGGCCCGCGCCCGCGCGGCGCAGTCCAGCCCGTTGATCTCGACCCCGTTGAAGCGGATGGTGCCGCTGTCGGGACGCATTTCGCCGGCCACCTGCTTGACCAGCGTTGATTTGCCCGCGCCATTGGGGCCGATCAGGGCGTGGATTTCCCCCTGGCGCAGATCGAGACTGACATCTTCATTGGCGCTCAAGGCACCAAACCGCTTGGTCAACTGGCTCAGCGCCAGCACGACATCGTTGCTCTTAACCTCAGTCATGGCGCCGCTCCCCGGCCAACAGGCCAATAATGCCGCCCCGGGCAAACAGGATGACCACCAGCAGCAACAGGCCAAGCCAGAACTGCCAGAACTCGGTCATGCCGCCGAGGAAATGCTCCAGCACGATGAACAGGGTCGCCCCGGCGAGCGGCCCGGCAAAGCGGGCAACGCCCCCAAGAATGACAAAGATCATGATCTCGCCGGACACCTGCCAGGACAGCATGGTCGGGCTGATGAAGCGGTTCAGGTCGGCATAGAGCGCCCCGGCCAGACCGGTGATCGCGGCGGAAATCAAAAACACTGTCAGCTTGATCTTCAGCGGGTCGATGCCGAGATGGGTGACCCGCTGCGGGTTCTGACGCGCCGCCTCCAGGGCCATGCCAAAGCGCGACTTGACCAGCCGATCGACCAGAAACAGACAGATCGCCAGGACCACCGCGCAAATTAGAAAGAACTGAATCGGATCCAGCGTGTTCAGCCCCGGGAAGGAATTGCGCACATAAATCGACAGGCCATCCTCGCCACCATAGGCCGGCCAGGAGATGGCGAAATAGTAGATCATCTGGGCAAAGGCGAGCGTGATCATGATGAAATAGACACCGCTGGTGCGCAGGCTGAGCAGGCCAATCGGCAGGGCAAACAGAACGGCGGTGGCCATCGCCACCAGCCAGATCACCGGCATTGATTTGGTGCCCTCAATGACCAGCCAGCCGAGTTCCAGCGGTTCATAGCTTTGCGCGTGATAGGCCAGAATGCCCATGGCGTAACCGCCGAGGCCAAAATACGCCGCGTGCCCAAACGACACCAGCCCGCCATGGCCCAGCGCCAGGTTCAGGCCGACCCCGGCCAGCGCCAGGATCACCACTTTCGTGGCCAGCGTGATGACGAAGGGCTCGTCACCCAGCCAGGCGGCTGCCACCAGCAGCAAACCGCCGGCAATGAAAATACCGCTGACCCAGTTCTCGCGCTTCACGTCTTGGCTCCAAACAATCCGGTGGGTTTGAAGACCAGCACAACGGCCATCAGAATGTAGATCAGCATCGACGCCAGCGCCGACCCGGTCGACGTGGCAGAGCTCGGATCCATGAAAGTCCCAAATGCGAGCGGCAGCAGCGTCCGGCCCAAAGTGTCGGTCAGGCCGACCAGGATCGCGGCAACCAAGGCACCGGGGATCGACCCGATCCCGCCGATGACGATGACCACAAAGGCGAGGATCAGCACCGGTTCCCCCATGCCGATCTGGACCGACTGGATCGCCCCGACCAGCGCCCCGGCAAAACCGGCCAGTGCCGCGCCAAGGGCAAATACCACGGTGTACAATTTGCCGATATCCACTCCCAGGGCGGTGATCATTTCCCGGTCGCTTTCGCCGGCGCGAATGCGGATGCCAAGGCGCGTCGCGCTGATCAACCAAAACAGCCCGGCGGCGACGGCAAAGCCAACGACAATGATCGCCAGACGGTAGGATGGATATTGGAAGCCGCCGAAGAAAGTTACCGGACCGGACAGAATTTCCGGCGTGTCGAGATAGAGCGGGAAGGATCCAAACAGATAGCGCGTGCCTTCCGAAAACATCAGGATCAGGGCGAAGGTCGCCAGCACCTGATCAAGGTGATCGCGGGCGTAGAGCCTTCGGATGACGACAATTTCGACGATCACGCCGGCAATGGCCGCCGCCACCAGACTGGCGGCCAGTCCGAGCCAGAAGGAACCGGTCGCCGTGGCCACGCCGGCACAGGCAAAGGCACCGACCATATAGAGCGACCCATGGGCGAGATTGATCAGACCCATCACGCCGAAGACAAGCGTCAGCCCGGCCGCCATGACAAACAGCATGATGCCGAATTGCAGGCCGTTCAAAACCTGTTCCAGGAATAACGCCAGGCTCATCTTACCCCGTCTCGCTGCCCTTAACGCCGCCCTTAACGCCGCCCGTCTCGCCGCTCAACCCGTACCGGTAGCAGCACGAAAAACGGGCCGCGAACGGCCCGTTGGTTGTTCGACTGTGTTCAGCAATTACATTTTGCACTGATCAATATAGTGGTTGCCGTGGCCGGTCAGAGCTGTGGCAACAATCTTGTTGGTGAACACGTCCCCTTCCTTGATCACTTCACGAACGAAGATGTCCTGGATCGGGTGGTGGTTGCTGGTGAACTTGAAGGAACCGCGTGTGCTGTTGAAGTCAGCGGCGCGCAGCGCGTCACGGAAGGCATCAGCGTTTTTCACATCAGCCTTGCCCATGGCGGACAGCAGCAGATTAGCCGTGTCAAAACCCTGGCTCGCATAAAGCGATGGCAGACGGCCATATTCCTTCTGGAAGGACGCAACGAAGGCCTTGTTGGTCTCGTTGTCGATGTCCTTCGACCACTGGCTGGAATTCTTCACGCCCAGTGCAGCGGCGCCGACGGCCTGCAGGATGCCCTGGTCAAACGAGAAGGCAGGACCGACCAGCGGGATGTTCACGCCGGAAGCGGCATATTGCTTCATGAACGAAATCCCCATGCCACCCGGCAGGAAGAAGTAGACGCTGTCAGCACCGGAATCGCGGATCTGGGCGATCTCGGCCGCATAATCTGTCTGACCCAGCTTGGTGTAAATCTCGCCGGCAACACCGCCGCCATAGGTGCGCTTGTAGCCGGTCAGCGAGTCCTTGCCGGCCGGATAGTTCGGCGCCAGGATGAAGCTGTTGTTGTAGCCCGCAGATTTCGCATAGGCGCCCGCACCTTCGGCCAGGTTGTCGTTCTGCCAGGCGACATTGAAGTAGTTGGGATGGCATCCTTTGCCAGCCAAAGCCGAAGGACCCGCGTTGGGCGACAGGTAAAACTTGCCCTGGGCAACCGCAGCCGGGACCACCGCCATGGCCAGGTTCGACCAGATGATGCCGGTCAGCACGTCGACCTTTTCGCTCTGGATCATCTTGTCGGCCAGTTGAACGGCAATGTCCGGCTTCCGCTGATCATCTTCGACCACCACGGTGATGTCGGAATTGCCCGACTGCTTGACCGCCAGCATGAAGCCATCGCGCACATCAATGCCCAAGCCAGCGCCGCCACCGGACAGGGTTGTGATCATTCCAACCTTCAAAGGTTCAGCGTGAGCAAGGCCAGCCAGCAACAACGATGAGGCCGCGGCAAGGGCCGCAATGGATTTAAGCATAATCTTCTCCCAAGTAATTCTTTATTGCCCGAACGCAGCTGCGTTTCGAGCCCACTGCACACCACCCAATTGCGGCCGATCTGTCAACTTCGAAAACCACTTGCAATGCAGCGCCTGTCGTTGTCATTGTGTGGCAATGATTGCTGCCTCCTCCGACACCAATAGCCAAACCAGCCCGCCAGCGGCGACGGCGGCGACAGCCGCGATAGCCGCGACAGCGGCCCCAGCAGCCAGTGCCCAGCGCGCGCGCGGGACTGTCGAGATATCCGTGGGGCCGGGTTCGGGCAAATCGGAAATCGTCCGTCTCTATCAGTCCGGCTGCGGCAAAGCGCGCATTCCCCGGTCTGCCGGAACCGCATTGGAAGCCGTTCTGATCAATTCATCCGGGGGCATGACCGGTGGCGACAGGATTTCCTGGGGGGTCGAGGTCGAACAAGGGGCTTTTGCCAGCATCACCAGCCAGGCCTGCGAACGAGTCTACAAGGCGCCTGCGGACACGGCCAAAGTCGACATCAATGTGAAAGTCGCACAAAACGGCAAGCTCGCCTGGTTGCCGCAGGAGACCATTTTGTTCGATCGGGGCCATTTGTCGCGCACCCTCAATGCCGATCTGGATCGCGATGCTGAGGCGCTGTTTGTCGAATCGGTGATTTTTGGCCGCGGAGCGATGGGCGAACAGGTCACCAACGGGAGCCTGCACGACCGCTGGCGCATCCGCCAACAGGGCAAGCTGATCCACGCCGAAGATTTGCGGGTGGCAGGCGACATTGCCAGCACCATCAATCAGCCCTTCACCACCGACGGCAACGCGGCAATGGCCACGGTCTTGCTGGTCTCCCCCGGTGCCGAGGGACATTTGTTGGACGTTCGCAAGATCCTGAACGACACTGGCGACACCAACAAAAGCGGTGCTTCCGTCTGGAATGGCAAGCTCCTTGCACGGGTCATTGCGAAGGATGGCTATGAACTGCGCAAGAAGCTGGTTCCGCTGATCAACCTGCTCAACTTTGAGGCGCAGGTGCCGAAAGTTTGGGCAATATAGACAGCAAATGGCTGTGAGGAGAGAGGTCAAACATCATGCTGCTGACACCGCGTGAAAAGGACAAATTACTGGTCGCCATGGCCGCCGAAGTCGCTCGCAAGCGGCTGGCCCGTGGCGTCAAGCTGAATCACCCGGAAACCGTTGCTCTGATCACCGACTTTGTCGTCGAAGGCGCCCGCGACGGCCGATCCGTCGCCGATCTGATGGAAGCGGCCGCCCATGTCGTCAGCCGCGATCAGGTCATGGAGGGCATCGACCATATGATCCACGACATTCAGGTGGAAGCGACATTTCCGGATGGGACCAAACTGGTCACCGTTCATCAGCCCATCCGCTAAGGAGCAGACCCATGAAACCTGGAGAAATCATCCCTCAGGAAGGCTCGATCACTTTGAATGCGGACAGCGAGGCCATCACAATTCAGGTGGCTAATGCAGGCGACCGCCCGGTTCAAGTTGGCAGCCACTACCATTTTTATGAGACCAACGAAGCCCTGCAGTTCGATCGGGACCAGGCCTATGGCATGCGCCTCGACATCGCTTCCGGCACGGCGGTGCGCTTTGAGCCTGGACAGACAAGGGATGTGACTCTCGTACCGATCGGTGGTGATCGTCACGTCTATGGCTTTAATCAGAAGGTCATGGGGCAGCTTTGATGCGGGTTCTGCTTGCCAGTCTTATCCTTGCTGCTGCCAGCACCTCGCCGCTGACAGCCCAGGATATCGATTGCAGCGATCCTGGCAATCTGCCGCAACAGGGCATGAATTTTTGTGCCCTGAAGGAGTTTGAGGCCGAAGACCGCCAACTCAACACCACTTGGAAACGGGTCTTCGGTGAGCTCAAGGCACGTGACGCCGAACTCGGCGAGCCGTTTCGCGGCATGCCCGATGCCCTGCTGAACGCCCAGCGCAGCTGGATCGCCTTTCGCGATGGCCATTGCGAAACCGAAGGGTTCAAATACCGCGGCGGATCAATTGAGCCTCTGATCGTCCACTCCTGCCGTGCTACACTGACCCGTCAGCGCACCCAACAACTCAACTCCCTGCTCGAAGAATAGAAAGCTCTCCCATGCCCGCCACGCTTGTCCGTTCCGAATATGCAGCCATGTATGGCCCCACCACCGGTGACAAGGTTCGGCTGGCAGATACCGATCTCATCATCGAGGTGGAACGCGATCTCACCACCTATGGCGAGGAAGTTAAGTTCGGCGGCGGCAAAACCATTCGCGATGGCATGGGCCAATCACAGGCGACCCGCGAACAGGGCACCGTGGATACGGTGATCACCAATGCGCTGATCGTGGATCACACCGGCATCTACAAGGCCGATGTCGGTCTGCGCGATGGCCGCATCGCCGCCATCGGCAAGGCCGGCAACCCGGACACGCAACCGAATGTCGACATCGTCATCGGCCCCGGTACCGAGGCAATTGCTGGCGAGGGCAAGATCCTCACCGCTGGCGGTTTTGACAGCCATATTCACTTCATTTGCCCGCAGCAGATTGAGGAAGCCCTGCATTCTGGTATCACCACCATGTTGGGTGGCGGAACCGGCCCGGCCCACGGAACCCTGGCCACCACCTGCACACCCGGCGCCTGGCATATCGGGCGCATGTTGCAGAGCTTTGACGCCTTCCCGATGAATCTCGGCCTGTCCGGCAAGGGCAATGCCGCCCTGCCCGGTGCCCTGCATGAAATGGTGATGGGCGGCGCCTGCGCGCTGAAACTACATGAGGACTGGGGCACAACGCCTGCAGCTATCGACAATTGCCTGTCGGTTGCTGATGCCCACGATGTGCAGGTGATGATCCACACCGACACGTTGAACGAATCCGGGTTTGTCGAAAACACCATCGAGGCGCTGAAGGGCCGTACCATTCACGCTTTCCACACGGAAGGTGCCGGCGGTGGGCACGCACCGGACATCATCAAGGTCTGCGGCCTGCCCAATGTCCTGCCCTCGTCCACCAACCCGACACGCCCTTACACGGTCAACACGCTGGAAGAGCACCTGGACATGCTGATGGTCTGCCATCACCTCGACAGCTCGATCCCCGAAGACATCGCTTTTGCCGAAAGCCGTATTCGCCGCGAAACGATTGCCGCCGAGGATATCCTGCATGACATGGGCGCCTTCTCGATCATCGCTTCCGACTCCCAAGCCATGGGCCGCGTCGGTGAGGTGCTGATCCGCACCTGGCAGACAGCCGACAAGATGAAAAAGCAGCGCGGTGCGCTGGCTGAGGAAACCGGCGACAACGACAATTTCCGGGTCCGCCGCTATATCTCCAAGGTGACGATCAACCCGGCCATTGCCCATGGCATCAGCCACGAGATCGGCTCCATCGAAGTCGACAAGCGGGCCGACCTGGTTCTGTGGGATCCGGCCTTCTTCGGTGTCAAACCGGCGATGGTATTGATCGGTGGTTCGATTGCTGCGGCTCCGATGGGTGACCCGAATGCCTCGATCCCGACCCCTCAGCCAGTCCACATGCGGCCGATGTTTGGCGCCTTTGGCAAGAACCTGACCAACTCGTCAGTGAACTTCGTCTCCCAGGCGGCGATCGACGACGGCCTGCGCGACCGCCTCGGCGTCGAAAAGGAAATGTTGGCGGTGCAGAATACCCGCAGCGGAATCTCCAAGGCGTCGCTCATTCTCAACGACGCGACACCGGAAATCGAAGTCGATCCGGAAAGTTACGAAGTGCGGGCAGATGGCGAGCTGTTAACCTGTGAACCAGCGTCGGAATTGCCTATGGCACAGAGATATTTCCTCTTCTGATCAGCTAGTTACGCGCTTTTCAACAAATATAATAATTGTGCAGTGTTAATGGCGGTTCATTGACCGTTCATTGGGACCAGGTTGAGATTTGTAGATTTAACCGGCTTTCTCCTCGGCCACAGTAGAGTACTCAACCTATCATACGAAGTCTGACCCAAAACAGGAGCGGAAGAATGATCCGTTTCGTTGCCATCGTGATTCTGCCTGCGAGTACTTCCTGGCTGATTTTGGGTTACAGTATGCTCCAAGCCCAGCAGATTGAACATGCGCCAGGACCTGTGTATCGTCCCTGGCAGCCCTGTTCACAAGGTCTACCGCTCGATGCTGTCCACCCTGCACAGCGAGGTGGCGCAGTGGGATCAGTTTGCGACCTGGAGCCAGGATGAAATGCCGACCATAGCCCCCATGGTCGACGTTCAACGCTCAAAAATCCTGGCCAATCTGCGGGACTTGGAGAGTGCATCAATCTGCGGTCAACATTCCTGAATTTATCGGCGCCAATCGGCGCTTTCACCGCTCACAGACCTTGTTGTGACAGGCGTTTTGGGTCACGATAAAGCCTTCACTTCGGCGCACTTTAAGGGCTGTTTTTGCATGATTTATCTGGTTGCCACCCTGACTTACAAACCCGGCACATTGTCCGAATTCATCGACGACGCCAAAACCTGTATCGCCGCGACGCGCCAGGAAGAGGGCTGCATTTCCTACGACCTTCACCAGAGCCTGACCGATGAAAACACACTGGTCTTCGTCGAACGCTGGGAGAGCCAGGAAGCGCTTGACGGACATTTCAATGCGGAACACTTCAAGGTCTGGCGTGACGCTGGCAGCCCCTATTTCACCAGCCGGAAGATCGAGATCATCGACGTCGAAGAAGATGCGGTGAAAATTCTCTAAACCCATGCGCACAGCATCTGAAATCATCGATCACTGCCACGATCCTGTCGACACGATCACGCTGGACGAAACGGCCCGCCATCGCAGACGCATCGCGCTGAAGTCGGACGGTGGCATCGAGTTTCTGCTCGACCTGCCCAAGGCGACTTTGCTGCGCCACCGTCAGGGGCTGGTGTTGGACGACGGCACGGTGATCGAGGTGCAGGCGGCGCCCGAAGAACTCTATGAAGTGACCGGCCGCGATGGGCAGCACCTGCTGTCGCTGGCCTGGCAGATCGGCAACCGCCATCTGGCCGCTCAGATCGAAGGCGACCGGCTGCTGATCCGGCGCGACCCGGTTATCCGGGACATGCTGGAAGGTTTGGGCGCGCAGGTTCAGGACCTGTCGGCCCCGTTCGACCCGGAAGGCGGCGCCTATGGGGACGCCCACAGCAACCACCATCACCACCATGACTGATACGTCGTTGATTCACCTGATGACGCTGTTGTCGCCGGTTTTCCCGGTCGGCGGCTTTGCCTACTCGGCCGGGCTGGAGACAGCCTGTTCGGGTGCCTCGGCGGTGATCAAATCGAAAGATGACCTGAAGGGATGGATCGAAACCAGCCTGACCATGGGGTGGCTGCGCAATGACGCCATTCTATTGGCTGCAGCCATGCGGGATGAGGCGGATATTGATGCCGTCAACGAACTGGCGCTTGCCCTGGCCGGTTCTTCGGGGCGGTATGAGGAAACTGTCAATCTGGGCAACGCCTTTGCCAAGGCGGCCCAGCCCTGGCTTCAGGACAACGATCTCCCTCTACCACAACCCTGCGCCTATTGCGTTGCTGTCGGCGCTGTTGCGGCGCATATGCGGCTTGAAGCCGACCAGGTGCTGCACGCCTTTTTGCAGGCCGCCATCAGCAATCAATTGCAGGCAGCGCTGCGATTGATGTCGCTGGGTCAACAGGCGGCCGTTGCTTTGCAGCATGAATTGGAAGGCACCCTTGTGGCCGCGAGCGCCAGCGCTGCCCGCAGCAGCCTGGATGATCTTGGCAGTTTCGCGCTGACAACCGACATGGCGGCAATGAACCACGAAACAATGACCTCAAGGATATTTCGATCATGAGCAGCAATGGCCCCTTGCGGGTTGGCATCGGCGGCCCCGTCGGTTCCGGAAAGACCACTCTGACAGAAAAACTCTGCAAAGCCATGCGCAGCGACTTTTCCGTCGGCGTGATCACCAACGACATCTACACCCGTGAAGATGCCGATGCACTGGTGCGCATGCAGGCACTGCCATCAGACCGCATTATCGGTGTCGAGACCGGCGGCTGTCCCCATACGGCGATCCGCGAAGATGCGTCGATCAACCTGCGCGCCATTGACGAACTGAACGGCCGTCACGCGGACCTCGACGTTATCTTTATCGAATCCGGTGGCGACAATCTGGCGGCGACCTTTTCGCCAGATCTCGCCGATCTGACCATCTATGTGGTGTCGGTGGCGCAAGGCGACGACATTCCGCGCAAGGGCGGGCCGGCGATCACCCGCTCAGACTTGTTGCTGGTCAACAAGACCGATCTGGCGCCCCATGTCGGGGCAGACCTTGATCGGATGCGCGGCGATGCCGCCAATGCGCGTCCGAACCTGACAACGGAATTCACCGATCTGCGGGCCGGCAAGGGCGTGGAAAACATTGTTAAATTCATATGTCATCAGGGCGGCCTGATGCACTCTTGAGTGTGGCGCTGCATGATGCAATGGTAGGCGCCATCAGGGGCGTGCTCATGGGCAATCAACATATTAAGTGTTGTAATTGCTATGTTTTTCGCCAATAGAACTGCAGTAGAGTTTTGTCCGGGGGCAATATGAGTTCAACTTCTGGCGCCAATAGCGCGGTACGGGTGACCGACCTGCATAAAAACTTTGGAAGCCTGGAAGTGCTCAAGGGGGTTTCGCTGGATGCCCATGATGGTGACGTCATCTCCATCATCGGTGCGTCGGGCTCCGGGAAATCAACCTTTCTGCGCTGCATCAACCTGCTGGAACTGCCATCGGCCGGCAATATCGAGATCGCCGGCGAGGCGATCAAGTTCACCCCTCCGCGCAATGGCGAAATGCATCCAGCTGACAAGAAACAGATTCAACGGCTGCGCACCAATCTCGGCATGGTGTTCCAGAACTTCAATCTCTGGGGCCATATGACGGTCCTGCAAAACGTCATGGAAGCACCGGTACATGTGCTCGGTCAGAGCAAGGCTGAAGCACGGGAGAAATGCGAGGCCATGCTGCAGCGGGTGGGTCTGTATGAGAAGCGGGACCAGTATCCGGCCTTCCTGTCCGGTGGCCAGCAGCAGCGCGCCGCGATTGCCCGCGCGCTGGCCTTGGAACCGCAGGCCATGCTGTTTGATGAGCCCACGTCGGCGCTTGATCCGGAACTGGTCGGCGAGGTGCTGAAGGTGATTCAGGGCATTGCCGAAGAAGGCCGCACAATGATTTTGGTGACCCACGAAATGGCTTTTGCCCGTGATGTCTCCAGCAACGTCATTTTTCTTCACCAGGGGCTGGTTGAAGAGGAAGGGACACCTGACAAGGTGTTCAACAATACAACAAGTGAACGCTGCAGAGCGTTCGTCAAATCGGTTCATTAGTACCAAGGGAGTAAACAAATGAAATCACTTAAAGCCCTTCTTGCCGTCACGGTGTTTGCCGCCGGCCTCGGCGTGTCTGCCGCCAGCGCTGAAATCAAGCTTGGTCTTGATTCCGCACCCTATCCACCATTTGCCGACCAGGATGCCAACGGCAACCGCACCGGCTTTGAAATCGAATTGGGCAATGCGATTTGTGAAGCCATGGGTGAGACCTGCGTTTGGACGCCAATCGCATGGGACGGCATCATTCCGGCCCTCAACGCCAAGAAAATCGACGCGATCTTCGCGTCCATGTCGATCACCGAAAAGCGCATGAAGGTCATCGACTTTTCCGACAAATACTACAACACGCCAGCTGCCATGGTTGCAGCTAAGTCAGCCAGCATTGACGGCAGCCCTGACAGCGTGAAAGGCAAGATCGTTGCCGTTCAGGTCTCCACCACCCATGCCGACTACGCGAAGAAATACTTCTCGGACACGGCTGACGAAGTAAAAACATATCAGGCTTTCGACGAGCACAATAACGACCTCGTTGCCGGTCGCGTCGACGCTGTTGTCGGCGACTCGCTGGCCTTTGCCGACTTCCTCAGCGGTGATGCTGGCAAGAACTTCGAAATCAAGGCCTATCTCAACGATGAAGCCGTCTTCGGCAAAGGCGTTGGTGTCGGTCTGCGCAAGAGCGATGGCGAATTGCGCGCCAAGTTCAACGCGGCCATCGCCAAGGTTCTGGAAGACGGTACCTATGACGAAATCGCGAAGAAATATTTCGACTTCGACATCTACGGCAAATAAGCCGTTCGGCTCACCCGATACTGATCGGGTGAGCCATTTCCGATTGGACTGACTGTGTTTGAAAGCCTGCAACTGCTTTGGATTGAGCCGCCTGGTCGCGGCCTCTCGCTGCTGTCTGGCTTGCTGAGCACCATGCAGATCGCCATTGGCGCCTATGCTTTGGGCCTGACCATTGGCCTGCTTGGGGCCCTGGGCAAAATTCACGGCCCGGCGCCTTTGCGCTGGCTGTTGACCACTTACACAACCCTGATCCGTGCGGTTCCCGAACTGGTGCTGATCCTGCTGCTTTATTATGCTGGCACGGCGGCCCTCAATAACGGACTGGAGAGTCTCGGCTTTGACCCGATCGATATCAGCGGTCTGGTCGCCGGCATCATTGTTCTGGGTTTCGTTCAAGGCGCCTATTCCACCGAGGTGATCCGTGCCGCCATGCTGGCAGTGCCCCGTGGTCAGACAGAGGCAGCGCTCGCCTACGGCATGTCGCGCAGCCAGTCGATCTACCGCATTCTCATTCCGGCGATGATTCCGTTCGCCCTGCCCGGCCTTGCCAATCTGTGGCTGATCGTCACCAAGGACACGGCCTTGCTGGCCGTTGTCGGCTTTTTCGAACTGGCCTCGGCCACCAAAACGGCTGCCGGTTCCACCCGCAATTATCTGCTGTTTTACGCTGCTGCGGCCGTGATCTATCTCTGCGTGACCCTGATCTCCAACGCCGTCTTCCGGCGGGTTGAAGCCCGCTATCGGCGCGGTCAGGCCATGGCTTAGGACGCGCAAGATGGATTGGTCGTGGCTTCCTGAATATTCCGACAAGCTGATCTCCGGCTTCTGGCTAACCATCCAGCTGCTGGTCATTTGCAGCACGCTGGGCTTCCTTCTGTCGGTCCCCATCGGCCTGGTTCAGGTCACCGGTCCGCGTTGGCTGGCGGCGATTGCGCGGGGGTTCTGCACGACCATCCGCGGCACACCGCTGCTGATCCAGCTGTGGCTGATCTATTATGGCGTTGGTGAGTTGTTTCCCTCCATCGAGGGCATCCGCGAATCCTTCCTATGGCCCGTCCTACGCGCTGCCTTCCCCTATGCCATTGTCGCCTTCACCCTGTCGGTGGCGGGATATGTTGGCGAGGTCATGCGCGGCGCCTTTGCCGGCGTGCCTAAGGGGGAATTGGAAGCGGCCCGTTCCATGGGCATGAGCCCGTTCAAAATCCTTTACCGCATCTGGCTGCCCCGCGCTGTACAGAACGTCTTCCCGACACTTGCCGGCGAAGTGGTGTTGACCCTGAAGGCCACCCCGCTGGCGGCGACCATCACCATCTATGAGCTGTTTGGCCGTAGCACCGAGGTGCGTCAGGACACGTTCCTGGTTTACGAACCGCTTCTGTTGGTTGCCGGAATCTACGTCTTGCTGACCGGCATCATCGTCGTCATATTCGGCTGGTTGGAAAACCGCATACCCAAACCGAGCGTTGCATGACTTCTATTCTGGTGGCAGGTGTCGCCGTTCTCGATTTTGTCTTTCACATGGATGGGTTCCCGCGCCTGCCGGAAAAATACCGGGCCTCCGGCGCGGCGATCAGTGGCGGTGGCAATGCGGCAAACGCGGCGGTGGCCATCGCGCGGCTGGAAGGAGACGCTCATCTGGCATCGCGCCTGGGCGACGATCAGATTGCCGATATGATCTTGGCCGATCTGCAACGCGATGGTGTTCAAACCGAACTGGTCAAGCGCCACGTTGACCGCCGTTCATCGTTTTCCTCAATCTATATTGATGGCACAGGAGAACGGCAAATCATGAATTACCGGGACACGGATTTGCCGACAACGGGTGCCTGGATGGCCGACGCCGCTCCGGCGGACCTGGCGGCGGTGCTGGCCGACACGCGGTGGGGCGACGGGGCTCTTGCCGCCATGGAATTGGCCAAGGCGCGGGGTCTGCCCGGCGTGATGGACGCGGAAGCGCCGGTCCTGGAGGCCGAAGCAGCCGTGCAGGCGGCCAGCCACGTGGCCTTCTCAGCGCAAGGCGCGCTCGATTTCACCGGTCTTACAGATGTGGCTGAATCCACCCTGAAGGCAGACGCCATGCTGCCGGGCAAAGTCATTGTCACCGATGGCGAGAACGGCGTGGCCATGGCACAGGATGGGGCGGTCACCTGGTTTCCGGCATTTGACATTACGCCGGTCGACACGTTGGGTGCCGGTGACGTTTGGCATGGAGCGTTTACGCTTGCGCTGGGCGAAGGCATGGACGAGGCTGAAGCCATCCGCTTTGCCAGCGCCGCTGCAGCGATCAAGTGCGAACGTAAAGGGGGACGCGACGGGGCACCGAGGCGTCAAGAAGTGATGGATTTCCTGAGGGACAGAGCATGACAATTGTGGGCGCAAACAAGGAAATTTTCGGTCAGACCGAGGATGGGCAATCCGTCTATCGAGTAACGCTGACTGGCGGCGGCTTGACTGCCAATATTCTCACATGGGGAGCCATTCTGCAGGATCTGCGGCTGGAAGGCCATCAACCACCGCTGGTATTGGGCTTCGACAATTTCGCCGATTACCCGGCTCACTCGCCCTATTTTGGCGCAACAGTTGGCCGCTTTGCCAACCGCATTGGTGGCGGCAGCTTTGAGATCGACGGGCAAAAGTTTCTCACCGACACCAATAACGGCGAAAACACGCTGCACGGTGGATCGGCGGGCATTGGCAAACGCCACTGGAAGATCGCCGACCTTGGCAGTTCCCACGTCTATCTGACGCTGGACGATCCGGACGGTACGATGGGTTTCCCCGGCAATTGCGCGATGACCTGCGATTTCACACTGAAGGACGATGGTTGCCTGCACATTGCCTACAGCGTGCGCAGCGACGCGCCGACGCCTGCCGGCCTCGCCCATCACTCCTATTTCAATCTCAGCGGCGAGGCAGACTGCCGTGACCATGAAGTTCAGATCTTCGCCAAGCATTATCTACCGGTGAACGACGCGCTGATTCCCAACGGAGACGTTGTTGCGGTTGCTGGCACGCCCTTCGACTTTCAAACCGCCAAGCCGATCGGCCGCGATCTGGGCGGCGATGCGAGCGGCGACCTCATCTACGACCACAATTTCTGCCTCAGCAATGGCCGCCGTGGCCTGCAGGATGTGGCGATTGCAAAGTCCGCCGTGTCGGGGGTTCAGATGACCGTTGCGACCACCGAGCCTGGCCTGCAGTTCTACGCCGGGCATAAGGTCGCAACGCCGGTTCCCGGGTTGCAGGGTGAGGCCTATGGGGCCTATGCCGGCTTTTGCATGGAAACCCAGAATTGGCCAGACGCGCCAAATCACGACAACTTCCCCAACGCCATTGTGCGTCCGGGTGAAGACTTGCGGCAGGTCACCGAGTATCGCTTCACCAAGGCCTAAAACCGGTCCTGTCCTGGTCAGGCGCCATAACCGAAAGGATTCAGCCAATGAGATTTTCGGGAAAAACCGCCATTGTCACCGGCGCCGCCCGGGGGATCGGCTATGCCATTGCCCATCGCTTTTTGAGCGAAGGGGCCCAGGTGGTGATTGCCGACATCGATGACGAAAGGGGCGAGGCGGCGGCTGATGAACTCGGTAAACTGGGCAATGTCTCCTATGTCAGTGCCGATGTCGGAGAACGCCTGGACGTGCACAACCTGGTCGCTGAAACCGCCGACACCTATGGCGATATTGATATTCTGGTCAACAATGCCGGCGTTGTGTTGGGAGGCGACTTTCTCGATATTTCGGAAGCCGATTTCGAACAGGTGATGCGGGTCAATCTGAAGGGGCCGTTTCTGTGCTCTCAGGCTGTCGCCAAGTCGATGATCAAACGGGTGAAAAGCGGCGGCCCTGCCGGTTGCATCATCAACATGTCATCGATCAACGCGAAACTGGCGATTGCATCGCAAATTCCCTACACGATTTCCAAAGGCGGGGTGCGCCAGCTGACCAACGTGCTGGCGCAATATCTGGCCCCCTATGGCATTCGTGTTAACGCCATTGGTCCTGGCTCAATCGCCACGGAAATGATGGAAGCGGTCAACAGCGACGCTAAGGCCAAGAAAAAAGTATTGGCACGTACGCCGCTTGGACGCGTCGGGGAACCGGCCGAGATCGCTGGCATTGCCGCCTTTTTGGCGTCCAGCGATGCCGACTACATCACCGGCCAGACCATCTACGCGGATGGCGGTCGACTGGGCCTGGCCTATACGGTGGATTGAGCGCGATTAGGCGTTCGAGTTGCTGTCGCCGTCGCTGCCGTCGCTGTCGCCACCCAGCGAACCGAAGTTCTTGAAAACGCTGTCTGCGTCGATTTCTTCGCTCTTCTGGGGATCGAATTCCGGCTCAACAATCTGAGTTTCAGAAGCCGGCAGCAGACCATCTTCAACGGCAGCTTCTTCGACCTGTGGCAGGTATTTGGCGGCTTTGGCCACTTCAAAATCCAGATCAATCTGGCTGCAGATGCCGAGGGTCACAGGGTCCATTGGCTGCAGATTGGCGGAATTCCAATGGGTGCGATCGCGGATGGCGGCAATCGTGGTTTTGGTGGTGCCGACCAGACGGATGATCTGGGAATCGCGCATTTCAGGATGGCTGCGCACCAGCCACAGGATGGCATTGGGACGGTCCTGGCGACGCGATACTGGCGTATAGCGCGGGCCCTTCTTCTTCAGCTCTGGGACAACAACCTTTGGCTCCAGCAGGGTCAGGCGGGAATCCGGGTCGGCTTCCGCTTCCTTGATCTGCTCGCGGCTCAACTGGCCGGTCTGGATCGGATCAAGGCCCTTGATGCCCTGGGCGGAATCGCCGTCGGCAATGGATTTGACTTCCAGCGTGTGCAGACCACACAGGGCACCGATCTGATCGAAGGTCAAAGCGGTATTGTCCACCAACCATACAGCGGTTGCTTTGGGCATAAGAAGTTTCGTCGCCATCGTTTATTGTCCTTGGTTGGATGCTGAGCGCATCGAGAATAAACCTTCCCCGTTTGCTCGCCCGGGTTTTGGGTGAGCCGTGGAAGTTTGCCACGTTTTAGGGATCGACCGTGATATACGCGCGATGGCCGTGAAATGCAATCATTGTGTTTCACGGGCTCGCTGGTGACCCTCTCCCCTTTGCGTTATAACGAGGCACGACAGCAGAAGGACGTCCGACCATGTTTGATGAAAATGAAGCTCAGTTCACCCGCAGCAAGGACATCACCCTGGGTTGTGACCTGTCGACATTTTCGCTGGACGACCTGGATGAACGCATCGCACTGTTGACCGAAGAAATTGAGCGAATGAAGAACGAGAAAATAAAGAAGTCCAAGAGCCTTGATGCGGCCCATCAATTTTTCAAAAGCTAGCGAAAAACTGTCCTGAATTAACCACATTAACGGTTTGTTAAGCTTTATGGGTGTTAATAAAGGCAGGTACTCCCCCGAGGTTGGGTAATTTTATATTTCCCTATTCTTGAGTGAGCCTCCCTGTTAACTTTCAAGAGCCGCCTGCGGCTCTTTTTTTTGGCCTTTTTTTGCCTGGGGCTCAGATGCCCCACTTTACCCCTCTGCCCTTCCCTTCTACAAAGTAGGTCGATTTTGGCAGTGGTTTTAACATGATGGACAACGAGCACGGCTCTCATAGCAAGTCTTCGCCTGTACGCTTGGCCGACCATTTTGCCGCGTCGAGCCGGTTCAGCGAGTTGTTCAGCTATGGCATGGACCTAGTCGAGGAAACCGCCGCGTTTCTGGATTCCGACGGACGTGAGGCGGCCCGGGGCCTGTCGAAAACGGCCTCCGCCGTCTACGGCGCAGAATCCATGCGCCTGACCACACGCCTGATGCAATTGGCGTCTTGGCTGCTGCTGCAACGCGCCGTCGCCGAGGGCGAAATGACCACCGAGCAGGTGGTGGCGGAAAAGCAGAACATCAAACTGCATCAATTGCAGTCTCATATGGGCGGCGCCGGCTGGGATGAATTGCCGGACCTGTTCATTGACCTGATCCACCGCTCGGTCGCGCTGCAAAAGCGCATTCAACGGCTGGATTCAGAAATCTACGGCAATAAAGAGGCTGATGAGCCGGTGCGCCAGGACAACCCGGTCGCTTCCCAACGCGCGCTGCTGGAAACCGCCTTTGATCCCCGCTTCCGCGACTAAAGTCCGGCTCTAGCTGTCGAAAATCAGTTTGTATTGAAAGACGCAAAGGCCACGCGGGTCAGGGCCTTGCCACTGAAACTGTCCGACTTCAGCGTAAAGCGCGCCTGGGCGAAACCGGCTGAATAGACGCGGTTCGGCGCTTCTTGGCGGGTGCTTTCCTGATAGTTTGGCGCGGTCAAGACCGCAGATGGGCCCACACGTGTCGACAAGGATACAGCCCACTTCTTGACCGAGCTTCCATCCAGATCTCCCAGACTGAGATCATAGCTTGGATCAGCATCGCTTGACGGCGCGCTGTTTGCCGCAGTGGCAACAGCAGCCTCACGCTCTGGATTTGACGATGGCAGCGGCACTTTCAGTCGATCGGCCGACGCGGCAATCAGTTCAGGTCGCAATTCCTGGCGCAGTGATGGTGTCGACGCTTCAGACGCGTCGAGGGCAGCAAATCTGGATTGATCGACCACCGGCTGTGGTTCGTTCAGCTCGCTTGTGGTCGTAAGGGCTGAATTTCGCAAGGTCGGTTCCGGCAGCGCGGCAAGTGCCAACTGGGTTTCCGCCGGACGTTCGTTGGGTGTCTTCGGCACTGGAATGGACTTCAGCGCTTCAGCCAGTTGGCTGTTGCTTTGCTGCTCGGCGGCGGTTTCTGCCGGTGTCGCCACACGGCCTCGTGCCAAGGCTGTCTCAATGCGCGACTTTAACTGCTCAACCTCAAGCTGCTCGGTTGATTGTGGAGCCGCTGCAACATCTGTGATCGGTGCGCGGGGTGTCGGGGCCGAACGCCCTGGTGACAGATCCCCGAGGGCGACCTGCGTCCCAGTATCCGCTACAGGCGTCAGCGATGCATTCGAGGCCGGTGCCCCGGCGTCCGGAATATCGGCAGCCGGACGCAACACGTTCGGCAAGGCTTCTGGAGCGGCGAGTGCCAGTTCGGTGGAAACCGGTTGCAGGGTGGCTTCCGGTGTATCGGTTGGTTCGGCTGCGGCTACGACGATCGCATTGTCGTTGATGGTATCAGGTGCGGGACGCGGCAAAGTGGGGCGAAGGCTCGGTACAGCAACACGGCCTTGCGGCACAGGTGACTGGCTTGCTGCTGCCCTGTTCTCCAAAGAAAACGGATCAGGGCCGGTGGCGGGCCGCTGGCGACGCGGAAGCGCCGCTGCCTGAACCGGCTTATCGAGGACGGGACGTCTGGACGGGGTCGCGCCTTCGTTTTGATCTGAGTTGTCATTGCTGTTGTTGAACAAGGTGGCCAGCAGAGTACGTCGAACGCTGGTTTTGCGCGACGACCCGTCGGCATTGAGCCCCTTCCTCAGATTGGCTCGGGCGATCTTGTAACCCTTCAGCGGCTTACCGTTGGACGGAATGTGAATCGTCTTGCCGTCAGGAAAGACCTTCTTCAACTGGCGGGAACTCATACGCGGCCAGTGACGCACACTGCCGGTATCGAGATGCACAAAGGAGCCGGCATAATAGCCAACCCCACCCCGGTGTGCCTGCAGGCCCAAAGCTCTCAGCTTTGCCACACTGACATCAGGCAGAAAGAAATCGAGCGCTTTACCTTTGGTGTGCTGGCTGGTCTTGGCGACACCGCGGCCGCGCCGACGAAGCATGTTGTTGGTGCGCGGTGAGCGATAGGCCGAAATCACATTGATTGGCTGCCGGGAACCACTCTTTTGATAGACTTCCCAGACCAGGTCGAGCAAGGCCGGGTCCATCTTTGTCGGTTCCTTGCGGCGCCAGTCGCGCAGGAAACGGTTGGCCTTTTTCAAACCGGCCGGCAGATACTTGCCGTTCTTTTTGAAGGTGATGGTGGCGCTTTCCCGCGTGTGGGTGAAGTACATTTTCAGCGTGCGGGTTTCGGCGAAAGCCGTGGTTGCCGCGTCATAGCCCAGGCACAAAACGAACAGGGCAAGCAAAAACACGCCACGATGGGCGGCGACAACCGATGGCGAATGCTTACAGCAAGTGTCTTGAAAACTGGCCGGTTTCATAACGGATCGATATGCCTTCAATACAAAGAAACGGCCAAGATCTGATCCGTTTTTTCGCCACCAAGTTACTGCCGCAACATCCCGTCAAGTCGTACCGACACAATGCGGTGAATTGATGGCGTACCCCATACTGCTAATCTATGGTTAATATAGCGTTTCGACAGGATAATTAAAGACCGCACCCAACTTTGCAGAAAAGGCGACGCAAGCTTTCATTTTGCGGGCTTTGGGGCCGATTTTTAGCCGTTTGCGGCCTGTTTTGCCGTCTGACGCGGTTCACCGGCGTCGATGCCCAATTCCTTGAGCTTGCGATACAGGGTGGATCGACCGATATCGAGGCTGCGGGCCACCCGGGTCATACGACCGCCATGGTGCTCGATGGCAAAGCGGATCAGATCGCCTTCCACGTCCTCCAATGAGCGAACATCACCGGCACTGGACAATGCCTGCAGAACACCGCGCTCGGCTTCCGCTTTCATGGCCTCGATCATGTGATCGTCGGCGGCATCTTCATCATGTGACGACAGCGGCGACGGCGCCGCCGCTGACATTGGCACGACAGTTGCCGAGGTGACATCGGGCGCGAAATCCTTGCCCAGAGCGCTGGCGACTTGCGGGAACTCATCAATCGTCAATTGTTGACCGTCGCAAAGGATGACGGCGCGGAATATGGTATTTTCCAGCTGGCGAATGTTGCCAGGCCAGTCATAGGCTTCGAGCATTGCCAAGGCATCATGGCTGATGCCGGAGATGTTGCGGCGCCCTTCCTCCAAGCAGATGCGGGCTGTGAAGTGCTGAATCAACGCAGCAATATCGGCCTTGCGGGCCCGCAATGGCGGCACGTTGATGGGAAACACGTTCAGCCGGTAATAGAGATCCTCACGGAAATGTCCTTCCTGGACCCGCTCAATCATGTCGCGGTTGGTGGCCGAAATCAGTCTGAAATCAGTTTTCACCGGACGCTTGGCGCCGACCGGGTCGATTTCACCCTCCTGGATGGCGCGCAGCAGCTTGACCTGCAGGTCGAGCGACAGCTCGCCCACCTCGTCGAGGAATAAGGTGCCACCATCGGCTTCCTTGAATTTGCCCGTGTGGTTTTGCGTGGCCCCCGTAAAGGCCCCTTTTTCGTGGCCGAACAGAATGCTCTCGGCCAAGTTTTCCGGCAGAGCACCACAGTTGACCGTGATAAACGGCTTGCCAGAGCGTTCGCTGGCGCCTTGAACAGCCTTGGCAAAAACTTCTTTACCGACACCCGACTCGCCTTCGAGCAGGATCGGGATGTTGGAATCGGCCGCCCGCTGTCCCAGTTTCTTGGCTCTTTCCATTGCCGGGCTCGAGCCTACCATGTCGTCAAATGTGAAAGTGCCCTGAGAGGATTTGCGGATCTTTTGAACGACCTGTTCCATCGCGCCAACCTTCAGCGCGTTCTGGATCGATACTTTCAACCGTTCCATCGATACCGGTTTCACGCAGAAATCGACGGCACCAGCGCGGACCGCGCTGACGACGGTTTCAATGCCGCCCTTCGACGTCTGAACGATCACCGGCACCGCGGACTGATCTTCGGAAAGCGCGCTCAAGACGCCCATGCCATCGATGCCTGGCATTACAAGGTCCAGCACAACCAGATCGACTGGTGTGCTTGATGTTTCGCGCAGCCGGGCCAAAGCGGATTCGCCGTCTTCACAGGTGACGGCGCGATATCCCATTTTGTTGACCGAATTCTCTAGAATTCGGCGTTGAACGGGATCATCATCAACGATTAGGATGGTCTGTGTCATACCGTTTGAAACTCTGGCTCGCGAAAAGGCTCGGAATCTCAAACTGGCACAGGCCTCTGAACGCTGGCTTAAGCGATCTGGCTAACAATCCGTTAACAGTGTTGCATCTTATGGTGCTAGGAGCACAGAAGTCCCCACTTACACCGCCGATTCGGTGAGGAATCTGAACATGAACCGCGTAGACCCAATTGCACCTGCGGCCGCCGCCGAAGCGGCAAACTCCGCCAGCCACGTTTACTCTGAATTTGGCAAGCTACCCGAGTGGAACCTTAACGATCTGTATCCGGGCATGGCATCGGATGACTTCAAACGCGACTTCGACAGTGCCGTTGAAAAGGCGCGCGGCTTTGAAAAGACCTACAAGGGCAAACTGAGCAAACTGTTGGCTGAAAGCGGTGATGGGCTGGCTCAGGCGATCGTCGATTACGAAAAGCTCGAAGAAGAACTGGGCCGCATCATCTCCTATGCGGGTCTGATCTACGCCGGCGATTCCGTCGACCCGGCCAATGGCAAATTCTATGGCGACGTGCAGGAGAGATTGACCACGGCGGGCAGCCATTTGCTGTTTTTCACACTGGAACTCAACCAGTTGGCCGACAAAGCGATAAACGAGGCAGCGCAGACCACCGAAAAACTCGCCTACTACCTGCCATGGCTGACGGATTTGCGCCTCGATAAGCCTTTCCAGCTGGAGGATCAGATTGAGCGGCTGTTTCTGGAAAAATCAGCCACCGGAGCGTCGGCATTCAACCGCCTGTTCGATGAAACCATGTCCGGCCTGCGTTTTGAGATCGACGGTGAGGAACTGGCCATCGAACCAGTGCTCAACCTGCTTCAGGACAAATCGTCAGAGGTTCGCAAATCGGCATCTGATGCGCTGGCAGCAACCTTTCAGGACAATATCCGCCTGTTCACGCTGATTACCAATACGCTGGCCAAGGACAAGCAGATCAGCGACAGCTGGCGCGGGTTCGAGGATGTTGCCGACTCCCGCCACCTGGCCAACCGTGTCGAGCGCCCGGTGGTCGACGCCCTGGTATCGGCCGTGGAAGACGCATTCCCGCGGATCTCACACCGCTATTACGCCATGAAGGCCAAATGGATGGGCATGGATGTGCTCAATCACTGGGACCGCAACGCACCGCTGCCCGAAGGTCCGCAGCGGGTCATCAAGTGGGACGAGGCTCAAGAAACGGTGCTGCAGGCCTATCATGGCTTTGCTCCGTCGATGGCTGATATTGCCCGCGATTTCTTCGACAAGGGCTGGATCGATGCGCCGGTGCGCCCAGGCAAATCTCCCGGCGCCTTTGCGCATCCCACCGTACCAGCGGTTCATCCCTATATCCTTCTGAACTATCAAGGAAAACCCCGTGATGTGATGACACTGGCGCATGAATTGGGCCACGGCGTGCACCAGGTTCTGGCCGGTGGTCAGGGGGCGCTGATGGCGTCAACGCCACTGACACTGGCGGAAACAGCAAGCGTTTTTGGTGAAATGCTGACCTTCCGCTCCCTGCTGCAGGGCACAAAGTCACCGCGCGAACGCAAGGCGATGCTGGCCGCCAAAGTAGAAGACATGATCAACACAGTGGTCCGGCAGATCGCCTTCTACATGTTTGAACGCAAGGTCCACGAAGCGCGCCGTAACGGCGAGTTGACCACCGATCAGATCTGCGAGTGCTGGATGTCCGTACAAGAATCGAGCCTGGGTCCTGCCGTCAAGCTCGGCCCCGGCTACGAGACGTTCTGGACCTACATTCCGCATTTCATTCACTCGCCGTTCTACGTCTATGCCTATGCCTTCGGCGACTGTTTGGTGAACTCGCTTTACTCGATCTACCAGAACTCCGAATCCGGTTTTCAGGAGAAATATTTCGACATGCTGCGCGCCGGCGGGTCAAAACACCACTCCGAACTGCTGGCGCCGTTTGGATTGGATGCGAGCGAAGCCTCATTCTGGCAAAAGGGCTTGGCGGTTATCGAGGGTCTGATCGACGAACTTGAGGCCGTTGACCGCGAAATCTAAACAAAATTCGCGGTTTTTGACTAAATTTATGATTATCTTAAACTGAAGCCGTCATGGTTTGGGCCAAATGATTGCCTATTAGTGCGTCCAGACGAGGAGTGGCACCATGCGAAACAGTTTTACCGCCATCATCGGCCTTACAAGCCTTGCCCTTTTGACGGCCTGCCAGTCGGGCGGCTTCCGCTCGAATACCGGCTCGGGTATCGAATCGTCGCTGACGCCAAAGGAAGGCGCTGCCCTCAATGGTGTCTGGCTGCCAACTGACGCGGCGGCCCAGGGCGTGTATGAAGCCGAATTCAAGGACGGTATTTTTGTTTCACGGTCCCCGTCGACCAGCAAACCGCTGGCCAAGGGCAATTACAAGGTCGTGTCCGACAAACAGGTTGATCTTGAATTTGTTGGTGCCGCGACGAACACAGCCGTCCAGGCCAAATGTGACCGCCTGACAGACGACACAATGTATTGTGTTCCAACGATTGGTTCACCATTCAACCTCAAAAGAAGCTGATTTTCACCGCTAAGTGACGCAAATTTAACTTACCTCTCTTGCCCAAACTGGTGGGCATGGGTTAATTGTCGCTGCAGCGCAATGGCACACCCTCACGTGCCACATTAGGTGAATAAAAAATGGCCGATCAAACTTATGAGCTGAATGAAGACGGGGCACCGATGGATTACCCCGAGCACGAACAGACCTATTCCATGTTCCTGCTGCTGACCAAATGGGGCATTCTGTTCAATGTTGCTTTGCTGCTCGCCATGGCCGTTGGCTTCTTCATGGGCGGTGGCCTGATTGGTGGCACTCTGGTCTTCATCGTCTTGATGATTGTTGCCAAAATCCTGGCCTAATCGGCCAAGCGCCAGCACTAAATCCATAGCTGTTCTGAAAAGCTCTGAATTTGTCAGGCCGCGACATTCCGCGGCCAAACGAATCGGGCAAACTAACTGCGTGTGCGGCTCATGCCTTCGCGGGCCGGTGCATAGTCCGGCTTCAACGCAACCGCGCGGGCATAACTCTTGAACGCCCGCTTCTTGTTGCCACGCTGTTCGTAGACCAATGCCTGATTGGTCCAAGCCTCCGCATATCGGTCATCCAACTTCAGCGCTGTGTTGAAGTCTTCCAAGGCATTTTCCAACGCGCCGGTGGCCAGATAGGACAGGCCGCGGCCATTCCATGGCTCTGGGCGCTGATCCTCGAGGGACAGGGCCTTGGAGAAATCCTCGATCGCCGCGGCGTGGTTACGCTGGCGCTGCAGCAGAATGCCGCGACGGTGATAAGCGCGGGGATTGGTGGTGCCCAGGGCAATTGCGCGGTTGTAGTCGCGCAGAGCCTGTTGCGGGCGGCCGGCTTGATCGTATACATCGCCACGGCCGACATAGGCTTCGGTATAATTGGGGTTGATCGCCAGGGCCGAATTGTAATCACGGATCGCGTCGTTGTATTTGCCGGTGTTCTTGTACATCAACGCCCGGTTTGAAAAGGCCTGATAGTAACGGCGGTTCAGCCGGATCGCGTTGTTGAAATCTTCTAGCGCCTTGTCAAACTGACCGGCGCGACCATAAGCCGAGCCACGCACATTGTAGGCTTCCGGATTACGCGGATTACGCTCGACAACCCGGGTCAGCGAGGAAATGTTCTCTTCGCTGCCCTGCTCCTTCTCGAGGCTCAATCCTTTGACGGAATTGGACGTGGTGCAGGCGGACAGGGCGAGCGCCGCAGCAAGCAAAACGGCAGAGCTTGGGGCAAAAGCCAACCGCGCCTTGGCGGCAGCAACAAGAGGCAATATCGAACGCAACGGATGGATCATTGTGAAGCGACTGTCCCTTATGCCATCAATTCTGGCAAGATGATGAAACCTGAAACTGGTAATAACCAATTAGCCAGAATACGAAAAGGGCGCCCGACTTTAACATCGGCCACCCTACAACTTCTATATCCGAATTTCGGCAAAACCGCGGCGACGCGGCACCGGTCCGAATTCTGCCAAACGGGCAGAACGGACCTGGCGGGCTTAACGAGGCGATTTGCCTGGGATCAAACCTTCACGCTGGGCGTGCTTGCGAGCCAGTTTGCGGGCGCGGCGCACGGCTTCAGCCTTTTCGCGGGCGCGCTTTTCAGATGGCTTTTCATAAAAATTCCGCAGTTTCATTTCGCGGAAAACGCCTTCACGCTGCAGCTTCTTTTTCAGAGCGCGGAGGGCTTGATCAACATTGTTGTCACGTACGACGACTTGCACGGGCTTTTCCCATTCTTTCGTTTCATTTTCAGAGATCAGGTTTGCTTGCCAGCACTCAAAGCTATCGGCAACAAACAGTCCTCTCGGAACCCCGCAGGGAACCGACTGAGTTTGGTTTAGCCAACCTCCAACACTTTGTCCAGCATTGATTTGCCTGAAAGGCCCGGAAGTTTGGCTATTTCAACCGGGTGACATGCCCCATCTTGCGTCCCTCACGCGCTTCCAGTTTGCCATACAGGGTGACCTGAGTGGAGGGTTCGGCGAGATAGGACTCGATATTCAGCGCTTCGTCGCCAAGCAAATTGAGCATTTCGCAATCGTGGTAGCGCTGAACCGAGCCCAATTGGTGGCCGGCAACCGCCCGCATGTGCTGCTCAAATTGCGACGTCGCACAGGCCTCGCGAGTCCAGTGACCGGAATTGTGCACCCGCGGCGCAAATTCGTTGATCAGCAGGCCCAACTCTTCTGACGTCGAGGTGAGGAAGAATTCCACACCGATCACGCCGACATAGTCCAAGGCTTCAAGCAGCGTCGTCGCCATGGATCGGGCGCGGTTAGCAGTCGCGTCGCCGAGCGCGCCCGGCACCGTTGAGCGGCGCAGAATGCCGCCCTCATGCAGGTTGGTCGACGGATCGTAGGCGAGCGTTGTGCCATTCACCGCCCGCGCGGCAATGACTGAAAACTCGCTGACGAAATTGATCTTGCGTTCCAGCACGAAAGGCCCACCGCCCAGTTCGGCCAACACGGCGTCGAGATCACCCTGATCGGCACCATCGAACACGTGCTGGCCTTTGCCATCATAGCCAAAGCGACGGGTCTTCAGAATGCCACCGCCAAAATCCTGCAGCGCAGCGGCGAGGTCCTCGGCGGTTTCCACATTGTGGAAATCGGCCACCTGAAGGCCAGCGTCCTGCAGGAACTGCTTTTCCAGCAGGCGGTCTTGCGACACTTTCAAGGCCTGCGCCGGCGGATAAAGCGGCACCTGACACTGCAAGTGGTCGGCTGCGGAAAGCGGCACGTTTTCAAACTCATAGGTGACCACATCGCAGGTATTCTGCAGCTCATTGAGGGCTTCAGCATCGTCATAGGCCGCAACGATGTGGTGATTGCAAACCTGGGCCGCCGGACAGCCTTCGCCGGGTTCCAAAACAACGGTTCGAAAGCCCAACCGGGCGGCGCTGCTCGCCAGCATGCGGGCCAGCTGACCGCCTCCGATAATGCCGATCGTGGCGTTTGGCCCCAGCGGCGCAGTTAATTGCTTCACGTCAGTCAACAGGCACATCCGCGACCGAGGCTGTTTGAGCCGCACGATGGGCGTCCAAACGTTCGGCCAGATCATCGTCGGATACCGCGAGAACGGCGGCTGCCAGCAGGGCTGCATTGGCCGCCCCCGCCTGACCGATGGCCAGCGTACCAACAGGAATACCGGCCGGCATCTGCGCGATCGACAGCAGGCTGTCTTGCCCCGAAAGCGCTTTTGATTGAACCGGCACACCGAACACCGGCAGCGAGGTCAATGAAGCGACCATGCCCGGCAGGTGTGCGGCGCCACCGGCACCAGCAATAATGACCTTAAACCCCTGCTGTTTGGCGCCTTTGGCAAACTCAAACATGCGGTCAGGTGTGCGATGGGCCGAAACGATCTTGGCCTCAAAGCCAATATCGAGTTTTTCAAGAATTTCCGTGGCATGGCGCATGGTTTGCCAGTCAGACTGGCTGCCCATGATCACGGCCACCGGCTTGGAATCGTTTCTCATGCAATAATATCCGGGATCAGGGTGGATTTGACCTTGGCGATGCGGTCTTTCAGTTCCAGCTTCTTTTTCTTCATCCGCTGAACCTGCAACGGGTCGCAACGCTGGGCGACCATCGCATCAATGGCAGCGTGAAAATCATCATGTTCCAGCTGCAAACGAGCCAGCTTCATTCTGGCCTGCGCCTGATCCTGATCGTCGCTCATGCTTCGGTTCCCTTGTGAGTGGCCCTTCTAACCCCTCCCCCGGCTAAGGCCAAGCCCGAACAGCATTTCCTCAAAACCATTCACAGGCTGGTCAGCCAAGGGGCAAATTTCTCGACACCTTGAAGTTTATGTGACAGATTCTACCTATAGATGTGAAACCATGAACGAGAGGAAAATTATGTCCATATCCGCGCATGTCGAACAGCTTGAACAACGCCACCAGATACTGGAGTCAGAACTTGCTGCTCTGATCACCCGTCCTTCGGTGAGCGATGAAGAACTTGCCAGCGTAAAACGCCGCAAGTTGAAACTAAAAGATGAGATTGCGCGGCTCAAAGCTGCAAACTAATCCTCGAAAGTCCAAAATTATCAATTGCTGGGGGCAATTAAAGCCGATATTGCCGCCAGCTCTGAATTGGCCTTGTGCGCCATGCATGCGCGCTTTATGGCGAAGCTATGCAAAACGACGCCGACATTACGCCTCTTGACCGATGCCGCCTGGTCCTCTGCATGGGACCGGATGAGATGGCAGCCTGCAATCCTCAGGCATTGCGGGAAATCCTCTCCAGTGGCGATGTCGCCAGCGTCATCTTCTCACCGAATCAGCTTGAAGAAGAAGCCTTTCAAGAGGCTGTAGAGGCACTTGTTACCACAACTCAAGATTGTGGCGTGGCCGCTGTCATCGCGGATCAGAGCCGGATTGCCGGTCGGGTCGGTGCCGACGGATTGCAACTGGGTCAGGATCCAGCGGCGCTTGAAGCGGCAATAGACAAGTTCTCGCCGCGCCTGATGGTTGGCGCGGCCAATGTCAAAACCCGTCACAATGCGCTGACCTTGGGAGAATTGCATCCGGACTACCTGATGTTCGGCAAGCCGGGCGGTGATATTCGCCCCGAACCGCACCCAAAGAACCTCGATCTTGGCCAATGGTGGTCTCAGATGGTGGAAATTCCCTGCATCGTCATGGGCGGCAGCGATCCGCAAAGCGCCTTGGCCGTTGCAGAGACCGGCGCTGAGTTTGTTGCCTTGGGCAATGCCATTTTTGCGCCTGATAGTGATGCAATGAAACCGTCTACGGCTGCCAGCCGGGTCAAACATGTCAACGAACTTCTAGATCAACATGCGCCGCGTTTTGAAACTGTCGAAGATTAAGCCGGGCCCGACCCTGTCGGCGATGACGCTCTCCGTTGTTTTTGGCATAGCGCTTGGTCTGCAATCAGGCTCTGACGCCCAGGCCGAAACCAAGCCAAAATACGAACGCCCGATTGAAGGCCCGCAGTTTCCGGCGCCAATATCCGGGCCCAATGCCGATGCCAATGTGGATCCCGGCCTCGCCGATTCCGAACGCGCCCCAGATCTCGCTTTTGGCGCTTATCAGCGCGGCTATTATCTGACCGCGCTGCGACTGGCGCTGCCGCGGGCAGAAAGCGGCGACCCGGCAGCCCAAACCCTGATCGCCGAAATTTATTGGAATGGTCTGGGAGCCGCACAGGACAAGGAGAAGGCCGCCGAGTGGTACCGCTTTGCCGCTGAGGGCGGCGGGCGCGAAGCCCAGTTCACCTATGCCAACCTGCTGCTGCAGGGGGACGTGGTTCCTCAGAACAAGGAACTGGGGGAAGAATTTATGCGCAAGGCTGCCGATGCCGGCCACCCGCGCGCTCAGTTCAACGTCGCCCAGTTCATCACCGCCCGGCGCCCCACTTGGAAAGGCTTTCAAATCGCTCTGCCCTATTATCGCAAGGCGGCCGAAGCCGGCATCGCGGATGCACAATATGCGCTGGCGAACATTTGGGCGGAGGCCAGGGGCGTTCCGTTTTCCGACGATGAAAAGGCGCGCAGCTGGCTCGAGAAATCCGCGCAGGGCGGCTTGGACACCGCGCAGGTTGAATATGGCGTCTGGCTGGCCAATGGACGTGGTGGAAAGACCGACACGCAAGAGGCACGGGTGTGGTTTACCCGCGCTGCTGTACAGGGCAACGTCGTGGCGCAAAACCGGCTGGCCCGCATCCACGCCTTTGCTGGCGAAAACCCACCCGATCTGATCCGTGCCGGCGCCTGGCACATCATTGCCCGACGGGCAGGTTTCAACGATACCGAGTTGGACCGGGTGTTCCAGGCGATGCCCGAAATCGACAAAAGACGGGCCATCGAGGCCGCCAACCAGCTGACTCGCGGCCTGTTATATTCGATTCGTGGCTAGGCTACGCCCGCGACGGCTTGAACCCAAAGCAAAAGTGTGATCAATCGCGGTTCAAATTCCCGCATCTTTCGGTCTAGTCGACCAACATAGGATAATCATGGCCCGTTCTGCGCTCCTCAATGTGATGGTCAATGCTGTCACCAAAGCTGGTCGCTCGCTGACCCGGGACTTTGGCGAAGTCGAACATCTGCAGATTTCATTGAAGGGTCCCGGTGACTTCGTCTCGCAGGCTGATCTGAAGGCTGAAAAGACGCTGCGCGATTCTCTCAACAAGGACCGCCCCGGCTATTCCTTCCTGATGGAAGAAGGTGGCGAAATCGATTCAGGCTCGGATCACCGCTGGATCATCGATCCACTGGATGGCACCACTAACTATTTGCACGGCAATCCGTTCTTTGCGGTGTCGCTTGCGCTGGAGACGGCCGGACAGTTGATGGCCGGTGTGATCTATAATCCTATTACCGAAGAACTGTTCACCGCTGAAAAGGGCCGTGGCGCTTTTGTCAACGACCGCCGCATGCGGGTGGCAAACCGTTCAGCCCTGGAAGACTGCGTCATTGCCACCGGTGTTCCGGCGCTCAACAAGAAGGGCCATGGGGTGGCGCTGTTTGAGCAACGCAACATCATGACCCAAACCGCTGGCGTGCGTGCCACAGGATCTGCGGCGCTCAACCTGGCCTATGTCGCTGCCGGTCGTTTTGACGGTTATTGGGAAGCCGGATTGTCGCCCTGGGATGTTGCTGCCGGCATGTTGATGATCCGCGAGGCGGGCGGATTTGTTTCCGAACCGGACCCAAATGCCTCGATCTACGAATCAGGCCGCATTGTCGCTGGCAATGAGATCATCCATGGCAAATTGCGCTCGATCTTGAACCGCCCCTTACCAAAGGGCATGTCAGAGGGCTGATCAGCGCAAAAGATGCGGATGTTCAGGGCGCAACGCCTTGAATTCCGCGCATTCCTGTATTCAACTGCCGCTCGAATTGCGGTACACAGGGCATAGGTGATTTGTTTTCTCGTTCGCCGCAGCCGAATGACCGGTTAGTCGATAAGCATGGTGGCGCTTTGGCGCCCTCACAGGAGCTTCCCTCGCATGGCGCGTGAATACGACCCCCACAAGCTTTCATCCCCCCGAGTCTATCTGTTTTCGATGCTCATTTTCATTGCACTGGTTGCGTTCCTGGTGCTGATCTTGAACCGGCAGATTTTTGAGAATTTTTCGACCAATCCCGGACTCAACGGATTGATCCTGGGGGTGCTTCTGGTTGGCATCATCCTGGCCTTTTTACAGGTCATCCGACTGATGCCGGAGGTCGCCTGGGTCAATTCCTTCCGTAAGGGTCAGGCCGATGAACGACGGCGCAAGCCGGTCTTGTTGGCACCAATGGAAGCCATGCTGGGGGGCAAATCCGATGTTGCCCTGTCGACGGGGTCAACCCAGTCTATTCTCGATTCGATCGGCAACCGCCTGGACGAGCGACGTGAAATTTCCCGCTACCTGATCAGCCTGCTGGTTTTCCTCGGCCTGCTCGGCACCTTCTGGGGCTTGCTCAGCACGATCGGGTCCATCGGTGACACGATCGGGTCATTGAACCCAAATTCAGGCGATACCAACGACATTCTTGACGCCTTGAAATCAGGTCTTCGGGCGCCGCTGGACGGTATGGGCACAGCCTTTTCCTCATCCTTGTTCGGCCTTGCTGGATCTTTGGTGCTCGGCTTTCTCGACCTGCAGTCGGGTCAGGCCCAAAATCGCTTCTATCTGGAACTGGAAAACTGGCTGTCTTCAGTAACCGATCTGAACAGCGACTTTCAGGCTGCTGCAGCCGGCGGTCAGGACGTCACTCAGGCGATGGAACGCATTGCCAGCCAGGTCAAAGAAGGCGGTGGCGGTGCCCGCACCACGGCCGCCATGGCCAGCCTCGCCGAGGGCATTCAGGCCCTGGTCAAGCACATGCGCAGCGAGCAGCAGCTGATCCGCGACTGGGTGGAAACCCAGAGCAAGTCGCAAAACGACGTCAAGCGACTGCTGGAACAGTTGAACCGAACGATGGACAAGTCGGCACCACCGCCGCGCACAACACGCAAACCAAAAGACGGATTTTAAGCCATGGCGCTGAGTCGCGGGCGCAAAGCAAGGGGGGAGCGGGTCGACTACTGGCCGGGCTTTGTTGATGCCCTGTCGACGCTTTTGCTCGCCATCATGTTCCTGCTGTCGGTGTTCGTGTTGGCACAGTTCATCCTGAGCCAAGAAATCACCGGCAAAGACACGGTGCTCAACCGCCTCAACAGCCAGCTCAACGAACTGACCGCACTGCTGTCGCTGGAACGCTCGGCCAATCAGGACCTGGAAGATCAGATCCGCACGCTGACCGCGTCGCTGGGTGACAGCAAGGAGGAACAGTCGCGCTTGGAGGCCCTGCTGGCCCGCGGTGCCGGTGCTGCCACCAGCGCTGAACAGCGGGCCGAAGAGCTGGAAGACACGCTGGACGATCAGCGCAAAGTGACCAAGCGGGCGATGAACCAGGTTAGCCTGCTGAACCAACAGATCTCAGCTTTGCGAAAACAAATCGCTGCCTTGGAAGACGCGCTTGAAGCGTCCGAAATCAAGGACCGCGAAAGCTCCACCAAAATTGCCGATCTTGGCAAGCGGCTGAATGTGGCCCTGGCCAAGCGAGTGCAGGAACTCAACCGCTACCGTTCAGACTTTTTCGGTCGCCTGCGTGAAATCCTCGGCAACCGCGACGATATCCGTGTCGTCGGTGACCGTTTCGTCTTCCAGTCGGAAGTTCTGTTTCCGTCTGGTGGCGCCAATTTGAACGAAGAAGGGCTTGGTGAAATGACCAAGCTGGCCAAGGCGCTGATCGAACTCGGCAAGGAAATTCCCGACGAAATCGAATGGGTATTGCGGGTCGATGGTCACACCGACAACATTCCGCTGAGCGGCACGGGTCGGTATCGCGACAACTGGGAACTGTCCTCCGGTCGCGCCACATCGGTTGTCAAATACCTGATCGAACAAGGCGTGCCAGCCAAGCGGCTGGTGGCGGCCGGGTTTGGCGAATTCCAACCGCTTGATCCCGAAGACAGCCAGCAGGCGCGTGATCGCAACCGCCGCATTGAGCTTAAGCTGACCGAAAAGTAGCTTTTAGAGCCGTCAAGAAAAGTTGCGCTCTCCACCGTCTTTGCATCGCAACGACGGTCTGTTATCGCAGGAGCAATTGTCCCGCACCGTAGAGTGAGAAAGATATGACTTCCAATTTTGCCATCTATCCGAGCCTCAAAGGCAAGACCGTTTTCATCACCGGTGGTGCGTCGGGCATCGGGGCCGACATGGTGCGTGCCTTTGTGGATCAGGGATCAAAGGTCGGCTTTATCGACATGGACGAGGCGACCAGCGCCGAGCTCTGCGCCAGCCTGTCCGGCGACGTGGCCTTCGAAAAGTGCGACCTGCGCGATATCGATCAGCTCAAGTCCGCCTTTGCCAAACTGGCCGAAAGGCTCGGACCGGCGACGGTGCTGGTCAACAACGCGGCACGCGATGACCGGCACGGTTGGCAGGATGTCACGCCGGAATATTGGGACGAGCGTCAGGCCACCAATCTGCGCCACCACTTCTTTGCCATCCAGGCCGTGGCCCCGGGCATGATCGAGGCCGGCGGCGGATCGATCATCAATATGGGCTCCAATTCCTGGTGGGAAGCCGGCGGCGACATGCCGGCCTATACCACGTCCAAAGCAGCCGTTCACGGCCTGACCCGCACCATGGCGCGGGACCTTGGCGGCCACCGCATCCGCGTCAACACGGTGGTGCCCGGCTGGATCATGACCGACCGTCAAAAGGAACTCTGGGTAACTGAAGAGGCGATCGAAAATCACCGCAACCGCCAGTGCCTGAAGGATCTGATCGAGCCCGTCTATGTGGCCCGGATGGTGGTCTTCCTGGCCTCAGACGATGCCGCCATGTGCACAGCCAACAATTATATGGTTGAGGCAGGCTCCATTTGACCGGCGAGCTTAACATCGACGTTCTGCTGAAGAGCCTGAAAGCGGAACTGGTCGACGGCGTCTATGTTTTCGTTACCCTGGCCGACGATGCGATTCCACCCAACCTGACCCCGCGCATGATGTTCCGCGAGGCCGAAGGAACCACCCTCATTCTAGAGCAGGAGCAGGCCGATGCCGCCGGGATCGACTACGCCTTTCCATGCCGCATGATCACGCTGGACGTGCACTCCTCCCTGGAGGCGGTCGGGTTCATGGCGCGCATTGCGACAGAACTGGCCAAGGCGGGCATGGGGGTCAATCCGGTGGCCGGTTTCTATCACGATCACCTGTTTGTGCCCGAAGGCCGTGAGCAGAACGCCCTGGAGATTTTGGCAAAGCTCGCTGCTCAATCAAAATAGGATCAGGCGGCCATTTCGGTTTCGAACTGCAGACGTGCCAGACGGGCGTAGATGCCGTCTTTGGCCACCAGTTCCTCGTGGGTACCCTCTTCAACGAACTTGCCGCCGTCCATGACCAGAATGCGGTCGGCCTTGAGCACCGTTGCCAAGCGGTGGGCAATGACGATCGTGGTACGGCCCACCATGAGGCCATCCAACGCCTTCTGGACCAGTTTCTCGCTTTCGGCATCCAGCGCACTGGTCGCCTCGTCGAGGAGCAACAGTGGTGCGTTCTTTAGTATCGCCCGGGCAATGGCGATGCGCTGGCGCTGACCGCCCGACAGGGTAACACCCCGTTCACCAACAACCGTCTCATAGCCGTCCTTCATCTGGGTGATGAATTCATCAGCCAGCGCCAGTTTGGCGGCCTCGACGACCTGCTGGTCGGTCGCTTCCGGCATGCCAAAGCGGATATTGTCGGCCGCCGACATGGCGAAAATCGTCGTGTCCTGTGGCACCAGTGCAATGCGGCTGCGGACTTCCTGCGGCGATGCCTGCGCAATATCAACACCGTCCATGCGCACGGTTCCCGTGGTCGGGTCGTAGTAGCGCAGTGCCAAGTTGAACAAGGTGCTTTTGCCCGACCCTGAAGCACCGACCAGCGCCACGGTTTCCCCAGGCTTCACCTGCAGATTGAGCTCTTTGACGATCAGATGGTCGCGCCGGGTTGGATAGGAAAAGCAGACGTTTTCGAATTCGATCGCACCCTTGGCCTCCTCGGGCAATGCGATCGCATTGTCCGGTTCCTTGACTTCCGGATCCGTATCGAGAAGTTCGCTCAGGCGCTCCGCGGCACCGGCTGCCTGGGACAGTTCACCCCAGACTTCAGAAAGGGCACCCAGGGCCCCGGCTGCCATCACGGAAAACAGCAGGAATTGTCCCAACAGGCCGGCACTCATGCGGCCATCCAGAACGGCGCCTGCGCCAATCCACAGAACGGCGACCACACTTGCGAAGATCATGAAAATGGCAAAGGCGGTCAGAAAGGCGCGGGCGGCGACCGAGGAACGGGCCGCGGAAAAGGCGTTTTCAACCGCATCAGAGAAACGGCCTGAAACAAGCCTTTCGTTGGTGAAGGCCTGCAGCGTGCGCACCGCGGAAATCGATTCTGACGCATAGGCGGTAGCGTCGGCCAGTTTGTCCTGGGCATGACGGGCCTTGCGGCGCACATTGCGTCCAAAGGCAAAGATCGGCAGCACAATGATCGGAATCGCCACCAGCACAATCAGCGACAGGCCGGGGCTGGTATAGATCATGCCGAAAATCGCGCCGATGATCAGCACAACATTGCGCAGCGCCATCGACGCCGTTGCTCCAGCCGCACTCTTGATCTGTGTCGTGTCGGCCGTCAGGCGGGACACCAATTCACCGGTCTTGGAGGTATCGAAGAAGCTGGCCGACAATTTTGTGAGATGGGCAAACACCTCGTTGCGCAGATCCGCGACCACCCGCTCGCCAAGCCAGATGACGAAGTAATAACGCATTGAACTGGAGATGGCCAAAACGGCGGCAATGGCAAACAGGGCGTAGAAGTAGTTATCGACAAAGGTGCTGTCTGCCTTGGTGAAGCCATTGTCGATCATCGAGCGAACGGCAAGCGGCAGAGACAGGGTTGTTGCGGCTGCCAGGGCCAGAAACACCAGTGCGCCAACAAGATGACCCTTGTAGCGCAGGACATAGGGAAACAAGCGTGTCAGCGGGCGCAAACCCAACCGGTCTTTGCTTTCTTCCTTGTTAATTTTGCTCACGATTGACGCCTGTTGCCTTCTTGTCTTGCCGGAAACCTTCATGTATAGGCTGCGGCACGAAATTCAAAGTTGCTTATCACGTTCTGACGAGTTTGGAACAAGATAGACTTCTTTACTATCATAAACAGCCCGGCACACATGTCCTCCATTGAGAGCATGGTCCGGCTATGAACAGGACGAAGACGATGAAAGCCGATATCCATCCGGATTACCACACAATCAAAGTGGTCATGACCGACGGCACTGAATATGAAACACGCTCCACATGGGGCAAAGAAGGCGACGTGATGAACCTCGACGTTGACCCGACATCCCATCCTGCATGGACAGGTGGCGGTGGCCAGGTTCTCGACCGCGACGGCCGTGTTTCCAAATTCAACAAGAAATTTGGTGGTCTGGGCCTCTAAACAGCCCGATCAATTCGAATTACGAAAAACCCGCCTGGCTCAGCCAAGGCGGGTTTTTTTTATGCTTTTTCAGGCTTTTAGGATCAACGCCGAAGCCATTCCAAAAGAGCTGCATTGACCGCCTCGGGTTCCTCAATAGTCGCCAGATGGCCGGCATTGGCAATCAGAGACAGGCTGGCATTGGGCATCAACTCAGCCATTTCGACATGCCATTGTGGCAGGCAGAGCGCATCCATCTCACCGCACAGAACCAGGGTCTGGCCCGTATAATGTGGCAGATCATCGATGGAACTTTGCCGCGTCATCAGCGCGTTCAACTGCCTTGCATAGACGTCGACACCATGGCCTTCTGCCATCTGCACGGCGATATCGATCAGTTCCGGCGTCTGATTGTGCGGTGCCAGATAGACCATTGACAACTCGCCGCGCGTCAATTGACCAACCCCGGACTCCCGCGCTGCGTCCAATTGACGTCGGCGGTTGGCGCGCCGGGCATCGTCGTCGGCCCGTGGATTGGCATCCAAAATGGCCAGGCGCTCGATCCGGTCCGGATGCCAGCGGGCCATGTTCATGGCCAGCGCCCCACCCATCGACAGACCGGCCAGGGCGATGCGCTCGAACTTGCTTTCATCGAGCACAGCCTGAGACATCTTTTCGAAGGAATCATAGGCTCCCAGATTGGGAATTTCGATGTCGTAGGATGCCTCCAGCGCTGCAACCTGAGGCGCAAACAGTTTTGCGTCACACAGCAGGCCTGGCAGAAAAATCACGCCATCGAAATTGTCCCTGGCCATTGCTCTAGATCCGCGATGAAGCCATGGCTGTGCCTTCGCTCAAGGCGGTTAACTTGGCGTAAGCGATTTCAGGATCAACCGAGCCATAGCCCGCAAAAGTGCCAAAGCCGCAGTCTGATCCGGCCACCACGCGATCAGCACCGACGATGTCGGCAAAGCGCTCCACCCGCTGGGCGACCACTTCGGGATGCTCGATGAAGTTGGTCGTCGTGTCGACCACGCCAGGCATCAGGATCTTGTCATCTGGAATTTCGCTGCGCCGGTCTCGGAAGACGGTCCATTCATGGGCATGGCGCGGATTGGAGGTTTCAAACAGCAGCGTCTGTGCCTTGGCGTTCATCAGCGTTGGAAACACCTTGTTCATGTCGATGTCGCAGCAATGGGGGCCTTCATAATTGCCCCAGCAAATGTGAATGCGCACGTCTTCAGCTGAGATGTTTTCCAACGCGTGATTGAGAACGTCGACATGCATGTCAGCAATTCTCAGGAATTCGTCGTCGCTAAGATCGGTGAAGAACATATGCCGAGACAGGGCGAGGTCCGGGCAATCCAGCTGCAACTGCAGACCGGCACCCACAATGGTTTCGTATTCGGCCCGCATCGCTTCGGCCAGCGCCTCAAGGTATTTCTCACGGCTGGGGTAATGCACATTCTGCAGGAACAGGGAGATGACGCCTGGCGACGCGGCGTTCATGAAACCGCGCTCCACACCGTGCTTGGCCATCGCGGCCTTGAGATTGGCGATGTCCTTGTTGAGCTCGTCCTGACCTTTGGACACAACATCGCCGGTGCATTGCGGGCGCGCATAGGTCGGTGTGCCACCGCTGTCGGCAAGACGCTCCAGAAAGCTTGGAAACATCTTCAGATCGGCCGGGGCGTTGCGATCACTATCGCCGGAAAAGCCGGTGTAGCGGTCTTTGACATAGGTTGCGTAGGAGATCTTCGAGGTCTCACCATCCGACACGATGTCGACGCCCGCCTCGACCTGGCGGCGCACGGTTTCATCAACCGCTTCCGTCATCACGGCATCAAACTCGGCCTGGTCGTAAGACTGTTCCTTTTCGCGTGCGAAAATGAAATCGACCACTTTTTGAGTGCGCGGTAGCGAACCGACATGGCTGGTTAGAATTTTTGTCATTACGGTTCTCCCAAGACGCAATGGCCACGACATCCCGTCGGGCAGGTTGAATTAATATATCCGCACATTCTGGGCTTCGAGCTCAGCTTGCACGGGTTTGATATCGAGACGGTCGAGNGGGCAATTCTGCCGGATTGACAGGGCNGCAGCAATGCCGGCCCCCTGCCCTACCACTGCGCAACACGCCATGTTGCGGGTTGCCGCGTGGGCAACCTTGTCGCCACCAATCGCCCGACCTACGACCAGCAGATTGTCAACTTGCTTCGGCACCATGCAGCGATAGGGAATATGCATGTAACGCCCGGTGGTCGGCAGGATCAATATGCCATACCCGTCAATAAATTCGGGATAGATGCCGATACTGTCCTCAAAACGGCCCTGCTCACGCACATCCTGTTCCGTCATATTGTAGACGGCATCGATCTTGCGCGTATCCCGGATGCCAATCGACATGCCAAAATTGCGCAGCCGTATGCCCTCGCCTCCAGGCATATACCGCCGAAGCGCTTCGATCGCCTGCATCGCCTGACGACGGCCTTCGATCTCGAAACGGGTCATGCTGTCGGCGTCGGTGCCGTCGCATCCGTCGAGATGAATCAGGTTCATATAGGTCATTTCACCGCTGTCATGGACGGCACCCCAGGTACCGGCAATGGTGTTGAGATCGGCCGAAATGACGCCGTCAGCAATTGCTTGCTCAAACGGCTTTTTCAAGAACGGCGAAAACATATCGTCTTCCTTGCCCGACGTTTCCACCTGCCATTCACCTGTCGACCAGTCTGAATAGGTCTGCGGGTCTTGGCGCACGCCTTCCATGAAAGCCTGTTTGTCGACCCCCGCCACATGGAACATGACTGAGGCCGCCTGCATGTCTTCCATCGGTGTTTTGATCGTCGGCGCTCCGGCGCGGTGGGCAATGTCGGCATCGCCGGTGCCGTCGATCACCCGTTTGGCCATGATAGCTTCGCGGCCGTTTTTGCTTTCAACAATAATGCCAGTGATTGTATTGCCGCTCATCACCGGCGCGACGAACTGGCGATGCAGCATCGGTGTAATGCCCGCTTCCTGCACCAATTTGTCGGCCACCAGTTTGAAACCTTCACTGTCCAGTTCATAAGACAGCGACTGGCTTTCGGGCACCGCCGCCCCCATCTGCTTGGCGCGTTCTTCGAATTCGCGACCGATGCCGCCTGCTTCAACCGTCTGCTCGTGGCGGTACCAGGCAAAGCCTTCAACACCGACAACCGTGATATTGCCGCCAAAACAGCCAAAGCGTTCGACAAGCGTGACATCTGCACCGCAGCGGGCGGCGGCCAATGCCGCAGCAAGACCACCGGGGCCAGACCCGACGACCAGCACGTCGGTTTCGTGCACGATCGGCGTCTGTCGCGCGGGTTCGGCGATGTGGTTCATTCAGCCAACCTGTATCAGTTCAGGTCGGTCGCGGTCGGGCCGGCCGGATCGTCGGTATCGATCACCCGGAACAGGCTGCAGGTGCCGGTCATGCTGGGGTCAAGCTGGTAGGAAACGCCGGGCGGAACAGCACAGCAATCGCCTGGCGCGAGGGTCTTTTCAGAACCGTCCCAACTCAAGCGCCAATGGCCTTCATGAATCATCAAAACGTGGTGGCGCCCATTGCCACCCTGCGGACCCGAAAGCGAGCCGCGGGTGATGAATTCAACCTCAAAGCCGGGCTTGTCGCGGATCAGGCCATCTTCCGAGATGATGTCGGCGGGCTTGTTGGCGGCCAGAGCGGCCATATCGTGATAGCGGCCGATATAATAAGGCACGACCTCGTCGACCGGCACTTCCGGATAGTTTTTCAGCTCATCTTCGGTAAGCAGGGGCATCGGGTTAACGCCATCGGGCAAAGCTTCACCCTTTTTAGTGTCATAGAGACGGCCTGTTTCAGCCAGAACCAAACCATGATCGGTTGCATCCTGGATCACCTGCGGTGCCCAGATCACGCCACCACCAGCATCATCACCACCCAGAATGGCCATGATCATTCCATAGTCGGTGCCGATATTCTCAAAGCCGCGGAAGATGCCGGTTGGAATGTTGAAGATGTCGCCTTCTTCCAAAGTGACCTCGCCTGCCGTGCCATGGCGGCCCCAGAAAAAGCGCCAGCGCCCTTTGTGGACATAAAACACCTCCGCCGTGCGATGGCTGTGCAGCGAGTTGCGGCACTTTGGTGGCTGGCCTGCGGCGCCGATATTGAAACCTGGGGTTTCGGCAATATGGACATGCTGGTCCGGTGACTCAGACACGCCACCACCGATGATGGTGAAGTTTTCCTTGCTGTCTGAACCGGGGGTGTGCGCGTCGATAAAGGCCGTCTTGCAGGGCATCAGATCCCCGTAGCGAACAATTCTCGCTTCCATCTCTTCGGGTGTCATGAAAGCTCTCCACTGTGCATTAAGATTTGTTTCCAGATTGCGATTTCGTCGTACAGGGCATATTCGCGCCGGATGCCTTCGCCATTGACGCCGTAGGGGCCGAATTCCGCGTGGCACATGCCCATCACATGAACCGGTGCTCCGGTTGGTGCGCCGAATGTGCCCCAGCCAGAATGAGTGCCGTCCAGCGACCATCGAATGGCAGCTCTTGGCGACATCCTATTGTCGCCGTCCAATCCGATCTGGTGATGGATCTTGAACTCGGCGTCCGGGAAAGAAGAGCGCAGGCCAAGCCAGAAGGCGTCGACCGAAGCAAATGACAGTCCCGAGACGGCGCCGGCATATTCGGCCACCACAGCGCGGTCATAGACCTCCGTGACGACGTTGAAATCCTTGTCCATCAAGCGGTTGAGAATGGTGGCATATTTAGCCCCCCACTCATTGTCATTGCCGGTGCCATGGTAGCCGCCGTCGATATCCATGGCGGGTGTGAAGGGCTTGCCGCAATGGTCGGGACCGCCTTCGCGGGCGATCAGATCAGCCGCGTAGGTTTTCGGATCCATGCCCAATTGCCGGACAATGCCGCCATAGTCGCGCACCAGCCATTCATCGAAAATGGCGTTGTCCTTGGCGGCGCAATCAGCGATCACCCGGACCTTGAACTTCTTGCCCGTCGCCGGACCGAAGGCGCCATCACGGGCATGGGTGGCGGTGGTAATGATGCGATGCGAGGACAACAGGCCGGTTTCGGGATCGCCGGACCAGATCACGTCTTCGCCGAGCAGCTCACGATCAGGAAACTCGTACAGAGTGCCCATGGTCGCGGCCATGACAGCCTCGTTGCCCTGCTGGATACCCATCGGGGAGCGCACCGGAATATCGTCGGTGTAATAGTGGTTGAGCGTGCCAATACCGCGGCCTTCCCAGATCTCCTGGGTAATGCCGAGAATGTAGTCGGGAAAATCTTTCCACTGCTGGGAAAAGCCTTTGATCGTCACTGTTTGGTTCCTTTAATCAGCGGTCCAGCCACCATCGATGAGCAGGCTGGTTCCGGTCACCAATGCCGAGGCATCGCTGGCCAGGAACACGACGGCTCCCATGACATCCTCAATTTCACCGACCCGCCCAAGTTTGATCTTCTCTTCCAGCCAGGCGACCCGCTCGGGATTTTCAAACGTGCTTGCGGTCATCGGCGTGCGGATGAAGGTCGGGCAGATTGTGTTGACCCGGATCTTGTGGGCTGCCAGTTCGATGGCCGATGCTTTCGTCACCCCTTCAATGCCAAACTTCGACCCACAATAAACCGCCCGGTCGATGCCACCGACATGGCCCATCTGGCTCGATGTGTGGATGATCGACCCGCCATTGCCAGCCTCGATCATACCCTTCGCCACTTCCTGGGCGACAAAAAACGCGGAGCGCAGGTTGAGGTCCATGATCTTGTCGAAGTTTTCCGGCGTCACGTCGACAAACGGTGTTGGGTCATTGGTGCCGGCATTGTTGAACAGAATGTCGAACGGACCGTGTTGGCGGATCGACGAGATCATCGATTCGCGATCTGCAACGTCCAGCGCGATGCCGTCGGCTTTGTAACCGGCGTCGCGAATGGCCTGGGCGGCCAGGCCGATTTCCTCGGCATTGCGGGCCGCCATGACCACATGCGCCCCATGCTCGGCGAGGGCCATGGCGCCGCCAAGACCGATGCCCCGGGAGGCACCGGTGACAAGTGCCTTTTTGCCATTCAATTGAAAGGTGGGCGTGCGCGGCAGGTCGGTCATTCAGGTGTCTCCAGTTTGGCTCTCATTCTGCCGCGTCGACGATCGGCTCAGCAGCTGCGCCATAGGGCACGTTGCGGCCCCCATAGCGGCGTACGCGTACATTGCACTGTTCCGCGTGACCAACAAAGCCTTCCAGCATGCACAGACGCGAGCCGACTTCACCGATATGGGCTGCTGCCTCGTCTGTGAGAACTTTCTGATAGGAGTGGGTCTTCAGGAATTTGCCAACCCACAGACCACCGGTGTAGCGGCCAGCTTTCTTGGTCGGCAAGGTGTGGTTCGTACCGATCACCTTGTCGCCATTCGACACGTTGGTGCGTGGGCCCAGGAACAACGCGCCGTAACAGGTCATGTTTTCCAGGAACCAGTCATCACGATCGGTCATCACCTGCACATGTTCAGAAGCGATGTCATCAGCGACTTCCAACATTTCAACATAGGTATCGCAAACGATCACCTCACCATAATCTTCCCAGCTCTTCGACGCGGTTTCAGCGGTCGGCAGAATCTTCAGGATGCGGTCGATCTTGGCCACGGTCTCCTTGGCGAGTTTTTCTGAATTGGTGACCAGAACAGCCGGCGAGTTGTAACCGTGCTCCGCTTGGCCGAGCAGGTCTGTGGCGCACATTTCTGCATCAACCGTCTCATCGGCAATCACCATGGTCTCGGTGGGGCCGGCAAACAGATCGATACCAACGCGGCCAAACAGCTGCCGCTTGGCTTCGGCCACGAAGGCATTGCCGGGACCGACGATCATATGACAAGGCTCGATGGTCTGGGTGCCGAGTGCCATGGAGCCCACGGCCTGAATGCCCCCCATGACATAAATTTCGTGGGCGCCGCCCATCTTCATGGCGGCGACAATCGCCGGATGCGGCTCGCCATTTTGTGGCGGTGCGGAAGCAACAATACGTGGCACGCCGGCAACCGATGCGGTCAGCACCGACATATGGGCCGAAGCAACCATTGGGAACTTGCCACCAGGAACGTAACATCCCACCGACTGAACCGGGATGTTCTTGTGGCCGAGAATTACGCCCGGCAAGGTCTCGACCTCGATATCGGTCATCGACGCCCGCTGCGCTTCGGCAAAGTTGCGGATCTGGGTCTGTGCAAACTTGATGTCTTCCATGTCCCGCTCGGACACTTTGTTCATCGCCGCTTCAATCTCGGATTCACTCAGACGGAAATTGTCCGGCGCATAATTGTCGAACTTCTGCGACAGTTCACGCACCGCCGCGTCACCCCGGGTTTCGATGTCCTTCAAGATGCCTTCAACGGTGCTGCGCACCTTGGCATCGTCTTCAGCGCGGTCTTCTTCACTACGGGCAGTTTTCAGATGACGGATCATGTGTTGCTCCATTGGCCGGGAAATTCCGCGTCGACGATGGGCCTGCATACGTATGCAGTGGTTCGACTGGTTCGGATTTCGCTTTGGCCCTTCTCCTCTAATTTACGGGTTTGATTGACTTAAGTTCGCCACGGCAATTGTTCTGGACGGAAATCCCGCTTGGGATTGTCGGTCAGATTTTCCCAGCCTTTTCCATCGAAAACGTCGTGCCCCAATTGTTGCAGCACGCTGGGAAAATCGACCATGACCCAGTTGTCGACGATCTTGCCGTCAACAACCTTCCAGAAATCCATGTAGCGGATAACGACCTTTTTGCCGGTTGGTTCGATGCCGAAAAACGGGCCGGAATGCACCGCTTCCTGACGGCCAAGGGCAGCCGCCCATTGACCATCGAACAGCCGCGCTTCATCGATGCAGACCTTGTCGGAAAAGGCCGCCTGAAACGGCTTTTGCCAGGCTTCCTGAAACTCCCGCAGACCTTCCTTGAAGCCGCAGCCGGCATTGCCCATCCAGCGGAAGCCGTCAGCAAAAAACTCGCCAATATCGGCGATACGGTGGTCGTTGAGACCATCCACCATGTCCTCGATGACGCCCCGTGTCGCTTCGGTTGCGGCAGGGTCGTTGTCGCGAGTCAGGTAGGACTGTTCAGGACGGGAGCCTTTCATGGACGCCTTGGTCTTTCTCTATGAATCGTGAGCCGGTCTAGTCGAGGCGCTCGCCGGACGTGCCGTCGAACAGATGACAGATGTCACCCGGGATCGAGACATGCACGGTATCACCGATATCCGAACGATAATCCTTTGCCGCCTTGACCGAAACTAGATTGCCGCCGGCCTTGGCCGTGACCATCGTAGCTTCACCCAGCAGTTCCATCGAATAAACGGGCGCTTCAATTGCCGCGGCCTTGTCTGAAATCTCAGCATCCTCGGCGCGGAAACCCAGGGTGACAGGACCTGAATGATCTTTGCTCAAGCCTGTCACCTTAACGTTTTCGCCGGTGAACACGCCGTTCTCCAGCGTGCCTTCCATCAGGTTCATGGCGGGCGAGCCGATAAAGCTGGCCACAAAGGTGTTCTGTGGGCGGTCGTAAATGTCGACCGGCGTGCCGACCTGCTGCACGACGCCAGCATTCATGACGACAACGCGATCCGCCAATGTCATGGCTTCGATCTGATCATGGGTCACGTAGATGGTTGTGGTCGCAAGTGTGTTCTGCAAGTTCTTGATCTGGGCGCGGGTCGAAACGCGCAGTTTGGCGTCTAGGTTGGACAGCGGCTCGTCCATCAGGAACACGGTGGGTTCACGGACAATCGCGCGTGCCAGGGCAACGCGCTGACGCTGACCACCAGACAGTTCCGCCGGGCGACGATGTGTAAACTCGTTCAGCTCCACCATATCAACGGCGCGCTGAACCCGTTCCGCGTGGGTCGAGGCATCGACTTTACGCACCTTCAGAGGAAATCGAATGTTATCGTAGACCGTCATATTCGGATACAGGCCGTAGCTCTGGAACACCATCGCAATGTCGCGGTCCTTCGGCTCCAGATCGTTGACCATGCGATCGCCAATCCAGATTTCTCCGGAAGTTGCTTCTTCCAGTCCTGCGATCATCCGCATGGTCGTGGTCTTGCCACAACCGGATGGCCCGAGAAGAACCAGGAATTCCTTGTCGGCAATTTCCAGGTCAAACTCCTGAACACCGACAAAGTCGCCCCAGCGTTTGCTTACTTTCTTGAGACTGATACTGGCCATTTCTCAACCTTCGAATGGGCGCCAAAAAGCGCGGTTAGTTTTTTGCTGTGGCACCATGTTCTACCCCTTGACCGCGCCGGCGGTGAGGCCGCTGACGATCTGGCGCTGGAAGAACATGACAAGCACGAAGAGCGGCGCTGTTGCCGAGACCACAGCGGCCACCGCAAACATCACATTGCCTTCCGTATAGGTGGTTCCCAGGAAGGCCGCGATGGCGGGCACCATGGTGCGGTTCTGCTCAGCCAGAACCATCGAAGTTACCGCAAAGTCGTTATAGGCCAACAGGAACGAGAACAGCCCTGTGGTGATGACACCCGGCCACATCACCGGAATGATCACCTGACGGAACGCCTGGAACTGGGTGCAGCCGTCGACCTTGGCGCTTTCGTCCAACTCCTTTGGAATGCCCTCAAAGAACGAGTGCAGCATCCACAGGGTGAACGGCTGGTTGATCGCCACCAGGACGACAATCGCCGTCGGCAAATAGCCCCAGACATTGTAGTCAAAGAACACGGGCAGATAGCCGGACACCAGGGTAATCGGCGGCATGGCGCGGAAGATCAGGGCGATGATCAGCAGCCAGAAGACATATTTGAAACCGGACCGGCTTAACGCATAGCCACCAAGCGTTCCAATGGTCAGCGACGTGGCGACCACGAAAATGCAGACCAGCGACGTGTTGATCACATTGCGCCAGAATTCTTCCTGGACCCAGGCGCCGACATAGCCGGCATCGGTAAACGGCGAGCCATGGGTGGTCTCGGTGCGGACGCCGGTAATGGCGTTCGTCCAGTCGGCGATTGAGAAGAAGTCGAGTTCAACCTTAAAGGAGCCCCAAAGGGTCCAGATGAACGGGAACGCCGCCATGATCAGCCAGATGACGACAAAGGCCGACAGGAAGATCTGCAGTCCAAGCGGTTTTCTTTGGGAAGCAGCAGCCATCGATCAGGTCCTCCCACGGAAGTCGCGCCAGGTGCGCACCAGCACCGGACTGAGCAAAATAGCCACGCCCAAAATGGTCAGCACCGAGGTCGTCGCCGCCGCCCCCAACTGGCGGGTCTCTCCGCCGAGATCGTTAAAGATGATCCAACTGAGTGAGGTTGCATGGGCTTCCGCGTTGAACCCGACAATCGGTTCAAACACGCGGAAATTGTCCATCAGCTGAATCAGCGCCACGAAAGTGACCAGCGGCATGATGTGCGGAATAGTTACATAACGGATCTGCTGCCAACGGGTGGCGCCGTCAATCTGGGCGCTTTCAAGCGTGTCCTGCGGCACCGTCTGAAGGCCGGCATAGAACACCACAAAGGCAAATGGAGCAGATGACCAGATGCCGTAGACAATCAGCGAAGTCCACATCAACGGCGTCGATGCCTTCAAGCTGAGGTCCGGGTCATTGGCCAGAAATGAGATGAAGTTCCCCAATATGCCGCGGGAATCGATCATCCAGAACAGGATCAGTGATCCAACCAGCGGGGTGACGATCATCGGCAGGAGGGAAAAGAAGATCACCAGGCCTTTGAGATGCCGGTGAAGCGAGTTGACAGCAACGGCGATGGCAAAGCCAAGGGCGATCAACAAAGGTGTGCAGACAAATGTGTAGGTCAGCGTGAAAGCAATGGCCCGATAGAAGGGCAGGTCGCGCAGTTCAGCAAAAAAGGCGCCCCAGCTTTCGCTGGTGTTCCAGGCTTCAGCAACTTCAGACGTCGCCAGATGGCCCCGGTCAAAATAGACTTCCAGACCGGCAAAACGCCCAAGCGGATTGGCTTCGCGCAGTTTCGCGGTGGCTTCCTGATCGATCGTGGTTTCCGTCTTACAGCCGAAGGGACCGCAGTTTTCGGTCTCAACCAGCACCGCCTCGATGGGCAGGAACATGGACTGCATGACGACGGAGACGATGGGCGCGGCAATGAATACCAGCATCGCCAGGCCGGTCGGCAAAAAGAACCAGAAGAAGGTCTTATGTTTCATGCTGAAATGTCCGCCAAAAGAGAAGGGAGCGGCACCGACAAGTGCGGCGCCGCTCCAAGGTTTTTACAGGTAACCGTTTTCCTTAGCGGCAGCAGTGTAGGCAGCTTCAACGTCTGCCAGAGCCTGCTCGGCGCTTTCCTTGCCCTGCATGAAGTCTGCAAGCTCTGCACCCAGTGCAGTGTGCATCAGACCCATGTAAGGCAACATTGGGTAAGGAATGGTGTTCATCTGAGCAGCAGCAAACACGCCGGTGGCGGCTGCAGTTGGCTCATATCCATCGATCAGCCAGACAGCCTGCTTGGCGACTTCTGCGTCTTTCAGCATAGCTGGGTCGATACCGTTCATCATCGCCTTGAAGGTCGCTTCAGCGTCTGCATCGGAGATGTTCTTGGCAACGGTCCAACCGTCCCACCACAGGGTGGAGGCTGCAGTGGAACCACCACCGACAGTCATTGGGCCAGCAATCTTGAAGCCGTCGATGACTTCCTGTGGCACGCCGTCAGCATCGGTCATGGTTGCTGCGCGGGAACCCCACATGTTCATCAGAGCCACGTTACCGGCGCGGTATTCAGCGTTGGTTGCGTTGGAATCGTGGGTCAGGAAGTCAGGGTTCATGTACTCGCTCAGCGCCTTCATCATGTTCAGAGCTTTAACACCAGCTTCTGAATTGACGTTTGGCATGGCCGAACCGTCTTTGAAGTGCGAACCGCCGTAGCCGAGGAACATGTTGTTGAATTCCTGAGCCAGGTTCCAGCCAGCTTTATAGGCGCCACCAACAGGGTTCTGAAGAATGCCCTTTTCGCGAATCATCTTCGCAGCAGCCAGCATGTCTTCGTAGGTCTTTGGCGGCTCAACACCGATTTTCTCCAGCACGTCAGCGCGGTAGACGAGATGCTGGGCGTTGGCCATGAAGGCAACAGCCATGACCTTGCCGTTGATGGTGATCAGCTGGTTTTTCTTCAGGCTGCCACCGTATTTGGCGACCAGATCGTCCAGCGGACGGATCACGTCTTCGTTCATCAGAGCGACGATTGAAGAGTTCGCGATGATCGCGGATGTGTATTCGGCTGGGTTGCCCTGCATACCGGCCAGATTGATTTTCTGGTGGTCAGCTGTGAGGTTTGTTTTGACTTCAACACCATCACCAGCACAGGCCATGGCGCCCTTGCCAACGGTCTGAATTGCCGGGAACTCGTTTCCAACAACGCTGACGCGGCCGCTGCTGATGTCACAGGCAGCGTGGGCTGTAGCTGATGTTGCCAGCGCCAATACGCTGGCCAGAAGTAGTTTCTTTATCATATGGTTTCTCCCTAGATATTGAGGCTGATAGTGACCTCAAAAACTGTGTTTGCGCGCAAAACGACGGTCATCGACCGGAAACAAGTCTAGTGATTACAAAAACCACAAGACAAGCCACTCGTTTGTCGTTAAGACAATCACTTATTGCATACGTATGCAACGATTAATGTGATCGAATAGCCAATTTTGACGAACTTCCAACGCAATAGATTGATTTTACGATGAAAAACGGATGCCTTCCCATTCCACAGGCACTCAATTTGGCCAATAAACGGCTGATTCAAGCCAAAATGCACGCCATTGCCGATTGCTCAATTGAGGATTTGTCAGCGGCTCTCGACGCCATCTACGCCCAAGACGCACACTGGCGCGGGTCTCATCCAATGAACGAAGTGCAAGGCACACAGGCGGTCGCCGAGACGGCCTGGCTGCCGCTGAAAACGAGCTTTCCGAACCTGGAACGGCGGGACGAAATCCTGGTCGGCGGGCGGTATCGCAACCGTCATGGTGAGGAACAGGACATGGTCGCCTGCGTGGGACACTATTGCGGAACCTTTGTCGAAGACTGGCTCGACATCCCGGCCACCGGGCAGCCGATCTTTCTGCGCTATGGCGAGGTGCATATTCTGGACGGCGACAAGATCGTTCAATCAACCTGTCTTTGGGACGTGCTTGATGTTATTCGCCAGGCGGGCTTCTGGCCCCTGGCGCCAAGCTGGGGCACCGAGGGGCGCTGGATGGGGCCGATCACCTGCGACGGGCTGGTCCTCAGCGAACAAGACATGGACGAAGGGCTCGCCTCGATTGCCCAGACGCTGGCGATGCACAAATCGCTCGGTGACTACAAGGATCACGAAATGAAGGGCCGTGACGGCCTGATCAACATGCCACAGAAGGAACACTGGCATGAGAAAATGATGTGGTACGGCCCCTCCGGGATCGGCACCACCCGTGCCCTGGAAGGCTTTGTCGACTTCCACCAGTTGCCGTTCCGCCTGTTCTGGCCCGGCCGCAAGGGTGGCCAGTCGATCATCAACGAAGAAACTCAGAGCGGCACGGCTTCAGATTCCGGCCATTACATTCAGATCGGCGACGGCCCCTATTCGGTCACCGGAGGCTGGCCCAGTGTGATTGCGCAGAATACCGGTGGCGGCCTGTTCGGCAGCGGCACAACCGGCAAGCGTACAGAAATGCGGGTGATGGATTTCTATCTTCATCACGAGGGCAAGATCCGTGAAAACTGGGTGCCCATCGATGTCATCCACATTCTGCTGCAGCTCGACGTCGACATCATGGCGCGGGTGCGTGATCAATTCGGACGCAACAAGCTGGGCCTGCGTCACCGCTGAGGCGGCGACGCGGCGATGTAGCGGCTGCGAGGGCGCCGGTTTTATACGTAGCAGGACGTAATGATTGGCGGCGGCGCACGCCGCTCCTGGGTTTCCATGATCGACGACAGGGCCGAATTGCTGGCCAGCGGCTTGCTGCTCCAGTGCGAAATCAACACAGCCGATCCCAGACTGATCGCGATGGGCGCCAGCCAGAGGGTAACCAGACCGGCCACGATGCCGGCGATCAGCAAGGATCCGACCAGCGTTTCCAGCCAATGGAAGCGGATCAGCATTCCCCAGCCATAAACGCTGCCGGCGCGGTTTTGCGGTGACCAGCCGACATCCAGCCCCATGGCGGTGCGGAACACGGCGGACACATGCTGGACCATCAGTATCGGGGCAAGAATGAAGGAAAGCGTGATTTCGCAAAACGCATTGGCGAAGAAACGACGGCGGCCGCCCATATCCTTCAGTGACGGATCATCCAGCACGGTCAGCGCAATGCCGAACAGTTTGGGGATCAACAACAGACCCAACATGAAACCGAGCACCACAGTGCGGCTGACCGTGTCGATTTCCGGCCATTGCGGAAACAGCGGATTGGTCTCGGCAAAATAGCGGAACACGCTGTCCTCACGGCCGCGGCCCATCAGCGCCCAGACAACCAGCAGGGCGAACCAGACGACAGAGGCGATATAGGCCATCGCCCCCTGCAGCATGTGGAAGCGCGAGGCGCCCTTGAAACCGGCCGAAAACAGCAGACGCAGATGCTGCAGATTGCCCTGACACCAGCGCCGATCGCGCAAGACGTAATCGATGATCGTCTGCGGAGTTTCTTCGTAGGTTTCGGTGATTTCCGGTATCAGGCGCACCGACCATCCAGCCCGGCGCAGCAGGGCCGCTTCCACAAAATCATGGCTCTTGATCGTGCCGGCCAGCGCACCCCTGCCGCGCAATATCGGCAGGCCGGCGCAGGCGGCAAAGGCCTTGGTGCGAATGATCGCGTTGTGACCCCAATAATTGCCTTCGTGGCCGGACCATCGGTCCAGGCCCCGCGCCAGCGCGCCGCCATAGACATTGTTGGCAAACTGCTGAACCCGCGAAAAGATGGAATTGGCCCCGACCAGGCGCGGCACTGTCTGGATCAGCCCGGCATGCGGCTGCGCCGCCATTTCATCCGCCAGTCGAATGATCGCACCAGCCGACATCAGGCTGTCGGCATCCAGCGTCAAAAAGGCCTGCCAATCACCGCCCCAGTTTTCGATCCAGTCGCGGATATTGCCGGTCTTGCGCTCAACATTGTGGGCCCTGCGTCGATAGAAGACGGGAACCTTATTGCCCATCTGATGTTGAATCTGATCAATCAGCGCCGCCTCGCGGAAGGCGATTGCATCGTCACGGGTATCGCTGAGCATGAAGATGCCAAACCGATGATGCGACTTGCTGGTTGTCAAATCTCCTCGCATCGCCTGCAAGCGGGCAAAAACCGCATCGGGATCTTCGTTGTAAACCGGAATCAGCAGAGCGACATCCATCGCGTCATCCGGGGTGCTGGCAGCAGCCGGTTTGTCCTTGCGGGCAAAGAACAAGCCGATCGTGCTGGAAGCCACTGACAGCGAGATCCAGAACGAAGTGAAGGTCACCATCAGCATCATGGCAATCTCAATGCCGGTGAACCCATCGCGGCGGAACCAGTCCATGATAATGAAGAACAGGACCAGCGAGGTGGCGATGGCCGGCAGAAAGGTGCCCAGTCGAAACAGGCCGGTACGAAAGGCTGGCTTCATCGACCCCAATTTTTGCACCTCTGGGTCGAGATGGGGCTTGGAAAAATCCTGCAGCGGCATGGCCAGCGGGGCAGGCTTCGGCATCAAGGCCGTCAGATGCGAATCGTGCCGGCTCATGCAGTCCACCTGTAAAGCCAGACCTCGGAAGCCATCTTGCCGTCGACCAGCAGCTGGGCGCGCAATTCGATGGAGGTCAGCTCTTCTGGATAGAAGGTGAAGGCCAGCCGCACACCGCCGGTACGTGGATTGCGCTGCAATATACCTTCGCTCACCTTGCCGCGGTTGGAGCTGACATGCAGCGTGATGTCTTCCAGCTTCTTGGGCAGGATCGGTGCGTCGGAGAAATCGATCGTCACCAATCGGCCACCGACGAAACGGTTGCCCATGCGGGTGTTCAGCACCTTCGGCAATTTCTGATTGGTCGGCGGTTCCTCGCACCAGTTCAGCCGGTAGGTGAAGTGATGGGTCGATCCAGCCTTCAGTGGCTCACGCGGCCGCCAGTAGGCAACGATATTGTCATAGATTTCGCGGTCGGCGGGAATTTCAACCAGGGTCACAGATCCCTTGCCCCAGCCCTCGCCGGGCGTGACCCACAGACCCGGGCGCTTGTGATAATGGGCTTCGAGATCGGCGAAGTCACCAAAGTCGCGTGGCCGCTGCAACAGTCCGAAACCGCGTGGATTGTCGTCGACAAAACTGGAGACCTGTAATGTCAGCGGGTTGGCCAATTGCCGCCACAGAGTTTCGCCCGCACCGTTTTCAATCAGCAGACCATCGGAGTCATGCACCGCCGGACGGAAGTCGTCGAAGCGGTGACGGTTGGTCTCGTCAAACAGGAACATGCTGGTCTCGGCACCAATGCCCACATGGTTCAGGTCGACCCGCGGAAACAGCACGGCCTTGACGTCCATCTCGGTTGTCAGACCGGCGGTGATCTCAAACGAATACAGCCCGCTGACGCTGGGTGAATCGAGCAGCGCATGGACGGTAAAGCTCTTGGCCCCCGGTTCCACCCCTTCGATCCAGAAGCTGCGAAAATCGGGGAATTCCTCGCCCTTGGCTTCGCCGGTATCGATCGCCAGACCACGTGCCGACAGGCCGTAATACTGACCCTTGCCAACGGCCCGGAAATAGCTGGCACCCTGGAAGACGACAAATTCGTCCTTGCGCACCGGGTCGTTGATCGTGGTGCGCACACGGAACCCGGCATAACCGAGCGTATCGTCGACCGGCAGATCCGGCACCAGGTGGCCGTAGCGGAACACTTCTTTGGAGAACAGCACAGGCCGGCTGGTGTCGCCCTCGACCACGTCGATGGTGATCGCCGACGGGAAGTAAAGACCCGGCGCAAAAAACTCCATGATGTAGGGCATTTCGCTGTCGGCCCACAGGCCGGATTCCGGATTGAACTGGATGCCCTTGTACTCGTCATAGGACATGTCGATCCAAGGCTGCGGGATCTTGCGCGGCGGCACGTAATCGGCTTCGGCCAAAGCTTTGGCCTTGGCCACCAGCGCATCGCGGGAGAATGCCTGTGCCTTACCCAGTTTGACAGGCACAGCGGGTTTCTTCACCGGCTTTGTGGCAGCTGCATCGCTGGCCGATTCACCCGATTCTCCATCGGAGGCAAACGCACCCAGTGTCGGCAGGCCAGCGCTGCCGGCCATGGCGATCAAACCCAAAAGTGTGCGTCTGCTGATCATGCGCTTAATCGATCTTTCTTGCTGGGGCGCCCATGGGCATTGTTGAACCGCCTGAATGCGAAGGCGATGTGGCAGCCGGGGTCACTTTTTGTTGACGCCACGGTTGAGATTTGAACCAGGCCGCGGTGTGGGCAACGGCAATCAGCGCGGCAAAGCCAATCAGGTTACCAATCAGGACAACCGCCCAATGGGTGCTGAACATGCGGAAGCCCATGCCAACGATCTGCGCAATCACCAAACTCGAGACAAACACCGCCAGCGACTGCTGACCCACTTTGCGAATGGTGTCGACAATGATCTGGAAGCGGCCCCAGTTCTTCAGCCGCGATCCCAGCGGACCGACAGCGACCCAGGCCAGATAGGCCGTGGCCAGGAAGTGGATGTAGCGGAACAGACCAAACTCGGACTTGCCGCGAAGCGGCGCAATCGCTGCTCGTTGCTCTTTGAACCAGGGGCTCAGTTCGGTGTAGAGGAACCAGCCCGGCTTGGCATTGTAGATGCGGAAATAGGCAAAGGGCAGGCTGACCAGAATGATCACGATGGCCAGGATGATCAGCCGCTTGTCGACCGGTGGCGGCTTGATCCAGCCGCTCATAAAGGCAAAGCCCGTAAAGAAGACCAACTGCCAGCCCAGTGGATTGAAGAACCAATTACGCTGTGACCAGGGCTCGGCTGGAAAATTGATCGGCTCGGCGCCGAACAGTTCCAGGTTGGCCAGCAGCCACACGCCGATCACGAAGGACGCAACCGCCCAAAGAGAGATCCGCTGCAGGCCCATGACGATCGGGATCATCGCCAGGATCACCAGATACATCGGCAGAATGTCAAAATAGTTCGGCACATAGGTCAGCGTGAACAGGCCAATGATCAGATCCGGGGTCTTGGTGAAGAAGTGCTTCAGGTTAAGCGCCCCGACATAGGAACGCTGCCAATATTCGCTGGTGAATATGCCCGCGGCATCGAAACTGGTGACCAGCAGCAGAACCGCAAAGAACAGGCCGATATGGGCCCAATAGACCTGCCAGACGCGGTAAACAATCCGCGCCGTGCCCATCAGCCATCCCTTTTTATGGAAGACAGCCCCAAAGGCCAGCGCCGAGGCCATGCCGGAGCAGAAAACAAAGGTCTCGGTGGCGTCGGAAAATCCGAACCGGGCCGGAATCCAAAGCGCCCAGAAATCGCGCGGCGTATGGGCGATGAAGATGACAAACATCGCCAGTCCGCGGAAGAAGTCCAGCCGCGGATCGCGAACCGTTCTCTTTGGTGCCGTTGCCGTCATGTCGTCAGTTCCAAGTCTTGTGCCGCAATCGCCGTTCAGATGCCGCCAATTCGTCTATTGCGCAACCATTATTCTGCGGGGATCACCTGCGGCGCGCCGCGGTGGCTGCGCAGTCGGTTCAACTCGTCCATTCGGCTGCTGGCAAAACGGTCCATCTTGCCGGCGCGGCATTGGGTACGCTCCATCAAGAACTGTTCTGCCGTGTCAAAATAACCGCCACGCAGCGCTGCCTCAATTGTCAAACGCTCGAAAACATCGCGCTGTGCGTGGCTGCCACCGATGGTCTGCATAGCGCGGCGTGCTCCGGCGAGATGCTGGAACGCCTGGGCATAGTCGCCTTCACCAAAGGCCTCGAGACCTTCAGCGGCGGACAGACCCGGATGCTTCATGATCCGGTCCATGTCGCTGGCTTCGGTGGCGGCATCCTTGCGCATGCGTGTGAGCAGGTCACCCACCGCCGCCTTGCGCTCGCCACCAATCAGCGACAGCACGTAATGCAAGTCGGCAAAGGCCAAACAGCCATCTTCGGTGCGGCCTTGTGACAATTGCGCCAGTTCTTCCCAGCGATCGCCAACCTTGTGCCCGTCCAGTTCAAGACGTGACAGCAGCGAGGCTGCATTGGAAATGTCGCGATAGTCGTCGGTTTTGTCCTGGCGGATTTTCTGATCATAGAGATCAAAGACGGCGTCGATCTCGCCGCGATCCAGATGCATCAACGCCATGTGCCACCAGACATGGTAACGGAAATTGTTGCAGTGCGCCCAGGCCTGGGTGCGCTTGTTCAACCACTGCAGGCCAGCCGTCGTATCATTGGTCATGTCATAGACATGCGCCACAGCGTGCAGACCCCAGGCGTCGTCCGGCGAATGCAGCACGCCTTCGCGACCGATGCGTTCTGCCTGCGCATATTCGCTGCTTTCTTCAAGGGTGAAGGCATGGCAGCCCAAGGCATATCCATAAAGCCGCTGATCGGGAGACAGATGCGGAATGACCGTTTCAATGGAAGCGCGCATACCGACCGCGTCGCCCAGCACAAAGCGAATGGCCTGAACCAGTTTCATTGCCAGGGCGTCATGGGGATTGGCCAGCACGACCTGGTTGAGGCGGTCGCCGGCAGCTTTCGGACGGCCCCTGTTCCAATCGGCCAGTGCTTCAAGGAAAGCCATTTCACGTTGCGAAACCGGCCGCGCCTCAACCAACTGACGTGCCTTTGTCTCCGCTTCAACAGCAACAGCATTGAGCTCCTTGCGGGCCAGCAGCAGCGAAAACAGCCCTTTACAGATCACTGGCAGTGCAAATCCGGGATCACTGGCCATGGTTTTGCCAAGGTGATCTGGGGTGGCGGCGGCGTGGGCCAGAAAGCCCAATTGGGTGTCATTCCATGCCGTCATATCGCCCTCAGAAGACATGGTGACGGTGCACCCAAACAAATCGTCGCGTGTTGTCATATTGATGTTGGCCTCGCCAGAATTTTGTTGAGCCCAGACAACATTTCGACGGGGGAATCGGCAAATAAACCCTCGTGACATTTGTGTGAAGAAAAACCGCAAAAGTTGACTTTCGGCCCGCCTTACTTGTGGCAATGCTATGTTCGACGCATTGAAGTGCCCCTTGCGAGCTGGAAATCATGTCCCAAACTGCCGTTTTTCAGGGTGAAAACACGCACATTCCGCCCAAACTGCCCTTTGCCATCGCGGTTTTGGGCATTTTGTGGGTGGCTTATGCTGCCTCCAATTATGGCGGCACGCGTTATGTCATTGCGGTGGCCATCGGTGGATTGGCAGGCATCGGGCTTTATCATGCCGCCTTCGGTTTCACGGCCGCCTGGAGGCGCATTGTCACTGAACGCCGTGGTCAGGGATTGCGGGCGCAGATGATTCTGCTGGCGGCGGCCTGTCTGTTCACCTTTCCGCTGATCGACTATGGCCCGCCCTTCGCCGATCTCGGTCTGCGCAGCGGCGCCTGGGTTCTGCCGTTTGGTGTGACGGCCACAGTCGGCGCCTTTATCTTCGGCATGGGCATGCAGCTCGGCGGTGGATGTGGATCCGGCACCTTGTTTACCGTCGGCGGTGGCAGCACCCGTATGGTGATCACGCTTGCCGCCTTCATCACCGGATCGCTGATCGGCACCTGGCACTTGCCGGCCTGGCGCGGACTGCCCCGAATAGAGAGCTTTTCCATGGTTCGAGAATTCGGGGCACCCGGCGCGCTGGTAGTGATTTTTGCCATCACCGGCCTGATCTGGTGGTGGAGCCGGCGCATTGAGGTGAAAGCCCATGGCAGTTTGGAATCACCACGCCAGACCGGATCCATTCTGGGTGGGCCCTGGTCCCATACGCTCGGCATCATTGCGCTGGTCGTTGTCAGCGTGGCCACCATTCTAACACTGGGCCGCCCCTGGGGCATCACATCGGGTTTCGCTTTATGGGGCGCCAAGTTTGCCAACATCATCGGCATCGATGTGTTGAGCTGGCCCTATTGGAGCGGCGGGCGGGCGCGGGCCGTCGAGAACAGCGTCTTTGCCAATTCCACGTCGATCATGAACTTTGGAATTATTTTCGGCGCCATGGCCGCCGCATCACTGGCCGGCAAGTTCAACCCGATCCTGCGCATTGGCTGGAGAAACGTCGCGACCGCCGTCATCGGTGGCCTGCTGATGGGTTACGGCGCCCGGCTCGCCTATGGCTGCAATATCGGCGCCTATCTCGGTGGCATCGTCTCCGGCAGCATGCACGGCTGGCTCTGGGGCGTCGTTGCCTTTGCCGGCAGTTCGGTGATGGCCAAATTGAAAATCCGCTACAATTGGTGAGAAATTGACATGAACTACCCGCTGAAGCTGACTGCCCTGCTCGTTCTGTTTATTGGCTGGAGCCTCACGGCCCATACAGCCGAGCCCACGGGCTGGGTACGTCATGAAACCACCATCAGCTATTCCGACATGGTCAAGAAACTGAATGCTGCCGTGAAGGCGGAAAAGATGCTGCTGGTTACCCGGGCCAGCGCCTCATCCGGCGCCAAGCGCCGCAAGATCAAAATTCCGGGCAATATGATCATCGGCGTCTACCGCAACGATTATGCCCTTCGCATGCTGGAGGCCAGCGTTAAGGCCGGGATCGAGGCGCCGATCCGATTCTACATCACCGAAAACGTCAACGGCAGCGCGACGCTTGCTTATAAAACGCCGAGCCATGTCTTTGCCCCCTATTTCGCCACAGCGAAACCGGACCTTGCCTCATTGGCCAAGGAACTGGACGGCGTTTTCGACAAGATCGCCCGGCGGGCAATCAGCAGCGACTAAAAGGTTCCGTCATAGGCACGGCGGCCAATGCGGCATGCCAGTACCGTAAAGGTGTCGCGCTGCAGTGCTTCAGCGGCCGCCACCTTCAGCGTCTCCGCGTCATCAACCCAGACGCCGTGGCCGCCCATTGCTTTGGCGACGCCGACAAAATCAGTACCATCGAAATCAACACCCACATTCTTGCGCTGGCTGCCGCGCTGCTTGAGTTCAATCAGCGCCAGGGACTCATCCACCAAAACGCAAATGATGACAGGCAATTTCATGTCGCGGATGGTGGCCAGTTCGCCCAAACCCATTTCCAGTCCGGCATCACCAACAAAGGCGCAGACCGGTGTCTGCGGCTTGGCCAATTTGTAACCGGCAGCGAGCGGTACGGCGCAGCCCATGGTGCACAGAGCGGTGGACTGCAGGAAGGAATGGGGATGCTTGCACTGCCACATCTGGGACACCAGGATGCGGTGGGCGCCAGCGTCTGCAGTGACCACCCGATCTTCAGGCAGGCAGTCGTTCAGCGTGGCAAAAACCTGACCCGGGCCCCAGTCATCGCTGGCAGTGAAGGCCTGTTCCAAATCACTCCGGACGGCCAGGGCTTCGCCACCAGTCCAGCGGGTTTTCACCTCCAGACCATGGCCCAGTTGCGCAAGCGTCGGCTTGATGGCCGCCCGCAGGGTGATGTCGACCCGGTGCATGCCATGGGTGCGCAGGACCGGGGTGATCTCGATCACCTTGGCGTCGTCAGCCCATGGATTGCGCCAGCCGGCGCGCATTTCGATCGGATCATAACCTGCCAACAAAACGCAGTCGGCCTGTTTGACAAACGGCAGCAGGCTTTTCTCAGCCTTTGGTGAGAGGCCGTGTCCGCCCAGGCAAAGCGGGTCGTGCTCATCCAACAGACCTTTGCCCTTGTAGGTGGTGATGACAGGGATGTGGTGCTGGCGGCAAAAAGCCGTCAGTTCGGCGCTGGCATTTTCGGTCACAGCATCGACACCGGCAATCACCAGCGGGCGCTCGGCGGCGTTCAGCGCATCAATGGCATCGCCGACTATGGGATCGGGCGCGGTCATTGAAGCCGGCGCAAGTTGCGCCAGCTCGGTCAGTACTTCGTTGCTTTCGCCTTCGGCCACGCTGATCGGCACGTCGATGTGAACCGGGCCGGGTTGACCGTCCATGGCGATGGACAAAGCCTTCTCCATCATCACGCCGATCGTGCCTTTGCTAGCCCGAAAGGAGGCTTTGACGATCGGACGCAGGATCGCCTGATGGTCAAAGATCTGGTGGGTGTAGGTTTCGGCCACATCGATATCAACGCAGCCGGTCAGGAAGATCAGTGGGACGCGGTCCTGCTCGGCATTGGCGATCACATTGACCGCGTTGGAAACACCGGGACCAACCGTTGCCACCAAAATACCGGGGGCGCGGGAGCCTGGTTCCTCGGCATGCCAAGCGCCTTCGGCCATGAAACCTGCAGCGTTTTCATGCTTGGCCAGGTGAAAATCGATGCCCGCCTCGTCCAACCCGGTCAAAATGGCCAACACCTCGCCGCCGGGAATGCCAAAGGCGCGCTTACAGCCGGCTTGCTTGAGTTTTTGCGCAATGATGTTGGCGCCCGTTGGAGCGGATTGTGCAGCGGTCATGGAAATTTTCCGGTTGAAGAGGGTTCGGGTCTGGATAATCCCCCACCGAAGAACTGGCAACTGCCTTTTTGGAGCGATGTCGCAGATGTGTGATTAGGTGATTTGCCCATTGCATCGCGCGCTTGGAACGTGACACATTCCCGCGCATGGCCAAACCGACCGTCACTTCTGCCGATGTTGCCCGCGCTGCGCACGTCTCACAGTCCGCTGTCAGTCGTACGTTCACCCGTGGCGCGTCGGTGTCGGAAGATACACGACGCAAGGTGCTGCAGGCGGCGGATGAGCTCGGCTATCGGCCCAACGCCCTGGCCCGCTCGCTGATTTCCGGCAAGTCGGGCATTATTGGAGTGCTGGTCGCCTATCTCGACAATCAGTTTTATCCGGTGGTGATCGAAAAGCTGTCCCGCTCCCTGCAGGAAAAAGGTTATCGCGTTCTGCTGTTCATGACCGATCAGGGCGACCAGGACGCGGTGGTCAAGGACATGCTGCAATACCAGGTCGAAGGCGTGGTGATGGCCTCGGCTCACCTGTCGTCGAAACTGGCCCAACAATGCGCCAATAACGGCATTCCGGTTGTCCTCTTCAACCGCTACATCGCCACGTCGCCAGCCAACTCGGTGACGTCGGACAATCTGGAAGGCGGTCGGCTGGTCGCCAACTTTCTCGTCGATGGCGGTCATGAGCGCATTTCCTTCATCGCCGGATTTGAAGATTCCTCCACCAACCGCGACCGCGAGGCCGGTTTCTACAAAGGCCTGGCCGAACGGGGTGTGGTCTGTTTTTCGCGAGGCGTCGGGGCCTATACCCAAGCAGGCGCGGCACAAGCAGCGCGCGACCTGTTCAACGGCGAAAGCGGCGAGGGCAGTGGGGAGCGGCCAGACGCTGTGTTCGTGGCCAATGACCACATGGCGTTTGCCGTGATGGACGTGCTACGCACCGAATTTGGTCTGAACATTCCCGAGGATGTTTCGGTGGTCGGTTATGACGACGTGCCGCAAGCGGTATGGAAGGCCTATGACCTGACCACAGTCGAACAACCTTCGGGACAGATGATCGATGCAACTGTCGATATTCTGCTCGACCAGATCGCCAATCCAGACGCAACCCGCAAGGCAGCGGTGATACCGGCGCGGCTTGTGGTGCGCAGCAGTGCGCGCATCGGTAAAAGCTGAGGGTGCTTAGCGCTTTGTGCCTTTAAGAACCGGCAGGTTCGGACCAAGCCAGTTGATGAATTCACTGACCATGCGCACGCTCAGATAGGCAAATGGCACAATCAATGCGGCAATCGAACCGCCAACAATCGCCTTTGCCGTCGACAGCGTGACGGTATCGGCCATAGGAGCGGGAACGTTCGGTAGCAGAAACTGAACCAAGGTCATACCAACCACCAGCGCAAAGGTGCCGGTCGAAACGAAATCGATGACATTGGCGCTTTTTGCCAATCTGCGGACGGAGTTGCTTGGGGCAATGTGTGACATAGGATCAATCCAGACTTGTGAAGTCGGAAAACTACCACGCAAGTCACTAATACGCCCTTAACCAACCCTCCGAGTCGACGTCATCCCTAATCAAAAATGAACGGCCGGACACAACTGGTTCGGCGGCCCAATCGGGTCTGCTTTTCACCATCAGAATAAAACTGCAGGATTTTTGTAAAATCGGCCAAAATCACCAAAATTGTGCTCAAAATTGCCGAAAATGCACAAAAATCGATAATATTGACCATCGCCGCCGAAACGCCCATTTGTCCATTTCCACCCGATTGTGCCGGTTCCATCACTGGCGAAAATTCTGCTGGAATTCGATGACCCGAGTTGAAATCAAAGTACGGACAGTGCCATCAATGCATCACCACATCACCGCCCATTTGAGGAAACCAGCATGTCCGAAAAACTCAACGTCGCCATGATCGGATTTGGCGAAGCCGGCGCGGCCTTTGCCGAAGGCTGGAAAGAACATTCGGGTGTTTCAATCAAGGCCTTTGACGTGAAAACCCAAAGCGATGCCACGCGGGTTGCGATGATCGAACGCTATGCCCAATACGGTGTTGAAGGGTGTGACCAGCTGGCTGATGCGGTTGCCGATTGCGACGTGATCTTCAGTTTCGTGACCGCCGACCGGGCACAGGAGGCGGCGCGCAGCGTGCTGGGCCAGTGCCATGCAGGGACGTTGTTTTTCGACTGCAATTCCTGCGCCCCTGATACCAAACGGGGCTCCGCCAAGCTGATCGAGGCCGATGGCGGGCACTATGTGGATGTGGCCGTCATGGCCCCGGTCTATCCCAAAATGCACCAGACGAAGGTTCACATTTGCGGCCCCCACGCCACCAAAGCCGAAGCGCAGATGGCCAGGCTGGACATGAATGTCACCGTAATGGAGGGTGCTGTCGGCCATGCATCGGCCACCAAGATGGTGCGTTCGATCATGATGAAAGGGCTGGAAGCGGTGATGGTGGAATGCGTCTTGGCAGGGCGCAAAGCCGGGGTCGACGATCTGGTGTTGGACAGTCTCGACAAGACCTATCCCGGGTTCAATTTCCGCGAAAAGGCGGCCTATATGCTAGAGCGCGTGATGGTGCACGGGGTGCGCCGCGCCGCCGAACTGCGTGAGGTGGCGCTCACGGTTGAGCAATTGGGTCTCGACAACGACATGTCGACAGCGACGGTCGAATGGCAGCAGCGGATTGGCGAGATGAAGCTCGATCCGAACCTTGAACTGGGGCCGGAAGACTATCGCGAACGCGCCGATATCGTGTTGGCCGCCCTAGACGAGAAAGCGAGCTCCTAACCTGTCCGTTCCCTCGCCGCCTATTGGGAAAGCGGTGCCGGGTTGGGGCGTTTGGCCAGCTGGTATTCGCGCATCCAGATGAACAGGCCAGCGGCGACAATGAAGCCGGCCCCGATGATAGTCCAGCGATCCGGCAGGTGATCAAACAGAAGATAGCTCCAGAACGACACATAGATGATGAACGAATAGGAATAGGGGCTGAGGATATTGGCCGGCGCGAAGCGGTAGGCATTGGTCAGCACTTGATGACCGCCCCAGGCCCATAGTCCGATGCTGATCATCAACAGCCAATCGACAAGTGTCGCTGGATTTGTCCAGGTCGCCAACGCAAAGGGCGCCAGCGCCACAACGCCGACCACACCGGAATAGAACTGCATCGTATCGGTCGACACCTGCCCGGCCAGTTTGCGGGTCAGCAACAGATACATGGAGAAGCTGATCGCCGACAGCACTGACAGGATGACGGCCCAATGAAAGGTCTCGCCAAACGGGCGAATGGCGACGAGCACTCCGCAGAACCCCACCATAATCGCCAGCCAGCGCCAGGGCCCGACCCGCTCGCCCAACATCGGCCAGGAAAGGGCGCAGACAATGAGCGGCGACGAAAACAGGATTGTGGAGGTCAGCGTCAGCGGCAGATGACGAACCGCAAAGAAGTTGAACACGGTTGAAAACATGATCATCGCACCGCGCAGGATGACCAGCGTCATTCGATCGCTGTTGAACCGGTCGCGAGTGAAGCCATCCTTGCCGACAATCACCAAGGACAAGGCGAAGTGCGCGAAGTAGCGCATGAAGGCAAGCTGCAGCGCCGGAATGCCGGCGACAGCCAGCCATTTGACCGTCGTGTCGACAAAGGAAAAGGTCAGGTAGGCGATCAGCATCAGGCCAATCCCCAAGACCGCACGATCCTCCGTTGCCTTGGCGGCAATCCCTACCACGCTGCGCTGCCTTCCCGGGCTTATTTGCCCTTGAACAGATCCGCGTAGAAGTCGGTCATCTGCGAGACCATCTGATCGCCACGTCCATCGGCAACAGCCATGCCCAGAGCAGTCTTCGCCGCACCGGACATCAGGCTGGTGACACCGGCATCGTCAGCCATGGTGGCGTAGTAGCCGACATCCTTGCGGGCGTTCTTGATGGCGAAGGCCAATTGCTCGGGATCCCCGTCGACGGCATAGCCTTTGACGAAATCCATCATACCGCAATGCAGCGGTCCGGCGGACATGACATCGTAGACCCTTTGACGTTCAACACCCGCCAGATCAGCCATGGCGAATGCTTCCGCCATGGCGTTGGCAACCGTCATACCGAAGAAGTTGTTGAGCAGCTTGACCGTATGACCGGCACCGAGCGGGCCGAGATGGAAAACGTTTTCACCCAAATCGTCCAGCACAGGTTTGACCCGTTCGTACACGGCGATGTCACCCGCACCCATGATGTTCAGCGCGCCGTCCAGGGCATGTGCCGGTGTGCGACCCAGGGGCGCGTCCATATAGCCAGCGCCGATTGCGGCGGCCTTTTCGCCCAACGCGCGGGTCGAAGCTGGCAGGGACGTGCCGAAATCAATGACGGTCTTGCCCTCTGACAAGCCGGCCAGAATGCCATCATCGGCGAGCATGCGCGCTTCTACCGACTTGGAGGTGTCCATGCACAACATAACAATGTCGCTGGCTTCCGCCACAGCCTTGCCGGATGTGTGCTCAACCGCACCACGGGCAACCGCCGCTTCGACATTGGTGCGGCTGCGGTTGGCCATGACATGCAGTTGGTAGCCCTTTTTCTGCAGGCACTGCACCATGGCGTCGCCCATCAGGCCCAGTCCGATGAATCCGATTTCGGGTTTGCTCATACTGTTTCTTTCACTTCTTCGTAGGTGGCATAGCCGGGTTTCTCGCTTTGAGACTGGATCTCATAGATCGAACCGGCTTTTGCGGGTTGTGGTTGTGGAATTCTCACCGGGATGTTTTCCAGGCGCGGCTGCTTGGTGGTTTCACCGCACAACATCAGCTTGTCGTAGTCTTCAATCGACTCGAATTTGGTCATCGCCCCCATCACCGGGAACGCGTCCGCCGCCATCATTTCATAGAACAGGATCTGCCGGTCCCGCTCGGAGCGGTTGAGGGCCGAACCGTGCAGGGTGCGGGCGTGATGGATGGTGATCGTGCCTGCCGGACCAGTCAGCGAAGCGGCGTCATCGAGGTTTAATCCAGCTGCCTCCAGATCGACGGCACCGGTGAAGACACCGTTGTCGTGGTGATCGAGAATGGGCCCCCTATGGGAGCCTGGGAAAACCTGCAGCGGGCCGTTTTCCATGCCGATATCGTCAAACACCACGCCGATGGCCAGAACGTCGTCATTGGTATGGGGGTAGAAGGCAAAATCCTGATGCCATTGAACGGGAGCGCCAAACTCGGCCTTTTTGCAGTTCAGCTTGGCCGTATGCATGCGGATATTGGCGCCCAGCAGATCACGGGCCGGACCCAGAATGTGATCGCTCCGCATCAGCTGATCAAAGAATGCACTTTGCAGGTCGGGCCGCTTGATGCGCCGAATGCGCGGTTCGTCCTTTGTGTGGCTGTCTTCCAAATCGATGAGATCATCGCTTTGGGTGATCGATTTGGCATGTTCCGACAGGCAGGCGATTTCGGCATGGGCCTGTTCGATGATGTCCCTGGGCAAATGGGCTTCGAGCACCAGATAGCCGTTGTCATCGTAGAAATCGCGCTGCGCCTGGCTTAAGAATTCCATACCCTGTTCCCCGCTCCGTTTCTTCCTGAGCCACTCAGCAGCTCTCGCTGCCATCGCGGTCGCGAATCTTGCCGCCGCTACATGGTGGCGCCGATTTGCCAGGGTACGAATTCGAAATCGCCAAGCCCCTGAAGCTCCGATTTTGTCTGTTCACCCGATGCAACCCGCAGCCACATTTCGTAGATCTCACGGCCCGCCTGCTCCACCGACTTGCCGTCGCTGAGGATCGCGCCGGCATTGTAATCCATGTCGTCGGTCATGCGCTCATACATCTGGGTGTTGGTGGCGATCTTCGAGCAAGGCGCTGGCTTGCTGCCGAAGGCCGATCCGCGCCCGGTCGTGAAGGTCACCACATTGCACCCACTGGCAATCTGGCCGGTGACGGAAGCCGGGTCGTAACCGGGCGAATCCATGAAGGCGAAGCCCGGCTTGTCGACCAGCTCGCCGTAATTGTAGACGCCGGTGAGCGGGCTGGTGCCGCCCTTTGCCGCCGCGCCAAGCGACTTTTCAAGAATGGTTGTCAGACCGCCCTTCTTGTTTCCAGGAGATGGGTTGTTGTCCATCGAGCCCTTGTTGCGGTGGGTGTAATCTTCCCACCAGCGGATCAATGAGATCAGTTTCTTGCCGACCTTTTCATCCACTGCCCGGCGGGTCAGCAGATGTTCGGCACCGTAGATTTCCGGTGTTTCGGCCAGCACGCCTGTGCCGCCCTGGGCAACCAGCAAATCGCAGGCATAGCCGACGGCGGGGTTGGCAGTAATCCCGGACCACGCGTCGGAACCGCCGCATTGAAGGGCCACTTTCAATTCCGATGCCGGGCAAGGCTCGCGCTGCGCCTCGTTGGCTGCCGGCAACATGGCACGGACTTTTTCAATGCCCAGTTCCACGGTCTTGGACAGACCAGCGACATCTTGAATATTCATGGTTTGGAACAGTGGCCCCTGTTCGATCCCGTAGGCTTCGAGCAGCCAATCGATCTGGTTGACTTCACAGCCAAGGCCGACCATCAGCACGCCAGCATGATTGGGATGGCGGGCATAGCCCCACATCACCCGTTGCAGGGCGGCAAACCCATCGCCGTCTCCGGCCAGGCCGCAGCCGGTGCCATGGACAAAAGCCACCACGCCATCGACATTAGGATAGGCACTCAGTTCTTCGGGACCGAATGCATCGGCGATTTTGCGCGCTGCGGTGGCCGAACAGTTCACCGAGGTCAGAACCGCAATATAGTTGCGGGTGCCGACTTTGCCGTTGGCACGGCGATAGCCCATGAACGTATCCTGGGTTTTGGCGGGCTCGATGGGTCGTAGGTCGGTGGCGAATTCATACTCCGCATCGGTGTTGCGGAATTCGACATTGTGGGAATGCACGTGGTCGCCGGGGGCAATCGGTTCAGCAGCGTAGCCGATGATCTGAGCGTATTTGCGAATGGGATCCCCGACGGCCATGGACGCCGTTGCGATCTTGTGCCCGCGCGGGATCAGGCCGGTCGTGGCATGCCCCTCAATATCAACGCCAAGTTCCAAAGGTTTGATGGCCGTGACCACGTTATCGGACGGGTCAAGCCGAACCACATTGCTCATATTTGTTTCCTATGCACAGGCCGGCGCATCAGCGCTCCAGCGGTGAATATCGATATGCGGGCAAACCGCCAATCTGTCACGGGCTTCATACCAGAGGTCGCGCCATGCTTGCCAGTCCCTCAACACGCTGTCCGGGTTGGATTTGCTGCGGGCAACAAATTCCGGGAAGTGGGCGCGGCCGGTTGGCTCACCAGTGACGTTGAACCGCAGGTCGAAAGACCAGCGAAACCCTTCTGACTTGTTGACCATTGAGGCGTGCGGGGTCAGCGGATGAAAGACCACGACGCCCCCAGATTTTACCGGCAAGGGTTGGGCACGGCTGGTGTCGACATAATTGTCGGCAATCGATGTCTGCACCTGCGGGCAATGGGGCACCATGCCGTCATGATGAGCGCGCGGAATTGCCTGCAGGCAGCCATTGTCGACGGTGGCGTCTGAGATCGCGCACCACACGGTGATCATGTTGGTCTGATCGGCTTCCTCCAAGGCCACCGCGCGGTCCTGATGCCAATCGGTCGCCGTGATGTGGGGACGGATTTCATCGCTCTGCAGATCAAGCGCCGGCGGTTTGATGCGGATATGCTGGATCGGATTGGAGGTGATTTCCGGGCCGATTAGGGATTCGGCCAGATCCAGCAGGCGTGAATGGGTCACCAGATCGAAGATAGCCGGGCCAAAATGCATGGGCGTGTCAGTTGTGATGCGATCACCGGGCAGCGAGATGTCGAAGGGCTGGAACCAATCGCACCGGTTGCGATAGGCGATCAGCAACTTGTCGTCGAAGCTCAGCCCGTGCGGTGCGACGTCGACCTTGCCTTCGCGGTGCCATTGGTCATAGAGCCGGTCCAGCAACTCGCTGTACTCGGCGCGCACCGGATCCAGCACAGCTTGCTGATCGAAGACATCCTCGACAACTACGAAACCATCGCGTTCAAAACTCTCGATCTGTTCGTCGTTTAACATGAGGAATTTCCCGAAATTGCCGGATTGGTGACGCCAGTATAGGCCGATTGTCGCTGCGGATGAAGTGGGGCGGTTTTCATGCTGTGGCTAATAGGTTTGTGGCACCAGGCTACGCTGGAACCAGTTGACCAGAGTTTGGATCGAAAAGATGGGCAGTCCGGTAGCGGCAGAAATGTCTGCAGCGTAGGGCTCCATATTGGTGCACTCGAGCACAATCGCGCCGAGATCTGGATTGGCTGTCTGCATGGCCAACGCCGCCTCGACATTGTCCTGACGCGCCAGCTCCACATCAAGTTCCAGTTCGTTGTCGAGAATGGCGCGGGTGAATTCGCGGCCACCTTCGGTGGTACCAATCGGCGTGCCATCGGGCGCTGATGCCGACTCCAGATGAGCCGGTGTCAGACTGGACGCGTTGATCGTCAATATGCCGGCGCGCTTCCCGGCCGGCAAAATCTTGTTGACCATCTCCACCTGCATCAATGACGAGGTCACGACCGGCACCGGAACGGCAGCGGCAATCTGCTGCTGAAAGAGCGCCAGGAAACCGCAATTGGTGGTAATGCCATCGACGCCGTCGGCCACCAGTTCCCGGGCGGCATCGATGAAGGCGTCCAGCGTGCCTTCACCTCCCCGACGTACGACCAGGTCGGGCGAGGCGCCGCGCACCACTTTATAGTGGACCGGAAAATCCCAGGTCGTGGCATTGCCCATGTCGCCAGGAATGCGCGGAAAGCGAGCCTCAAGCATCAAGATGCCGACCGCTGCCCCGTAGATTGACTTGCCACCCTTAGCTTTCATCTCGCTCTCACTTAACTCGCCCGACGCCCGTCATTCGCCTGGTACATAAATCTGCGAATAGGCCGTGCGCACGGTTTCCTTGGCCTCGTCGGTACTCTTTTCGATATGCGCCCGCATGCGGGCGACGCTGGTTGCAACATCGCGCGCCAGCATGGCGTTGATGATCTCCTCGTGCACCGATTTGGTGATGTCGATCTTGCTGCGCATGGAAATCCAGCGCACGTAACGGATCTGCTCGTTGAGGTTTTCCAGCGCGCGTACCAGTTCAGCGTTCTTGGACAGTTCGGCGATGCGCAGATGGAAGGCTTCATCCAGCTCAACGATTTCACGGGCCGAAGATGTGCTCACATATTTGGCTGCGATATCATCGAGATGGTTTTTCAGATCGGTTAGTTCCGCATCGGTTGCTCGCTCGACGGCCCGCATGACGGTTTCCGACTCAATCGCCTGACGCAGTTCGTAAATGTGCACGATCTGCTCGGGCACCAAAGAGCGGCAGAAAAATCCACGTCCTTCCTGGACGGTCAACAAGCCTTCGGCCACCAGCCGGTTCAGCGCTTCGCGCAATGGCGTGCGACTGATGCCCAACCGCTTCGACAGATCACTTTCGTTGATGCGCTCTTCCGGTTTGAACTCAAATGCCGCCGCCATGGCCCGAACGGTCTGGTAGATGCTGTCTACATTGCTGGCCAAGGTTGCGACGATCTCCTGAATTGACGCTGCTGTGCTGCCCAACCGAAATCTGTGGCGGTCGGCAGACCGGGCATTCCATCACCTGACGCAAATTTCCCCAACTTGCAATAATTTTCGTAGACGAACCTGTATTTTTAGCTGTATACAATTTTTTCATTCATCTCCTGCCCTGATGGTTTGTATGTCAGCCGCTTCTTCCACCGCCGCCATAAACACCAACGAAATGACCGGTGCCGATGCGCTGGTGCGCATGCTGCAGGCACAGGGGGTCACCCACATGTTCGGGCTGTGCGGCGACACCACCCTACCCTTCTATGACAGTCTGGCGCGGCTCGACCACGGCATCACGCATATTCTGACCCGCGACGAGCGGCATGCGGGATATATGGCGGACGGATACGCCCGGGTGACCGGCAAACCCGGCGTCTGCGAAGGTCCCTCCGGTGGTGGCGCGACCTATATTCTGCCTGGCGTTGTTGAAGCCAATGAAAGCTCGATTCCCATCCTGGCGATCACCACGGATGTGGCGACAACGTCGCGCGGCAAATACCCACTGACCGAATTGGATCAGGAGGCACTTTTCCGTCCGCTGACAAAGTGGAATGCCTCTTTGGATCAAGCCGAACGGCTGCCTGCGATGGTGCGCAGGGCGTTTCGAGCCATGACCACCGGCACGCCCGGCGCGGTTCATCTTGCACTGCCGTTCAACACTCAAAAAGCGCCCGTCAATCCAGATGAAGTCTGGGCCGAGGAAAGACATCGCGCGTTTCCGGCTGAGCCGCGCATGGGGCCAGATCCGGATGCAGTGGCGGCCGCTATTGACGCCATCGCGGCGGCCAAGAAAGCCGTGATTGTTTGTGGCGGCGGTCCGGTCATTGCCGGCGCGCATGACGAACTCGCCGCACTGGCACGGCTTTTCAACCTGCCGATTGCCACCACGGTATCTGGTCAGGGGGCGATTGCAGAAACCGATCCATTGGCGGTTGGCGTGGTTGGCTCAAACGGTGCCAGCCCCTTCACCCGCGCAGTTGTCGACGAGGCCGATCTAGTGATCTTTATCGGCTGTCGCGCCGGATCAGTCACCACCGAGCGCTGGCGGTCACCGAATCCCGGCACACCGATCATTCATATCGACAGCGATCCCGATGTCATTGGCACCAACTATGCCACCGAGGTCGCTATCGCCGCCGACGCCAAGCTGACGCTCGCGGCATTGGTGGCCGAGTGTCAGCGCCGTGACCTTTCGGGCGATTGTGACGGGACAGCGCGCGCAGCCGCTGCGTGGCAGGGGAAGCTTGCAGCCTTTGCTCCCCTCGCCACCAGCGACGAAACCCCCATTCGTCCCGAACGCGTGGTTCAGGTGCTGCAGAACAATCTGCAGGAAGATGCGGTGATCGTCGCCGATCCCGGTACACCCTGCCCCTATTTTTCAGCCCATTACCGTTGGCCAAAAGCCGGTCGCCATTTCATCACCAACCGTGCGCATGGCGCGCTTGGCTATGCGCTTGCCGCCTCCATGGGTGCGCATGTCGGTCGGCCCGAAGCCAAAACTGTCGCCGTCATGGGTGATGGATCGTTCGGTTTCTGCTGCGGCGAATTTGAAACGATCGTTCGCCACAACATGCCGATCACCGCCATCGTCTTCTCCAATGCCACCTATGGCTGGATCAAGGCGGGCCAGGATTCCGGCTTCGGCCAGCGCTATTACAATGTCGATTTCAACCGCACCGATCATGCCGCCGTGGCCAGCGCCTTTGGGGTGCGTTCCTGGACGGTGAGCGACCCGAGGGATCTGGACAAGGTGCTCAAGCAAGCATTGGCTCACGATGGGCCAACCCTCGTGGATGTTATCTCCCAACCTCTCCACGAGGCCGCCGCCCCGGTCAGCGAGTGGGTCGCCTGATGCATCCCGACCTGGCAACACTTGAAGAGAAGATTGTTGCCATGGATGTGTGGCATGTCGCCCTGCCGGTGAACTCCCGGCGCGACCACGGTATCGGCACCGTCGCGGACGCCATTGAAATCGTGGTTGTGCGGCTGACCGGTGAAAGTGGGCAGACCGGCTTCGGCGAAGCGTCACCCTGGTCGGTTTTCACCGGAACCCCTGAAGCCAGTTTTGCCGCTCTTGATCGCTATTTGAGGCCGCATGTTGTGGGTCGAAAGCTCGGTGATTTCGAGGCGACAATGGCGCTGGCCCGTAAGGCGGTTGTCCACTGCACGGAAGCCAAGGCTGCGCTGGAAGCCGCGTGGCTGGACCTTGCAGGCAAGATTTTAGCCAAGCCGGTCTGGGCTCTGTTGGGGGCGCAATGCCGCAGCACAATTCCTCTCTCCGTCTCACTGGCCAATCTGGATTTTGATCAGGACAAGGAACTGGTCCAACGCCTGATCGATGACCAAGTCGGCTTTGTGAAGTTGAAAACCGGTTTCAAGGATCATGCCTTTGACATGATGCGGCTGGAATATCTGCAGACCCAATGTCCCAGCCTGACCGTACGCGTTGACTACAACCAAGGGCTCACCGTCGAGCAGGCGCTCAAAGATGTGCCGGAGATCGATCAGCTCGCCCCTTCATTTATTGAGCAGCCGGTGGCGCATTATGAATATGAGGCGATGGCGCAATTGCGCAGCCTGACACAGGCGCCGCTATTGGCCGACGAGAGCGTATTCGGCCCACAGGACATGCGCCGCGCAATCCGCGAGCAAATCTGTGACGGGGTTTCGGTCAAGATCATGAAGTCGGCCGGCATGGTGCAGGGCATGGAAGTTGCCCGCCTCGCTGCCGAAGCCGGGCTGCCGGCCTATGGTGGCGACATGTTTGAATCCGGACTAGCGCATCTGGCCGGCGTTCACATGATCGCCTGCGCGCCGAATATTTCGTTGGGATGCGAGTTTTATCAGGCGACCTACTACCTCAATCAAGATCTGATGGACGCCCCCTTCCCGATTGAAGCGGGTCAGGTTGTCGTGCCAGACTGCCCGGGTCTGGGCATGAATGTGGATATGCAGGTCTTGGAACAACACGCGGTCGTGGCGAGCAAAAAGGGCTAAAAAACAAAACATCTATAATTTATTGACAAAATGTAGATGTCATGGAAAGCTGAATTCGAGAGGGCCTTGGGAGAACAGGCATGACAGAGGCGGCGGAGTCTCAAAAGCATGTAGCCATTATTGGCGCAGGCATTGTCGGCGTTTCGACAGCCGTGTGGCTGCAACGCGCCGGTCATTCGGTCACGCTGATTGACAGTCGCGGCGCTGCCGGGGGCACGTCCTATGGCAATGCTGGCGTTTTGGCATCCGCCTCGATTGTGCCGGTGACGGTGCCCGGTCTGTTGAAAAAGGCCCCCAAACTGCTGTTTGACAAAAACGGCCCACTGTTTCTGCGCTGGTCTTATCTGCCCAAGCTGTTGCCGTTTTTGACCAAATATCTGCGCCACGGCAACGTCGCTGACGTCAACCGCATCGCCGATGGTCTGGCGCTGCTGCTGCGCGACGCTGCTGATCAACATGTGGCAGTTGCCAAGGGCACAGGGGCTGAGAAATTCGTCACCGTCGGCGACTATGTTTTCGGCTATGTGGATCGCGCCGCCTACGAGGCCGACGCTTTCGGCTGGCAGTTGCGGCGTGACCGCGAGTATGAATTCGAGGAAATGGATGCCACCCGATTTGCCGAATTTGACCCGGCAATGGCGGGCCTGTTCGGCTTTGGTGTGCGCTGTCCCGAGCATGGTCACATCAGCGATCCAGGTGGCTATGTCAAAGCCCTCGCGGCCCATGTGGAAAAGCAGGGCGGCACATTCCTCCAGGCCGAAGCGACAGACCTGCAAAAGACCGGTGGCGCCGTCACCGGCGTTGTAACCAGCAAAGGCAATGTCGACGCCGACGATGTGGTTCTGGCCACCGGTGTCTGGTCTGGGCCGTTGGCTGAAAGGCTTGGCATTAGCGTGCCGATGGAAGCTGAGCGCGGCTATCACATTGAATTCGTCAATCCGTCGATCATGCCAAAGGCGCCGATCATGGTGGCCAGCGGCAAATATGTGATGACCCCGATGGAGGGTCGCATGCGCTGTGCCGGCATTGTTGAATTCGGCGGCCTGACCGAAGAACGCAGTCGTGGTCCGCTTGAACTGCTGAAGCGCCAGACATTGGCGCTGCTGCCCGACCTGAAATATGACCGCATCGACGAGTGGATGGGCTTTCGGCCTTCCACCACCGATTCACTTCCCCTTATCGGCGCCAGCGAGCGCTATTCGAATGTCTGGACCGGCTTTGGCCACCAGCATATCGGCCTGACCGCAGGCCCAAAAACCGGCCGGTGGCTGGCGCAGATGATTGATGGGCAAAAGCCCAACATTGAACTCTCCGCCTTTTCACCTTTACGTTTCAACAGTTGAGTTTCTTGGCTCAGAAAATGGGAGACTATTATGAAGCACCTTAAAACCCTGATGGCAGCGACTGCCCTCACAGCGATGACCGCTACCGCGGCCGTAGCTGAAAAGTGGGATATGCCAATGGCCTATTCCGCCACCAACTTTCACTCTGCAACCGGCGCTGAATTCGCCAAATGCGTGACAACCGGCACCAGCGGTGCGCTCGAAATCGTCACACACCCATCCGGTTCGCTATTTAAAGGTGGTGAGATCAAGCGCGCCATCCAGACCGGCCAGGCGCCTATCGGTGAGCGTCTTTTGTCGGGTCACCAGAACGAAAACGCCCTGTTCGGCTTCGACTCCGTGCCCTTCCTGGCGACATCGTTCGATGATTCCGCCAAGCTGTGGGAAGCTGCCAAGCCAACCATCGAAAAGCTGCTCGACAGCCAGAACCTGGTCCTGCTCTACGCCGTGCCATGGCCACCACAGGGCCTGTACTTCAAGAAAGAAGTCAATTCCGTTGCCGACATGAAGGGCGTCAAGTTCCGCTCCTACAACACTGCAACCGCCCGTCTGGCCGAGCTGACCGGCATGCTGCCAGTACAGATTGAAGCGGCAGAAATCTCTCAGGCGTTTGCGACCGGTGTTGCAGAATCCATGGTCTCCTCCGGCTCCACCGGGTACGACCGTAAAGTTTGGGAAAGCCTCACACACTTCTACGAAGTGGATGCATGGCTTCCGCGCAACTACGTGATGGTCAACAAAGGCGTCTGGGAAGGCACCGATGATTCCGTCAAAGCCGTTATCCGCGGCTGCGCGTCGATTGCTGAATATGCCGGCAACTACCGCTCGAAAGAGTATACCGGCTTCACGCTGAACGGCCTGCGCGCCGGCGGCATGACCGTTGGTCCAGCAAGCGAAGGCCTGGTTAACGAGCTGAAAGAAATCGGCAAGACCATGACAGCTGAATGGCTGGAAAATGCTGGTGCGGAAGGCAAAGCCATCGTCGATGCCTTCAAAGCGATGCAATAAGTAGATTGGCCCCGGCATTGTGCCGGGGCCTTTTGCCTTTAAGGGGAGAAAAAGCGGTGGCATATTTCGCAACACTTAGACGCATTTTAGATGCGCTATACAAGGCAGGTGGCGTTTTGGCCGCACTGTTCCTGATCGCCATTCTGGGCCTGATCGTCATTCAAATGGTGGCCCGATGGACCGGCGAAGTATTCTCCGGTGCACCCGATTATGCGGGCTATTGCATGGCCGCCGCTTCCTTCTTCGCCTTTGCCTATGCGCTCAACCACGGTGCGCATATCCGGGTTAGTATCGCTTTGAACGCCATGGGCTCAAAGCGCCGCTGGGGCGAGATCTGGTGCTTTGGCATCGGCTCCGTCCTCTCCACCTACTTTGCCTATTACGCCATCAAGGCGACCTATTGGTCACGCTTGCTCAACGACATCAGCCAGGGCCAGGACGCGACGCCGATCTGGATCCCCCAACTGGCCATGTCGATCGGTTCCGTGCTGCTGGCGATCTGTTTTTGGGACAATCTCGCCCGCCTGATCTTCACCGGACAACACGCGATGCAATCTGCCGCCATTGAGTCAGAGGGAACGGAGTAAGACCATGGAACAACTCGCCCCCGTTATCATTTTCCTGTTCGTTCTGTTTGCCTTGCTCGGCAGTGGTGTCTGGGTTGGACTGGCCCTTTTGGGCGTTGCCTTTGTCGGCATGGAACTGTTCACCTCGCGGCCGCCCGGCGATGCTATGATCACCACGATCTGGACAGCCTCGTCGTCCTGGACGCTAACCGCCCTGCCCCTGTTTATCTGGATGGGCGAAATCCTCTACCGGACGCGTTTGTCGGAAGACATGTTCCGCGGCCTGTCGCCGTGGATGGCGCGCCTGCCGGGCGGATTGGTCCATACTAACATTGTCGGCTGCACGGTCTTCGCCGCGGTCTCCGGCTCGTCTGCCGCCACTCTGACCACTGTCGGCAAGATGTCGATCCCGGAGCTGCGCAAGCGTCAGTATCCGGAATCCATGGTCATCGGCACGCTGGCTGGTGCGGCAACGCTGGGTCTGATGATCCCGCCGTCCCTGACCCTGATTGTTTATGGGGTGACGATCAATGAATCGATCACCAAACTGTTCATGGCCGGCGTCTTTCCCGGCCTGGTTTTGGCACTGATGTTCATGGGCTATGTGGCCATCATGTCAAAGGTCTCGAAGGATTTCGATCCGACCCCGGAACCAAAAATGTCGTTCGCCGAAAAGGTTCAAAATTCGCGCTTCCTGCTGCCGGTCATCGCACTGATCCTGCTGGTTATCGGCTCCATGTATATGGGCTTTGCCACCGCAACCGAGGCTGCAGCCTTCGGCGTGCTGGGCTCGCTCGCCCTGGCCGCTTTCCAAGGCTCGCTCAACTTCTCGACCTTTGTTGAAAGCCTGATGGGCGCGACCCGCACATCGGCGATGATCGCATTGATCCTGGCCGGCGCCGCTTTTCTGTCCCTGTCGATGGGCTTCACCGGACTGCCCCGCGGGTTGGCGGACTTCATTGCCTCAATGGAATTGACCCGGTTTGAACTGCTGATGGCTTTGTTGGTGTTCTACATCATCCTTGGCTGCTTCCTGGATGGCATTTCGTCTGTGGTGCTGACCATGGCCGTCGTTGAACCGATGATCCGTCAGGCCGGCATTGATCTGATCTGGTTCGGCATCTTCATTGTTGTCGTCATCGAAATGGCTCAGATCACGCCACCGATCGGCTTCAACCTGTTCGTGCTGCAAGGCATGACCCACCATGAAATGAACTATATCGCCAAGGCGGCGATCCCGATGTTCCTGATCATGGTGCTGATGGTCTTCGTGTTGATCGGCTTCCCGGATCTGGCAACATGGCTGCCGGAGAACATTCGCGCCCAACCGGGAGGATAGCGCGCTGACCCAATTGTTGGCCTTCTTCGCCCGTCACGGCAGGCTGATCCTTGTGCTCGGTCTGGCGGCGGGCGTCGGCTTGCCAGACCTGGCCGCGGTGATGAAACCGTACCTGCCGCACATGGTGGCGACCACCCTGTTCCTCGCCGCCCTGCGGATCGGTCCGCAACAGGCGATCGGCAAGTTGCGCGATCTACGCGACATCATTCCGATCATCGGCATCTACCAGATCGCCGTTCCCCTGGCGTTCATATTCATCCTGCCGTTTACCGGCCTGTCACCAGTCTTGGTCACGGCGATCAGTCTGATGGCGGCGGCACCGTCGATTTCAGGCTCGCCAAATCTCACCATGATGGTCGGTCATGACCCGGCGCCGGCCTTGCGGCTGTTGATCGCTGGCACCGCAGCAGTACCGGGAACCGCCTTTATCGTCTTCAACTTTGATCCGGCATTCGGATCAGCATACGAGGTCGCCATCTCGGCATTTCGCCTGCTGGTCCTGATCGGGGCCGCCGCCAGCGTCGCCTTTCTGCTGCGCATTTTCGTCTTCAAGGAGGCAACGCCCAAATTCACCAATTCCGTCGACGGCCTGTCGGCGATCGCCATGGCCGGCATTGTCATCGGCCTGATGACGGCGATTGGTCCGGCGCTGGAAACCGGTCCGATGGTGGTGATCTACACCTTGCTGATTGCCTGTATTGCCAGCTTCGGGCTGCAGTTGATTGCCTATTATGTACTGCCCAAGAGCCAGACAGCGGGTCAGCGCGTCGGCTATTCGATCGTGTCGGGTTGCCGCAACAACGCGCTGTTTATCACAGCCCTGCCGACATCCGTGACCGATCCGCTCTTGCTCTATATCGGCTGTTATCAGATACCAATGTATCTGACCCCCTTGTTGCTGAAATGGCTTTACAAGGACGCGCAAGGGGAGCCGCCTGAACGGAGCTGATCTATTCCATGAACTACACCGCTGCATCGCTTGCCAAGCTGACCAACACCGTGCTCCAGAGCTACGGTTGCAATGAAGAAGAAGCGAGAATCGTCGCCGACCATCTGGTTGGTGCCAATCTGGCAGGACACGATTCCCACGGCATCGGCATGCTGCCCATGTATGGGGCACAGGTGGAGGACGGCAATCTGATCGCCAACCAAACCCCGGAATTCCTGCCGCGCAATGGGGCTGTTTCCGTGGTTGATGCCAAAAAGGGTTTTGGTCACCGCATGGCGCTGCTGGCGCTCGATTACGCAATGGAAAACGTCGCCGACCACGGCGTGGCCATTCTGGCGCTGCGGGATGCCGGACACATCGCGCGGGTGGGCACCTATTCGGAATATTGCGCCAGCAAAGGCTATGTCTCGATCCACATGGTCAACGTGATAGGCCACGATCCGATCGTTGCGCCCTTTGGTGCACGCGAGGGCGGCTTCTCAACCAATCCCGTGTCGATGGCCATGCCGGTCAATAACCAGGCCAGCCCGTTGCTCGATATGGCGACCAGCACCATCGCCTTTGGCAAGGTCCGGGTTGCCAACAACAAAGGTGAACAGGTGCCGCCCGGCAGTCTGGTCGACGCGGAGGGATTGGAGACCACCGATCCTGGCCCGATGGCCGACAGCAAGATCGGCGCTCTCTCGGCGTTTGGCGCCCACAAAGGGTCTGGCCTTGGGGTGTTTGCTGAACTGATGGCTGGCGCCCTGGTCGGCACCAATACAATTGCCGAAGCAGAAACCATTCCAAACGGTGTCTTTAATAATATGCTGTCAGTGATCCTCGACCCGGCCGCCTTCGATGATCCGGCAGCGATCGCAGCGCGCACCCAAACCTACAGCGACTACCTGCGGCGCAAACAGCCAGCCAAAGGCCGTGATGCTGTCTTGCTGCCCGGGGATCCGGAAAACATCAGCCGCAAGAAACGACTGGCCGAAGGGGTTCCGGTGGACGAGCAAACCATTGCCCAGATCATCGAAATGGCCGGTCATTTCGAGGTCGAAGAGGGTGTCCTGCAAAACATCCTTGAAAAGGCCTGATTAACTCTGCAGACTTATTGGCAGTCAATCGTCCGACCATCGACTGATCGACAGGCTTAACTTTATCTGGGAAGCTTGTTAGGTTTTCGACACTGTTGGGCGAAAAAGTTAAAATTGGAACCGGAATAGCTATAATGCGTCGCATTTAGAACCGACAGTATGATGTTTCGGGTCCATCCTTCAGCAATGAAAAACTTCAATGGGAGAAAAATATGAAGTTCTTTAAACGCAACGGGCAGCCTATGCCCGAGCACATCGTCGAGATGGCTGAAAAGGTCAAAGAAGGCGCAGATGGTGTAAACCGCCGCGAATTCCTGGCTCTTGCAAGCGTCTTCGGGGCTACTGCTGCAACCGCATATGCCATGATTGGCCTGCCAACACCGGCTCTGGCTGACGGTCATGCCAAAAAAGGCGGCACCGTGCGCTACCAGACAGAAGTGCGCCCTCTGAAAGATCCACGTACCTATGACTGGTCTCAGATCGCCAACTTTTCGCGCGGCTGGCTGGAATATCTTGTTCAGTACATGAACGACGCGACTTTCCGTCCAATGCTGCTGGAAAGCTGGGAAGTGTCCGATGACGCGAAAACCTACACATTGAACGTCCGTAAAGGCGTTAAGTGGAACAACGGTGACGACTTCACTGCTGAAGACGTAGCCCGCAACATCACCGGCTGGTGTGACAAGACCGTGGAAGGCAACTCCATGGCCGGTCGTTTCGCCACGCTGATCGACCCTGACACCAACAAAGCCATCGACGGCGCCATCGTTGTTGTTGACAGCCACACCGTTCAGTTGAACCTGCCGAAGCCAGACATTTCCCTGATCCCAGGCATGGCTGACTATCCAGGTGCGATCGTACACAGCTCGTTCACCGCAGAAACCGCTCTGTCCAACCCAATCGGTACCGGCCCATACAAGCCGGAGTCCCTGGAAGTTGGCGTTAAAGCTGTTCTGGTCCGCAACGAAGACCACACATGGTGGAACGAAGGCAAAGGCGCCTTTGTTGACCGCTTCGAATATATCGACTTCGGCACTGAGCCAGCTGCGTGGGTGGCTGCCGCTGAATCCGACGAAGTGGACACTGTCTACTCAATTGAAGGCGAGTTCATCGAGCTGTTCGGTTCTATCGACGGCTGGCGTCAGGACGACATCGTGACTGCTGCCACGATCGTTATCCGTCCGAACCAGGAAGCCGAAGTTGACGGCAAGAAGCCTTACGCAGACGCTCGCGTTCGTCGCGCTCTGCAGATGGCTGTCGACAACAATGTCTGCCTGGAACTGGGTATTGCCGGTCTCGGCATCACCGCGCAGAACCACCACGTTGGTCCAATGCACCCCGACTATAAAGACATCGGTGGTGTGCCGCACGATCCAGCAGGCGCTAAGGCCCTGATGGAAGAAGCTGGCATGGGAGACTTCGAGCATGAGCTGATCTCCATCGACGCCGGTTACCGTAAGGACACAACCGACGCTGTGGCGGACCAGCTGCGTAAGGCCGGCATCAAGGTCAAGCGTACAGTTCTGCCAGGCTCCACTTTCTGGAACGACTGGGCGAAATACCCATACTCCTCCACGAACTGGAACCACCGTCCGCTCGGCGTTCAGGTTCTGGCCCTGGCTTACCGCTCCGGCGAAGCCTGGAACGAAGCCGCGTTCGCCAACAAAGAGTTTGACGACACACTGACCGAAGCTCTGGCTGTTGCCGACGTTAACAAGCGTCGTGAACTGGTCGCCAAGTGTGAAAAGATCATGCAGGACGAAGGTGTTGTCTGTCAGCCTTACTGGCGCACACTGACAAACTTCTCGAAGAGCAAGCTGATGGGTGCCGAGCACCACATCTCATTCGAGTTCCGTCCAGCGGACGTCTACTGGACATAAGCTTCAGTGATCCAATTAGGGGGCCATTCGTGGCCCCCTTTTTTTTGCACCTTTTTTCAGACTTTCTGCCCGCAGCCCAGTGATCAAGGTTGCAAGACGTTGTGTTTCTTGGAAGACTGGAAAATCAGGCGGGCTCAAAAACAAGTCCGTCCAAGTCCAAAACGGACAGCCTAGAAATGGCAAACGGGGAGTATTATGGGTAGTTTCTTGCTCAAGCGCAGCGGCGTCATGTTGCTTACTGCGTTCTGTCTGACTTTCATTGTTTTCTTTTTGACAAATCTGGATCCGAACCTGGAGAAACTCACCAAGAGTGAGGGCAACCAGCGCATGACCGACCAGCAGGTTGAATCCTGGTTGGTCCGTAACGGCTATCGGCAGAATCTTGTCAAACGCTACGGCGAGTGGCTGGGTGTGGCGCCCGGCTGGACCCGCACAGATCCCGAAACCGGGGTCGTGACCGGTCGATGCATTCGTGGCGGGATTGATCCAAAGGAAGCGTCTACTTTCTGTGGCCTGCTACAGGGCTATTGGGGCCATTCCCTGGTGTTCAAGGAACCGATTGGCGGGATCATTATCAAGAAGTTGGGGCTGACCGGATGGCTGATGCTCTGGGTGATGATTGCCATGGTTCCCATGGCACTGCTGATCGGAGTGATCGCCGGTATGCGGGAGGGATCAAAGACCGACCGCTCGCTGTCCACGTTCTCGATCATAACCACCTCAACACCGGAATATGTGTCGGGGGTTATCTTGATCGTTATCTTTGCCAGCCGGCTGGGCGGCCTTCAATGGTTCAAAGGCACGGCCGCCTCGGCGATGGACAACATCACATTTGAAAATTTCTTCCTGCCTGTGATGGCGCTGGCGCTATACGGCATGGGCTATATCGCCCGCATGACACGCGCCTCAATGTCGGAGGTGATGACCGAGCAGTATATTCGAACCGCGCGCCTGAAGGGCCTGTCGTTCAGAGCCGTTGTTCTCAAGCACGCGCTACGCAACGCTCTGATCGCCCCATTCACGGTGATCATGTTGCAGATCCCATGGCTGCTGACCGGCGTGGTGATCATCGAAACCCTGTTCAACTACAAGGGCTTTGGTTGGACGCTCGTTGCCGCCGTCGGCAACAACGACATCGAACTGATGATGGCAGCCTCCGTGGTGGCGGTGTTCGTGGTGCTGCTGACGCAGCTCATTTCGGACATTGGCTATGTCTTCCTCAACCCACGTATCCGCGTTAGCTGAGGAGAGCAGTCATGGAACGTCTTGGTGGATTTGAAATCTTTCTCCAGGTCATGTGGCAGTTTCTGCCAGTATGGATTGGCCTGATCATCATCCTCGGTGCTTCGGTGCATTTCCGCAGCCGCCTTGGGCTCTACGGCAAGCTGTTTGACAGCACCATCGGTATTGTCGGCCTTGTCATCGTGCTGTTCTGGGTCTTGACGGCGATCTTCGCTGACCAGATCGCCACCTTCGACGCCTTGGATCAGGTGTCGGGCATGAAGAACAAGAAACCCGGCTGGCCAGTCACTGGTCTGGAAGGTCAGCACTACCTGTTGGGTGGTGACAATCTGGCCCGCGATGTGTTCAGTCGGATGGTCTATGGCAGTCGCGAAGTGCTGGTCATTGCGCCGGCCGCAACGCTGTTTGCCTTCATGGTTGGTATCACGCTGGGCCTGCCGGCCGGCTTCTATGGCGGCCGCATGGACACCGTGCTGTCCTTTGTTGCCAACCTGGTCCTGGCCTTCCCGGTTATCCTGCTGTTCTTCCTGTTGGTGACACCGGAAATTCGTGCTGATGGTCCGGAGTTTGAACTGTGGGGTGGTCACAAGTGGATTGCCTCGGTGCCGAACCTAATGGCGCTGTTCCTGTTCCTGTTCCCAATCATCTTCTTTGTGGTGTTGTGGGTATCACGGTATTCGACACAGCCGCAGAAGCTGACCATCTATCTGGCCGTGACCCTGGTCATCGGTGCTTGGGCCTATACCGGTCTGGTATTCAACGCCGATCCGCTCGGTCTGTTCTACATGGACCCGAACCTGCTGAACATCTTCGTGTCGGTGGTCTTCGTGAACTCGCCAACGGTCTATCGTATCGTTCGCGGTGTCACGATTGACATCAAGACTCGCGACTATGTGGCAGCGGCTCAGACCCGCGGCGAGCGCCCCTGGTACATTATGCTGTGGGAAGTGCTGCCGAACGCCCGTGGTCCACTGATCGTCGATTTCTGTCTGCGCATTGGTTACACGACTATCCTGCTGGGAACCTTGGGCTTCTTTGGCCTGGGCGTGTCGCCGGAAAGCCCCAACTGGGGTCAGACGATCAACGAAGGCCGCAAGCTGCTTTCGCTTTATCCGCATCTGGCACTGCCACCAGCGCTTGCGCTGATGTCACTGGTGCTTGGACTTAACCTGCTGGCCGATGGCTTGCGTGAAGAATCGCTGAAGGATTGATGTCATGACTGAACCAATTCTCGAAATTGAAGATCTCAACATTTCCTTCTTTGTCCGCGCGGGTGAAATTCCGGCGGTGATGGACTTCTCCTGTAAGGTGATGCCCGGCGAGACCATGGGTCTGGTGGGCGAATCCGGCTGCGGCAAGTCCACCGTTGCGCTCGGCATCATGCGGGACATGGGCAATCGCGGTAAGATTGTTGGCGGCAAGATTAAGTTCAAAGGCCGCGACATGGGCGAAATGTCGGAGGAAGAACTGCGCTCCATTCGCGGCTCGAAGATCGCTATGATCTATCAGGAGCCGATGGCCAGCCTTAACCCGGCGATGAAAATCGGCAAACAGCTGATGGAAGTGCCGCTGATCCACGAACAGGTCAGTCAGCAGGAGGCCTATGACCGGGCTTTGGAAATGCTGGAATCGGTCAAACTGCCCGATCCGGCCCGCGTCATGGAAGCCTTTCCGCACCAGATCTCCGGTGGTCAGCAGCAGCGTATCGTTATCGCGATGGCCCTGTTGTCGAAGCCGGATCTGCTGCTGCTCGATGAGCCAACCACCGCGCTCGACGTGACCGTCGAGGCGGGCATCGTCGAACTGGTCAAGGAGCTTGGCGAAAAGACCGGCACCTCGATGTTGTTCATCTCGCACAATCTGGGCCTGATCCTGGAAACCTGTGACCGCATCACTGTGATGTATTCCGGGGAAGCGGTGGAAACCGGCTCGGTGCATGAGGTGTTCGACCGGATGCGCCACCCCTATACGCAGGGTCTGTTCAACTCGATCCCACTGCCGGGTGCCGACAAGAACTCCCGCCCGCTGATTTCCATTCGCGGACAATTGCCGCTGCCGATGGAAAGGCCGGTGGGCTGTAACTTCGGGCCGCGCTGCGACCAGTATGTCGAAGAGATTTGTAACGCCGGTCCGGTCTTTATGCAGCCCGTGCCCGGCGAGGCAAACCACATGTCGCGCTGCATGCGCATCAACGAAATCGACTGGAATGCCGAGCCAGAACGTCGTTTGGTCGACGATCCTGCACGGCCGGGCGAAGTGGTGCTCGATATTCGGGATCTGAAAAAATACTACGACGTGGCCGCCAACAAGATGTTCGGTGGGGGCGATGTCCGCACCGTGAAGGCCAATGAGGCCATCACCTTCCAGGCGCGCGAATCCGAAACCGTGGCCATCGTCGGTGAGTCCGGTTGCGGTAAGTCGACCCTTGCGAAGGTGTTGCTGGGTCTGGAGACCGCTACTGAAGGTCAAGTCATGCTCGGTGCCGTGTCGATTGGCGACACCGAGGTCAATGACCGGACCCGCAAGACAGTGTCGTCGGTGCAGATGGTTTTCCAGAACCCGTTTGATACGCTGAACCCGAGCCACACGATCGGCTCGCAGATCATGCGCACGCTGGAGAAATTCGGCATTGGCGAAACCGAGGAAGACCGCAAGACCCGGATGCTGGAATTGCTGGATCTTGTGAAACTGCCGCGCGCCTTTGCCGAGCGCATGCCGCGTCAGCTCTCGGGTGGTCAAAAACAGCGTATCGGTGTGGCCCGTGCCTTTGCCGGACAGCCGCAGGTTGTGGTTGCCGACGAGCCGGTTTCGGCGCTCGACGTGTCGGTGCAGGCGGCGGTCACCGAACTGCTGATGGACATTCAGCGCGAAGCCAAAACGACCATGCTGTTCATCTCTCACGACCTGTCGGTGGTGCGCTATATCGCCGACCGCGTGGTGGTGATGTATCTCGGTCATATTGTGGAACAAGGCACGACCGATCAGATTTTCTCGCCTCCGTATCACCCGTATACGGAAGCGCTTCTGTCGGCGATCCCGATTGCCGATACCAGCGTTGAGAAGCAGCACATTGTTCTGGAAGGCGATATTCCTTCGGCGCTCAACCCGCCAAGCGGCTGTCCGTTCCAGACACGCTGTCCGCGCAAGGCGGAAGTCGGCGGCACTTTGTGTGAAACCGAAATGCCTCCAGCCCGCAAACTGGGCAATGGCCACGAGGTGAAGTGTCACCTGGCACAGGAAGTCTTCGACGCCATGGAACCGGTGATTGTTCTCGGCGGCAAGGGAGGCAGCAGCAGCGGCGGCAGCAAGAAGAAAGCGGACGCAGCNCCTGCNCCAGCAGCGCTCGTAGCCTCAACCGCTGCACCAGCGGCCAAGGCGGCGCCGAAGAAAAAGGCGGCGCCAAAGAAGGCCGCGGCGGCGAGCGCAAAAACAGCCAAGAAGCCGGCTGCCAAATCTGCCAGCGCAAAGTCTTCAGCCACCAAGGCTGCGGATGCCAAGGGCAAAGCCAAGGCTGCACCCAAAAAGGACGCCGCCCCACCCAAGATGCGCAAGCCCAAAAATCCGGACGATTTGAAGATGATCTCTGGTGTCGGGCCCAAAATCGAAGGAATTTTGAACGGATTGGGCGTTTATCAGTTCCAACAGGTCGCAAAATGGAAAAAAGCCGAACGCGACTGGGTGGACGATCATCTCAGGTTTAAGGGCCGCATCGAACGCGAAGACTGGGTCAAACAGGCCAAGGCTCTCGCCAAGGGCGGCGCAGCAGAATACGAGCGGGTGTTTGGCAAAAAACCCCGCTAGCGCCTAGCGGAGGTTTTTGATGACGACATCACCAGAGCTCTTGGATCCGGACGTCCAGGCCGTCACGGCCTGGATGGCCAATCGCCCGGACACGCAATCAGTTGCGTCCTTTGTCCCCGGCCCGGGCATTCAACGGCTGGCCCTGAGTTTTGACATCAAACGGCTGCAGCAGGCACTGGACGAGTGCCTGTCCCGCGCAGAGTATCAGGGCGATATGCAGGATCAGGGCTTTGCTGCCCTGCCCCTGACCCAGCGCCCTGGTCAGACCGAATGGACGGCCAACGATTTGTCCGGCCGCTATTGGTTGCGCGCCGATGAGCGCTATGTGGAAGAGCCGCGCGAAGATCTCGTCGGCGAAGCGCAGTTCAGTGAGTTCAATCCGCAATTCGCGGGCACTTACTTTGAAGAAGTGCACCGTGAATTGGCCCGGCGCTTCCCGATCGGACGCATGCGGATTCTCTCCAAGGGTCTGTATAACTGCAATTCCTGGCACCGCGATCCGGAGCCCCGACTGCACATTCCGGTGGTCACCAATCCGGGTTCCCTGTTCGTGGTCAACCACCACGTGACCCATCTGCCCGCCGATGGCTCGGTCTATTTCACCGACACCCGCGGTTACCACACGGCGTTGAATGGCGGCGACAGCCACCGGGTGCATATTGTGGCGGCATTGGCCTACGACCAGATCACAGCGTGACGACCATGGATCCGGTCGACTTCATTCTGGACCTCAAACATGCCGACCTGCCGGATCACATCGTTGACGCCGGAATCCGCGCCCTCACGGATACGCTCGGCGTCGCTGTCGCCGGATCTCAAACCAAGCTGTCATCAATCATTCGCAACCATGTGGCCGAGCATTTCGCTGCTGGCAGCAATGCGCCGGCCCATCTGTGGAACGATGGCCGGCCCGTCAGCGCGGCGGGTGCAGCGCTTGCCAATGGCATGACCATCGATTCCGTCGATGCCCACGACGGCCAGAAACTGACCAAGGGCCATGTCGGTTGCGGGGTCATTCCAGCGCTGTTTGCGCTGGCCGAAGCAACCGACAATTTCGACGCTGACGCCTTCCTCACTGCTCTGGTGATTGGCTACGAAATCGGCTCACGCGCCGGAATTGCACTGCATGCGAGCGTTGCCGACTACCATACGTCCGGCGCCTGGGTCGCTCTGGCCTGTGCCGGATTGGGCAGCCGCTATCTCGGCCTCGATCGTGAGCAGACCCGTCATGCCCTGGGTATTGCCGAGTATCACGGTCCCCGCAGCCAGATGATGCGCACCATCGATCACCCGACCATGGTCAAGGACGGCTCCGGCTGGGGTGCGATGGCCGGCGTGTCTGCCGCCTATCTCGCCCGCGACGGCTTTACCGGCGCGCCCGCCATTTCTATGGAAGCTCCAGATCTCGCTGCCATCTGGGGAGATCTCGGCGACCATTGGTACCTCACCGAGCAATATATAAAGCTCTATCCGGTTTGCCGCTGGGCCCAACCGCCGGTCGAGGCGGTACTGGCTCTGCAGCGCAGACATAAATTCGACAGTAGCGACCTCTCGGCGATCCGCGTCGACACTTTCCATGAAGCGAAACGCCTGGCGACCAAGCATCCGAAATCCACAGAAGAGGCGCAGTATTCCCTGCCCTTCTCCGTTGCTGCAGCATTGGTGCACGGCACAATCGGACCGGAACATGTCAGTGACGACGCGCTCGACAATCCGCAGGTCGCGCATATTCAGGATCTGATCGAAATCTCTGAGACCGACGCGTTCAACGCAGCATTTCCGAAGAACCGCATAGCCAGCGTCGAAGTGACGCTGAAAGACGGGCAGGTGTTTCAATCAGAACCGACGGAAGCGCTGGGCGATCCGGAAAATCCGATCAGCGAAGCTGGAATTCACGACAAATTTGAGACTTTCACCAGCCCGGTGATCGGCGGGGACAATATGCAGTCCCTGTTGCAGTCGATTACCGGACTTCCCGCCGCCGCCTCTGCCCAATCACTGGCGCAGGCGCTGGCGCAGCCTCACAGTTCGTAGGACGGCAGCGAGCCAAACGCCTCGCGCAACGCATCTCCCCAACCGGTGGAGATCGCCTGGTAATAATCGTCATCCGCTTCGATGCGGCGCTGAACGCCGATCTTGTAGGAATCCGCTTCGTAGATTTGCAGATCGATCGGCAGCCCCACGGAGAGGTTGGCTTTGACGGTTGAGTCAAAAGACACCAGCAGCAGTTTGACGGCTTCTTCGAAGCTCATATCCGGTTCATAGGCCCGCACCAGGATCGGTTTGCCGTATTTGGTTTCGCCAATCTGAAAGAACGGAGTCTCCTGGGTGATTTCGACAAAGTTGCCTTCCGGATAAATCATGAACAGGGTCGGCGCGCTGCCTTTGATCTGTCCGCCCAGAATGATGGTCGCCCTGAACTTGGAGCTCGCCGCCTGACCACTAGAAGCGCTTTCCTCGATGACTTCTTTCAGTGTCGCCCCGACAAGGCGGGCCACCTGAAACATGGAGGGCTCATGCAGAATGGTCGGGCTGCGGTCTTCAGGCGCCTTGGAGCGTTCTTCGATGAGGCTGACCAAGGATTGCGTTGTCGCCAGATTGCCCGCCGTCATCAATGTGATGACACGCTCGCCTGGCACTTCCCAGGTGAACATCTTCTTGGTCTTGGAAAAGTTATCGACACCCGCATTGGTCCGCGTGTCCGACATGAACACCAGACCTTTATCCAGCTGCAGGCCAACGCAATAAGTCATTTATGCTTTCCAGAAAATGTGGGCATGCCCTGTTTCGAGTCACTCTTTTACTGCTGGACCTGCACAGACACAATCATCGATTCATTGGCCGTCCCCATGCGCATGCCGGAAACCGGCGCTGCATCGCGGTAGTCCAAGCCGACAGCAATGCGCACATAGCGCTCATCCGGCGAAATGCCGTTGGAAACGTCAAACCCGACCCAGCCAAGGCCGTCCACATGGGCTTCGGCCCAAGCGTGGCTGGCGTCCTGATCGACCCGGTCGTTCATCATTAGATAGCCGCTGACATAGCGTGCAGGTACGCCGGCGGTGCGCGCTGCGGCAATGAAAATCTGCGCATGGTCCTGACAGACCCCGTATCCGCCCTCCATAGCCTGCTCGGCGCTGGTCACCGCATAGGTCTTGCCGGCTTCATATGTGACGTTTTCCGCAATAGTCGCTGACAACGCGTGCAGACTGGCCAGCACGTCTTCCCCTTTAACGCCGCGCGCCAATTTACGGATTTCCCGTCCCGGCTTGGTCAGGTCAGAATGCTGTTTGAAATGCCATAGCGGGGCATAACCATAGACCGGTCCCAACACACCAGATTGGTCGAGCGTGTCGACTTCCCCCGACGCGGTCAAAACCACCTTGGTGCCACCGGGAATGATGCTGACCATCATTGTGTGGTTCTTGTACTGGTCGGTGAAGCTGAGCTCCTCCTGCCCACCTTCGATGTCGACCTGCCAGGAAAGCACGTTCTGCTGGCTGTTGCTGGTCGGCGTCAGCCGAACCTGCTGCAGCGCATAATCGACTGGCGCGTCATATTCATACTCGGTTCTGTGGGTGATCGATAATCTCATGATACCTGGTCGCTCTAACTGTAGAACCGATAGTCGGCCTCAATTTGTGTCCCAAGCGCATTGTTGTCCCGGATGAAGTCCAACAGGAATTGGTGCAGGCCAAATTCAAAGATCGCGTTGATGTCCCGCCCTTTCAACCGGGCGCGCAGGTCGTCGGCCATGTCATGGCAGGTGTGACGCTGGCCATAGTCTTCTTCCAGAAAGCCTAGATTGGAGACCAGTTGCGAGGTGCAAAACAGCAATGAGCGCGGCAACCGCCGATCCAGTATCAAGAAGTCGGCAATCGCCGCCGAAGTCATTTCGCTTTCATCAAGCCAGCGAAAGGCGCGGTGTGCCGAAACCGAGCGCAAAATGGTTTCCCACTGCACATTGTCGAGCGAGGATCCGACAAAACTGGCCGACGGCAACAGTGTGTAATACTTGACGTCGACAATGCGTGCGGTGTTATCGGCCCGTTCCAGGAAGGTGCCGATACGGGCAAAGTCATAAATGTCGTTGCGCAGCATGGTGCCGTGCAGTGCTCCGCGCACCAAAGCGCTCTGCTGGCGGATGGTGGCCAAGACGGCGGGCAGTTCGGTTTCCCGCACCGGCCGCTTCAACAGGTCCTTGACGGTCATCCAGTTGTCATTCACCGCCTCCCAGACTTCCGTTGTCAAAGCCGTGCGGACCAGGCGCGCGTTGGTGCGGGCGCTCTCGATGACCGAAATCACGCTCGATGGGTTGTCCTTGTCGCGCAGCAGATAGTCGACCACATTGGGGCCATTGAACGTATCGTATTTCTGCATGTAACCGTCTTTGACGGCCGCGGTGGTGACCACCGACTTCCACTCGGTTTCGCTGTCAGTCGAACGGGTCAGGGCAATGCGGAATCCGGCCTCGACAAGGCGTGCCGTATTCTCGCTACGCTCGAGATTGCGGAACATCCAAAACAGACCGCCTGCGGTTTTGCCCAGCATCGGATCAGTCCTCCAATACCCAGGTGTCTTTGGTGCCGCCGCCCTGACTCGAATTGACCACCAAAGAGCCGGCTTTCAACGCTACCCGCGTCAAGCCTCCGGGCGTGATGTTGATGCCTTGTGGCGACACCAACACGAAAGGGCGCAAATCGACATGGCGGGGCGCCAGGCCCTTCTTGACGAAGATCGGCACAGTCGACAGCGACAGGGTCGGTTGGGCGATGTAATTGTCTGGCTTGGCGCGCAGCTTGGCGGCAAATGCCGCAAGTTCCTTCTTGCTGGCGGCCGGGCCCACCAGCATGCCATATCCGCCGGATCCATGGACTTCCTTGACCACCAGGTCCGCCAGATTGTCCAGCACATAGGCAAGCGAATCCGGTTCAGAACACCGGTAGGTCTCAACATTCTTCAGCAATGCCTTTTCGCCGGTATAGAATTCGACGATATCCGGCATGTAGGAATAGATCGCCTTGTCGTCGGCAATGCCGGTACCCGGCGCGTTGGCAATGGTGATGTTGCCGGCCCGATAAACGTCCATGATGCCCGGTACGCCGAGCATCGAATCCGGTCTGAAATTAAGCGGGTCGAGATAATCGTCGTCAACCCGTCGGTACAGCACATCAATCGTCTTGTAACCGCGGGTTGTGCGCATGGCGATGCAACCATCGATAACCCGCAGGTCATGGCCCTCCACCAATTCAGCGCCCATCTGATCGGCCAGGAACGAATGTTCAAAATAGGCCGAGTTGTGAATGCCCGGTGTCAGGACAGCGACGGTGGGCTTGCCCTTGCAGTTGCGCGGAGCACAGGCGGCCAAAGACTTGCGCAGATTTTTCGGATAATCGCTGACCGGCTTGACCTTGATCTTGCTGAACAGTTCCGGGAACATCTGCAGCATGGTCTCGCGGTTTTCCAGCATATAGGAAACGCCCGACGGTGTGCGGGCATTGTCTTCCAGTACGAAGAAGTCGCCTTCGCCGGTACGCACGATGTCAGTGCCGACAATATGGGTGTAGACATGACCCGGTGGGGTGACGCCGATCATCTGCGGCAGGAAAGCTTCGTTCTGCGCGATCAGTTCGACTGGCACGCGCCCGGCACGCAGGATCTCCTGACGGTTATAAATGTCATGTAAAAAAGCATTGATTGCCCGCACCCGTTGTTCGATACCGCGCGACAGCTTGGTCCACTCACGATTTGACAGAATACGGGGCACCAAATCAAACGGGATCAGACGTTCCTGCGCCGCCGCCTGGCCATAGACATTGAAGGTGATGCCGGTACGTCTAAAAAAGGCTTCCGCTTCGCGCGACTTCTTCGACAAGCGCGTCGCGTCCTGGGTCGCAAACCACTTTTCGTATTGATTGTAGGGGGAGCGGACACCACCGTCCTGGGTGGTCATTTCATCGAAATGGACTTGCGCTTCCTTCATCGCGTTACCTTACCCGTTCTGTGATGCGGGGCAAGATGGCAGGCGGCGAGAAACCGCTTTAAACCAGGCGTACATCAACGTTTTGACTGATAAAATTGAGATCACCATAGGAGGTAAGGAAGGACACGTCGGTGGCATCCCTGCCGACCCCGATCAACGCATTGCGTTCGGGCTGCGACAGGCCGGACGGATCGACATCACGCCAGGCACCATCGAGGAAGACCTGCACAATGGCATGAAAGTCCATCGGCACGGCATCGGGGGAATATACGCTGGCATAGCGGGCTGGAATCGCTGCGGCGCGGGCCAATGAAATCAGCACATGGGCAAAGTCGCGGCAGACTCCCCGCCCCTGCTGAATGGTCTGCCAGGCGGTGGTGGTGGCGTTGCTTGCTGCCGGATCGTAAATCAGGCTTTGCCTGACCCAGTCCACCATAGCAGCGATTTGGGCACCCCCGCGTAAGGAACCGAATTCAGAGTTCAGCACATCGTCGAATTCAAACACCGAACAATAGCGCGACGGCAGCAGGTATTTGACCGTATCGGACGGCAGATCGTGCAGCGCGCTGGCCTGCAGACCGTCGATCTCTGTCTTGTCGCCATCGAGCTGAGCTGTGGCTTGATAGGTGCAGTCCAACCGCTCGTCGACGCGCAACCAAACCCTTTCTCCGATGCCTTCATCCGAATGAATGCGATTAAGGGAGAGCGTGCCGGCGATTTGCAATTCAGGCTGTAAAAGCTTCTGCCCGGGCGTTTCCGCCGCTTCGATCTGCAACAGCACCCAACAGGGTTGTGGCGCCTGATAATTCAGACGCGCCTCAATACTCAATTCCACGCACTTGCCCCCGGTTTACTGGCGCCAAGTTAGCACAGAACGACAGTGCGGTGACAGAGCATGAGCTCCAAAGAATGGCTCAAAGCGGCGGACCCAATCCGGATGCCTGAAAAGCGCAGTGCGGGCTACATGGCCTAAGGCGGCAAACAAAAAGCCCTCGCTTGACGATCAAACGAGGGCTTTTGGTTTTGGTTGCGGGGGTAGGATTTGAACCTACGACCTTCAGGTTATGAGCCTGACGAGCTACCGGGCTGCTCCACCCCGCGCCAAGTCTTGCGACCCGCGAGATATGGCGACAATTGGGGGGGAAATCAACCCAGCGAAGGGCAATTTTCGCCGACAAAGACACTTTCATGACATTTTATTTTGCCTGGCCAGTCACCTTCCTTTTGGCGCGGAGCAGCGCCACCTGAACAGTCCGCATACGCACCGAACCTAAGCAGACATGCAGGCCACGATAGTGCAATTAGGGAGGCCGACGACGGTAACGTCGACAATGCAATCAAGCGTCATTTCGGTTTAATGCTTTGAGTTACCGCATTTGATAGCTAAACAGGGACAAACCAATCCCATGGGCCCTCGCGGTCCGTCGAAGTTCTGTCCATGTCACAAAAGATCCGCGTCAAATTGCTCTCGCGCATCCGGTTTGAGGTCGCAGACCTGCCAAATCGTTATCCACAATTGGAGTTCTGCCTTGATCCCACGGATCGCGATTATGATTGGCTGGTGATTTATGACGATCTGCCCAAACAGGGGACGGAACGTTTTTCCGTCGCGCAGGAAGAGCTCGCCTGCTCGCCGGAAAACACCATTTTGATCACTTATGAGCCCAGTTCCATCCGCTATTATGGCGACCAATATCTAAGCCAGTTTCGCTATATCCTCACCAGTCACGAAGCGGAGCATATCCGGCATGCTGGTCGGATCGACTGCCCACCAATCGGGGTTTGGTATTACGGCACGGCCAAGGATGTACCAGCTGATGACGCGGCGCCGCAAAAGACGCAGGACCTTTCCATCTTCCTGTCCAAAAAGGCCCAACGCCACACCACCCACCGACTCCGCCACGAGTTTTCGCACGCCATCGCCGAGCATTTTGCGGATCGGATTGAGGCGTTTGGCAAGGATTTTCGTCCTGTCGACATCAAGGCGAAGGGTCTTGACCAGTTTCGCTATACGGTGGCGCTGGAAAATCACATTGGCCAGCATCATTGGACCGAAAAACTCTCCGATGCCTTTCTGGGTCTCTGTCTGCCCTTTTATGCCGGATGTCCCAATGCCTGCGACTATTTCCCCGAAGACAGCTTCGTGCCGATCGATATGCGCGATGTTTCTGGCTCGATTGAAACCATGGAGCGCGCCATTCGTGATGACTGGTATACTCAGCGCCTGCTGGCCATTCGCGAGGCAAAACGGCGTGTTTTGGAAGAACATAATCTGCAAAACGTCATAGGGCGAACGATTGAAGAGGCGGTTGCCCATCCCAATGGCGCGTTTTCCAGGAAGCATTCAGGGGTCATTCTGAGCCGCCGCCGCATGGCGCGTTCATCACCGCTGCAAACACCGGTCTATCTGTTGCGGAAGATGCAGAACCGGCTGCATTTCCTGCGCCAGAATGCGGCTTATTTGAAGCAATCGAAAAACTGAGACCAATTTAGTCGATGCAACAGGAGGTCGTTAGTGGGCCAGGATTCATCGTTGAATCGCGGCTTTTCGGCTGTTAGAGGAATGCGAATTGTCATGGCCATAGGCCGCCAGGTTTAATCAGGACGGGAGAGTCCAGTGTCCATCGACCGCGAAGCATTGAGCCAATTCAAGCGGGTGCTGGTGATCAAGCATGGCGCCTTCGGCGATGTCATCATGGCCCAGGGGGCGATGCAAGATATCCGTGAGAGCTTCCCAAACGCCGAGATCCAGGTCTTGACCGAGCCGGCATTCGTCAAAATCTGGAACCGTTGCCCCTTCGTTGACGGGGCGATCACTGATACACGCGAGCCGCGCTGGCGCATTGACCTAATGTTGCAGTTGCGGAGCAAGCTGCGAGCGTTTAGTCCAGACTATGTGGTCGATCTGCAAAATTCTTCGCGCACCGCCTTTTATCGTAGCCTTTTGCTGCCCGGTCCCAAATGGTCATTCATCAAAGATGCCAAAAAGGCCGATTCCGAATTTCCCAAATCGATGCCCAGCCTTGAGCGCAAATATGGCCAATTGAAGAAGTCCGGCCTGCAGCATGAACATGCACGGCGGCCTGACATTCAATGGTTTGCCAATGACGTGTCAGAAATTCTGAAAGAGGCTAAAGTAGGCGCCCCATTGGTCACTTTAGTGCCCGGTTGTTCGCACGAAAAGCGGCGCTGGCCCTATTATGCTGAATTGGCACAGGCGCTGTTGGACGATGGTTATGAGGTGGCCACAGTGCCAGGGCCGGATGAGGTGGAGGCCTTCAGCCAAATTCCTGGCAAGACACTCACCGGTGGCTCATTTTTGAACTGGTTTGATCTCGCCGGTGTGCTGAGGGTATCGGATTTTGTAATCGGCAATGACACCGGTCCAACCCATGTGGCAAGCCACTTGGACCGACCCGGGTTGGCGCTCTATGGCGGTCATTCCTCTGTAGCAGCCGCCAGCATCACCGCCCGCAATCTGGATGCGATTGATGTGCCTGTACTGGCAGATCTCAGCGTGGAGACCGTCTTGCAGGCGGTGCGCGAAAGACTGCCGATCAATTGAATTCTGTGTAGGATTTTTCTTCGATGATGGCGGAGCCAACCAGCAGGTTGATGTCCTTCTTCAGCGCGGCGCGCTTATCGTTCTGTTTGTAGACTGATCGGGCCAGCGCAATGAATTTTTCGCCAAAATCGCGATCGGCCTCGCATTGACGGATATCGTCTTCGATTTCCCACAGCGCTTCGTTGACCGCCTTCAACTCGGCTTCGAGCTTCTCCAGCTCGGGAGATGAGACGACGTTCTCAGCCTTGGCCGTTTGCAGCACTTCCAACTCGTGACGAACGTTTTTGAGCTTGTCGGGATCGGCGATGCGTTCCGACTTGATCACCAGAATGGTAATCTTATCAATCATTTCGCCGGCGCCCACTTCAAGCATGATGGCGTTCGACTGCGGCTGGGTATTCATGGCAATTTGGTCCAGATATCTCGTTTACGGGCCTTATACACGCAAAAAACCCGCCGCATAGTTATGCGACGGGTTTTTTAATGGGTTTGTAGAGATTTTTCACAAATGCGTTTGGCAGACCTGGCAGCGACCTACTCTCCCGTGCCTTAAGACAAAGTACCATCGGCGCTGAGGCGTTTCACTTCCGAGTTCGGGATGGGATCGGGTGCAGCCACCTCGCAATAACCACCAGGTCAGCAAAACGCATTTGCATAAACGTGAAACTGGAATTGATTGTTGGCCACTCATCACCGAGGTGATGGTCACAAATAATGAGAACGATCAAGCCGATCGAGCTATTAGTACTGGTAAGCTTCACACGTTGCCGCGCTTCCACACCCAGCCTATCAACGTCGTAGTCTTCGACGACTCTCAGGGAATACTCGTTTTCAGGTTAGTTTCCCGCTTAGATGCCTTCAGCGGTTATCTATTCCGTATATAGCTACCCTGCAATGCGGCTGGCGCCACAACAGGTCCACCAGTGATACGTCCATCCCGGTCCTCTCGTACTAGGGACAGATCCTGTCAATATTCCTACACCCACGGCAGATAGGGACCGAACTGTCTCACGACGTTCTGAACCCAGCTCACGTACCGCTTTAATTGGCGAACAGCCAAACCCTTGGGACCTGCTCCAGCCCCAGGATGCGATGAGCCGACATCGAGGTGCCAAACAACCCCGTCGATATGGACTCTTGGGGGTCATCAGCCTGTTATCCCCGGCGTACCTTTTATCCGTTGAGCGATGGCCCTTCCACGCGGGACCACCGGATCACTATGACCGACTTTCGTCTCTGCTCGACTTGTCAGTCTCGCAGTCAGGCTGGCTTATGCCATTGCACTCGACGTCCGATTTCCGACCGGACTGAGCCAACCATCGCGCGCCTCCGTTACTCTTTGGGAGGCGACCGCCCCAGTCAAACTACCCGCCACACAATGTCCCGGACCCGGATAACGGGCCGCGGTTAGACATCAATAATAGTAAGGGTGGTATTTCAAGGATGGCTCCACGCGAGCTGGCGCCCACGCTTCAAAGCCTACCACCTATCCTACACATAATATCACTAATGCCAGT